>CAKTPQ010000001.1 GCA_934591745.1 uncultured Oscillospiraceae bacterium
GGAAAGCCTCGCTTCGTAGACTGGTGGACTTTGCCCTGCCAATCCGTAAAACGGTAGTAGACCTTCCAAGTGTTGTTTTTGGTATCTTTGTAAACGGACATTTTTATCTCTCTTTCTGAACAGCGCCGTAACAGATGCGCTCCATAAAATATTGCTTGTTGACTCGTCCCGAAATCGTGAGGAAGCCCTTGTTTTTCAGTTCCTCATTCAGCTTTTGCACGATCTTGTAGGCGTAGGATTTGGAAATACCCAATTCCTGTGCCACTTCCTCTACTCTCATAAAGCTCGTATTCTCCATTTCATCACCCCTTTCGTTTGGTTATAGTTCTCTTGTTTAGTGTCGGAGAACTTTCTGGCCGCATTCCGATTTGCCCGAGCGGGTACGTCATTACCGTGACGCACGACGGATATTCTGTTGTCTGCAAACAACTTAACGCTATTTGCTATAGCCATTATACTAAACGAATTTGCTATTGTCAAGAGGCTTGCAGGAAAACATTTAACTTTTTTGCTTTGGACATCTTGACACAACATAAATCTATATGCTATACTGATTGCACAGAACAAAAGCGAGGAGCGTAATCGCTATGGCAACCGGTGAGAGAATTCGATTCTTCCGTAATCTGCGGGGAATGACGCAAAAATACTTGGGGCAGGTGGTCGGCTTCCCGGAAAAGACCGCCGACATCCGTATGGCGCAGTATGAGTCCGGCAGCAGAACGCCTAAGGCGGAGCTGACGGAGAGCCTTGCTGGTGCGTTGGGTGTGTCGCCGCTGGCACTGTCCGTGCCGGATATTGACAGTTATCTCGGCTTGATGCACACCCTGTTTACCTTGGAGGATCGCTACGGTCTGACGGTAGAAACCGGCGAAAACGGCGTTTCCCTGCGTGTTGACCCTCGGAAGGGGAAGGACGCTGCCGAGCTATCCGAAATGCTTACTGCTTGGGCAGAACAGGCCGAAAAGTATCGTAATGGCGAAATCAACCGGGAGGACTACGACAAGTGGCGTTATAACTACCCGAAATACGATGAAACCTCCGGTTATGTGAAAGTTCCGTCCCAGCAGCTCAGCGATGCGATGGTGGCGGCGTTCAAAGACCGGCTGAAGAACGATTAAATTTAGGCAAAACAAAAAGAGCTATCTGACTTCTCTAACAGAAATCAGATAGCTCTTTATTCTTGGATAATCTTAAAATGTTGTCATTTTGTTGTCACGGGGCAATTCCGTAACGCAAAAGTCCAGCATTTTCAAGGCTTTTGGGCCTTTCGGGCATTATTCCCACTCCACGGTGGCGGGGGGCTTGGAGGTGATGTCATAGCAGATGCGGTTGATGTGCTTGACCTCGCCCACGATGCGGCCGGAGACCTTGTCCAGCAGCTCGTAGGGCAGGCGGGACCAGGTGGCGGTCATGAAGTCCTGGGACTGCACGGCGCGCAGGGCCAGCGTATAGTCGTAGGTACGCTCGTCACCCATGACGCCCACACTGCGCAGGTCGGTGAGCACCGCGAAGAACTGGCTGGTGGTGCGGTCCAGCCCCGCCAGCTTCATCTCCTCGCGGAAGATGGCGTCGGCATCCCGCAGGATGGACAGCTTCTCCTCGGTGATCTCGCCGATGACGCGGATGGCAAGGCCGGGGCCGGGGAAGGGCTGGCGCCACACCAGCTCATCGGGCAGGCCCAGCTCGGTGCCCAGCTGACGCACCTCATCCTTGAACAGGCGGCGCAGCGGTTCCACGATCTCCTTGAAGTCCACGCAGTCGGGGAGGCCGCCCACGTTGTGGTGGCTCTTGATGACGGCGGACTCGCCGCCCAGACCGGACTCCACCACGTCGGGGTAGATGGTGCCCTGGGCCAGGAAGTCCACAGCGCCGATCTTTTTGGCCTCCTCCTCAAAGACGCGGATGAACTCCTCGCCGATGATCTTGCGCTTGCGCTCGGGGTCGGTGACGCCGGCCAGCTTGCCCAGGAACCGGGGGCCGGCGTTGACGCGGCGGACGTCCACATGGAACTGGTGCTTCATGACCTGCTCCACCTGATCGCCCTCGTCCTTGCGCAGCAGGCCGTGATCCACAAAGATGCAGGTCAGTTGGTCGCCCACGGCACGCTGGAGCAGGGCGGCGGCTACGGAGCTGTCCACGCCGCCGGACAGGGCCAGCAGCACACGGCCGCTGCCGATCTGGCGGCGGCACTCGGTCACCGCCTCCTCCAGATAGGAGGCCATGGACCACTCGGGCCGGAAGCCGCAGATGCGGTACAGGAAGTTCTGGAGGATCTCCTTGCCGTACTGGGTGTGCAGCACCTCGGGATGGAACTGCACGCCGTACAGGTTTTTATCGGCGCAGCAGACGGCGGCGTGGCGGCAGCCGTCGGTATGGGCGATGGCCGCGAAGCCGGGGGCCAGCTGCTCCACCTCCACGCCGTGGCTCATCCAGCACACGGACGTCTCGGGCACGCCCTCGAACAGGGGGGAGGCGCCGTGGGTCAGCTGGATCTTGCCGTACTCCCGGGTCTCCGCCCTACGGCACTGACCGCCCAGCAGGTGCATCATCAGTTGCTGGCCGTAGCAGATGCCCAGCACGGGGATGCCCAGTTCAAACAGGGACTTGTCCACCATCGGGGCGTTTGGCTCGAACACGGTGGCAGGGCCGCCGGTGAAGATCAGCGCATCGGGGGCGAAGGCGCGCACCTCGTCCATGGAGATGCGGTAGGACTTGATCTCGCAGTAGACGCCGCACTCGCGGACGCGGCGGGCCACCAGCAGGTTATACTGGCCGCCGAAATCCAAGACAAGGACTTTCTTCATGTCAGGTACCCTCCCGGAAGCGGATGACGCCGTCCTCAGCGCTGTCGATGATGGCCAGAGAGTGGATGGGGTAGCCCTCCCGGCGGAGGCTGTCGCCGCCGTCCTGGAAGCCCTTCTCCACGGCAACACCGATGCCGGCCAGCGTGGCGCCGGCCTTGTTGACGATGTCGATGAGGCCGCGCATGGCGTAGCCCTTGGCCATGAAGTCGTCGATGATGAGCACACGGTCGCTGGCATGTATCCAGTCCTGAGACACCAGCAGAGTCACTTTCTTCTTATAGGTATAGGAAAAAATATCGCTCTGGTACAGGCCGCCCTCGATATTGTCGCTCTTGGCCTTCTTGGCGAAAACCATGGGGACACCATATCTCTCGGCGCAGATTGTAGCCAGAGCGATACCGCTGGCCTCGGCGGTCAGCACCATCGTGATATTCTTTACATCGAAATACTTGGCAAATTCGTCCGCCATAGCGCCCATCAGGGCCGTATCCACCCGGTGATTGAGAAAACCGTCCACCTTGATGATGTTTCCGGGGAGAACACGCCCCTCCCGCAGGATGCGCTCCTTCAGCTGCTGCATGGTCACCACTTCCTCTCAAAAAGTATTAGTTCTATACTGCCCGATTTCGAGCAGAAAAGCAACAGGGAAAAACATAGAATATTACGGCGCTTTTCTGGTTTTTTTGTGGGTTTTACCGGAGGGAAAAGGACTGCTTATGCCTGCGAGAGGCTCTCCTTGACGAAAGCGGCGAAGCGTTCCGCCGCCGCGGTCTGGGGTACGTCCCGCAGCATGCACATATCCACGGAGCGGGGCGGTACCTGGAACGAGGTCTTGAGCCGGCGTAGGCGGCCGCTGTCCAGCTCGCGGGTGACAAATTCCTCCGTGACGCCGGCCACGCCGAAACCGATGGCGGCCAGATCCACCAGCAGGCTGCGGGCGCCCAGCTCGATCTCCGGGTTCAGCTTCAGGCCGTTCTGAAGGAAGAAACGCTCCAGATACAGGCGGCTGGAGGCCTTGCGTTCCAGCAGGATCAGGGGGAAAGCGGAGATCTCCTCCAGCGAGTAGACGTGGTCGAAATCGCAGGGATACTCGGCGCCGGTCACGAAAATGGAATGGGTGGGGAAGCAGGGGTAGGTGTCCAGTGAGGTCAGGTCCGTGGGGGTGCTGGCAAAGGCGATGTCCACCTTGCCGGAGCGCAGCAGGCCCAGCACCTTGTGACTGCGGCCGGAGATGATCTGGATATGGATGGCGGGGTGCTCCTTGTGGAAACTGTCCAGATAGGGCAGCAGAAACTGGCTGGTGACGGTGTCGCTGGCGCCGATGACCAGCTGGCCCATCTGCAGCTCGCGGGTCTGGGACAGCTTGGCCTCGCCGGTCTCCAGCAGGCCCATGGCGCTGCGGACGTACTCGTAGAGCATCTTGCCCTCCGCCGTCAGCGTGACGCCCCGGGAGTTCCGGGAGAACAGACGGGTATGCAGGTCGTTTTCCAGCTGCTTGATGGACTGGCTCACCGCCGACTGGGAGATATACAGCGCCTGCGCCGCGGCGGTGATATTGCCCACCTCGGCCACTTCCTTGAACACACGATACGATTCCAGCTTGACAGACATACCACGGCCTCCTATTAGAAAAACATGATATAGTACAATGTGCTATCTGCTATGATTATACCAATAAACGGGGAGAATGCAAGGGCAAATTTGCGTTTCCGGGCGCGGTTTGGCGCTTGCATAAGTGGACGGGATGTGGTAAAATAATCAGGTTGGAAGCAGAGAAAAGGAGAATTTGCATGAGAAAGCTGAAAGAGATATGGCTGAGCCTGGATGTTATCAACCGGGTGATTCTGATCACAGGCCTTTTGGCGTGCATCTGGTTCGTGGTCAAGGGCCGCGGGCTGTACGGCATAGCGCTGGCGGTGCTGATGGGCATGCTGATGGTCAGCCGGAAGGGCAACCGGGAAAAGCGGCTGGGCCGTCTGTACGGCGGGTTCCATTTCCACATGCCGGACGGTGAGATCGTGCCCGTCTCCTTTGACCAGGTGAAGTCGGAGTATACCCACGGCCAGCAGAGCAAGTATGCCGGACGGAAGGTGACGCTGCGCTTCCCGTGGTGGCACCTGGATCTGGACGGCCACGGTGACACCGGCTTCGGGCTGCTGGTCCACTTTGACGGCAACGACGAGGCCATGGCGGAGGCCAAGGCTCTGCGTCCCGGCGATTTCGTGTCCGTTACCGGCGAGATCGTGCCCGCCGGCAAGGCGTATTTCTACATCGGCAATGTCACCGAGCTGCGCCGCGCATCGGAAAAGGAAGGTTTCCCCGGCAGGGAATCATAAATATTGTGGCAAAAAACAAAGGAGTGTTTACTATGAGTTTCATGATCGAGACTTCCGCCCGTCACATTCATCTGACCCAGGAGACGGTGGAGAAGCTGTTCGGCAAGGGTTATGAGCTGACCATCCGCAAGCCCCTGTCCTATCCCGGCCAGTACGCATGCAACGAGCGTCTGACTATCGTTGGCCCCAAGAAGGAGATGGGCAACGTGTCCATCCTCGGCCCCGTCCGCAAGGCCGATCAGGTGGAGGTCTCCGCCACCGACGCCCGCACCCTGGGCATTGACGCACCTGTCCGCGAGAGCGGCGACGTCAAGGGCTCCGGCGCATGTAAGCTCATCGGGCCTGCCGGTGAGGTAGAGCTGAGCGAGGGCGTCATCGTGGCCAAGCGGCACCTGCACATTCTGGAGAAGGACGCCGCCGAGCTGGGCGTCAAGGATAAGGACATCATCCGCGTGGCCTGCGGCGGCGAGGGCCGTAAGCTGATCTTTGACGACGTGGTGGTCCGCGTCAACAAGGACGGCGCCACCACCATGCACATCGACACCGATGAGGCGCAGGCGGCGGGCAACCCCACCAGCGGCGAGATCTCCCGGTAACACAAGACGATAAAGATGCCCCGACCATCTGGCCGGGGCATCTTTTATGTGCAGAGAAAGCAGATACCTTATGCGGGAAGGTCCCGCTCCCCTGAGGGAGCGGGACCTTTGTATGCGTGTCAGATCTTCATGCAGACATCCCAGGCGCCCCAGATGACGTTGCGCAGGTTGCCCCACTTCTCGCAGGTGCCCACACGGTGCACCTTCTTGTCGTCCGGCGCGATGGGCGCGGGAACGAAGCCGATGCCGTTGACCACGCTGTCGCAGTCGATGCGCTGGACGTCACCGTCCTTGCCCTTGACCATGACGTAGCCGTCGCCGATCTCGGTGATGGTGGAGTTCAGGTAGATGGGCACCTTCTTGAACGCCAGCATTTCACGGAGGAAGGAGGCGTTGGCCAGGCAGGTGCCGGGGGTGGCGATCAGGTCGTTGGCGTACTCCACAATGATGGGGTGACGGCCCTGCAGCACCATTTCATACGCGGCCTCGCAGGAGGACTGACCGCCGCCGAAGAACACGATGCGGTCGCCGGCGTCCACCTGGTTCAGCAGCAGCTGGGTGAAGTTGATGGTCTTGTTGAAGCCCTTCACCGGCAGGGTCTTGGGGGCGGAGCCGGTGCAGACGATGATCTCATCGAACTCGCGGCGCAGGGTGGCGGGGGCGTTGATCTCCATGTGGAAGCGGACCTCGATATCGTTCTTCTTCAGTTCCCGCTCGTACCAGCGCAGCAGCGCCTTGTCGGCCTCCTTGAAGCTCATGGCGGAGGCGGTGATGTACAGGCCGCCCAGCTCGCCGGACTTCTCGAAGATAACGGGGGTGTGGCCCCGCTGCTTCAGCACCAGCGCGCACTCCATCCCGCCGATGCCGCCGCCGATGATGGCTACCTTTTTGGGCTTCTTCGTGGGTACGATCTTGTACTTGTTGTGCTGCATGGTGGAGGGGGTCAGCGCGCAGCGGGCCAGATGCAGGGAGTCGTTCATGGGCTGCATATTGGGCGTACCCTCGGACTTATTGAAGCTGAAGCAGGCGTTGTGGCAGTTGATGCAGGGCTTGATGTCCTCCACCCGATCCTCGATGATCTTGTTGACCCACTCGGGGTCCACCAGATTCTGGCGGGCGATGCCCACGGCGTCCAGACGGCCGGCGGCGATCTCCTCGGCGGCCTTGGCGGGATCCATCTTGCCGGCGCAGACCACGGGCTTGGTGGTGAAGTTCTTGATATGCTCCACCTCCGGCAGGTTGCAGTTCTCCGGCATATAGACCGGCGGATGCGCCCAGTACCACGCGTCGTAGGTACCGTTGTCGCAGTCGAACATATCGTAGCCCGCGTCCTCCAGATATTTGATGGCGCGCTCGGACTCCGCCATGTCGCGGCCGAACTCGGTGAACTCCTCGCCGGGGACGGCACCCTGACAGAAGCCCTTGGTCTTGGACACCACGGAGTAGCGCAGCGCCACCGGGAAGGCCTTGCCGCAGACGGCCTTGATGGCCTGCACGATCTCCACGGGGAAGCGGTAGCGGTTCTCGAAGGAGCCGCCGTACTCGTCGGTACGGTAGTTCATGTTGGCGATGGTGAACTGATCCAGCAGATAGCCCTCGTGGACCGCATGGATCTCCACACCGTCCACACCGGCATCCTGCAGCAGCTTGGCGGTTTTGGCGAAGGCGTCCACCATCTCGTGGATCTCGTCCACCGTCAGGGGGCGGGACTTGATCTCAGGATACCAGCGGTTGGGGGTGGCGGAGGCGGAAGCGGTGATGTAGTCGATGTCGATAAAGGGCTTGCTCACCGCGCCGAAGGCCTTGTTTTGCAGCATCTTCACCATCAGCTCGTTGATGGCCATGGAGCGGCCCATACCGGCGGCCAGCTGGATGAACAGCTTGGAGCCGGTCTTATGGAACTCCGGCAGCCACTCCGCCAGATCCTTGAACATCTTCTTGTTCTGGTAGAGCCAGCGCCCGCCCATGGCGTCGCGGACGCACTGCATACCCGGCAGCACCAGGCCCACGTTGTTCTGGGCGCGGTTCAGGATGTGGTAGGCGGCCTCCTTATCAAAATGACACGGCTCCATCCAGCCGAACAGAGACGTGCCGCCCATGGAGGGCTGCACGATACGGTTCTTGATCTCCACATTGCCGATCTTCCAGGGGGTAAACAGCGCACTGTATTTTTCGTTCATTCGGTGTTCCTCCTCATATTTTCAGCATACTGCCGGTTTTTACCGCACTATTATACAGGAGTTTTGGGAAAACTACAACAACGAAAACGGAAAAACTGTCGGTTTTCCGGCAAAAATGACAAATCCACCGAAAAAAGGAGACGGGCCCTGGCCCGTCTCCCGTGTATGCTGTTTCCGTGTGCCGCTTATTCAGCGTCCGTCTCCGCCGAGGCGGGCCGCTGCTCCGCCTCGTACTCCGCCAGTGCCTGGGCCAGTACCTTTTTGTCGTGGCGGCTGTGTACCTGCGTCAGATCGAATTTTTCCCACAGGTCGGGGCGCCGGGCCATGGTGCGCTTGTAGCTCTCCCGGGTGCGCCAGTCCGCCACGTTGCCGTGGTGGCCGCTGAGCAGCACCTCCGGCACCTTGCGGCCGTGCCACTCCTCGGGACGGGAGTACTGGGGGTATTCCAGCAGGCCGTTCCAGTGGCTCTCGTCGGTGTAGCAGCTCTCCTCCGGCAGGACGCCGGGCACCATGCGGCACAGGCAGTCCGCCAGCGCCATGGCCGGGATCTCGCCGCCGGTGACCACAAAGTCGCCCATGGAGATCTCCTCGTCCACGCACTCGTCCAGGAACCGCTGGTCCACGCCCTCATAGTGGCCGCAGACCAGAATGAGGTGGTCGTACTGCGCCTTCAGCTCCCGTGCCACCTGCTGGGTCAGCACCTGGCCGCAGGGAGACATGTAGATGGTGTGGACCCGTCCGCCGGCTTCATCGCAGATATGCTGCCAGCAGCGGTACAGCGGGTCGGCCTGCATCACCGCGCCCCGCCCGCCGCCATAGGGATAATCGTCCACCTGCATCTGCTTGTTGGTGGTGTACGCCCGGATCTGGTGGGTACGGATGGTGACGAAGCCCCGCTCCTGCGCCCGGCCGATGATGGAGGCGTTCATCATGGCGTCCACCGCGTCGGGGAACAGGGTCATGATGTCAATCCTCATCGGTGGCCAATCCTTTCATCATGCGGACGCGGATGACCTCCGCGTCCGGATCGGCGGAGACGATGAACACGTCCGGCACGGCGGGGATCAGGTACTCGTGGGCGCCGCCCCGCACCTGATAGACCTTGTGGGCCGGGTAGGACAGCACCTTGTCCAGCCGTCCGATCTCCTGACCGGTGGCATCGTCCACCACGGCGCAGCCCTCCAGTTCCTCGTCGAAGAACTGACCTTTGGGCAGGCGGGCGTCGGTGCGGCGGATGGCCACGGCGCGGCCTTTCAGGGACAGTGCATCGTCCATGGTGTCCACGCCGGGCAGCGTCAGCAGCACGGTGGATTTGTGGACGCGGGCGGCGGTGACCTTCGTCTCCCTGCCGCCGATGTACAGGGTGCGGAACGAGGCGATGAACGCCGGGTCGAAGCCGGCGGGGTTCACCTTCACCTCGCCGCGGATGCCGTGGGCGTTGACGACGGCGCCCACCGTAATAAACTCAGGCCGCATACAGCGCCCTCCTTATCGAAAAATATCAGACCAGCATGCCGAACAGGGTGAAGCCCAGCTGGAAGCGGAGCATGTAGTACAGCGCCGCGCCGCCGGCGGAGAAGATAATGCCCAGCAGCGCACAGGTGCGGCCCGTTTTTGCGTAGCGCACGGCGCCCAGCACCACGCCGATGAGGTCGGACAGAAACGGCAGCGCCGCAAGAATGGTCATGGGCCAGATGGCCGTCCACGGCGTGTAGTCGCCCACGGTGAGGGCGAAGGCCAGCAGGCCCGCCAGATCGTAGGCAAAGAACGGCAGGATCAGATTGAAGATGCCGTGGATGAGTGAACGGATATCCGGGCGCATGGCGCTTCCCCTTTCTCCGGGGCACGGAATGCCCCGTCAGATTACAATAACCAATTTATTATACCATATCTGACCTTTCAACGCAATGCCGGATTTTCCCGGCGGGACAGAACTGGAAAATTCACACGGCTGCGCCTATATTTTGTGGCGGGAGGGCGGCGCATGAACACTATATCTTGTGGGCGGCGGAGGCGCTTTTGGGCAGGATATACAAAAACCGACAGCGCTTTTTGGCAAGAGTCTTTTCTATATTTTGACTTTACCTCTTGCAATATCACAAGATGTAGTGTATGATGAGGTCAATGTGTCTGTACCTGTCCCACGATATACGGGGCGAGAGAGATAGAAGAACGACGAAGGAGGATGCCCCATGAAGATCATCAAGAGAAACGGCGCCGAGGTGGGCTTCGATATCACCAAGATCATCATCGCCATCACCAAGGCCAACGAGTCCGTGGAGGAGGTGGACCGGATGACGCCGGTGCAGATCCAGCGGATCGCTGAGTCTGTGGAGCTGCAGTGCCAGAAGATGAACCGCGCCCCTACCGTGGAGGAGATCCAGGACATGGTGGAGCACTACATCATGGCCCACGGCGCCTTCGAGGTGGCCAAGCACTATATCACCTACCGCTACACCCGTTCGCTGGTGCGTAAGTCCAACACCACCGATGACAAGATCCTCAGCCTGATCGAGTGCAACAACGAGGAGGCCAAGCAGGAGAACTCCAACAAAAACCCGGTGGTGAACTCCACCCAGCGGGACTACATGGCCGGCGAGGTCAGCCGCGACATCACCAACCGCATCCTGCTGCCCAAGGACATCGTGGACGCCCACAACGAGGGCATCATCCACTTCCACGACACGGATTACTATGCCCAGCACATGCATAACTGCGATCTGGTGAATCTGGAGGATATGCTGCAGAACGGCACCGTCATCACCGGTACGCTTATCGAAAAGCCCCACAGCTTCGCCACCGCCTGCAACATCGCCACCCAGATCGTGGCGCAGGTGGCCAGCAACCAGTACGGCGGGCAGTCCATCTCCCTGACCCATCTGGCGCCCTTCGTGCAGGTGAGCCGCAAGAAGATCCGCGCCAGCGTGCGGGAGGAGTTTGACGCCGTGGGCGTGGCGGTGACGGAGGATAAGATCAACACCATCGCGGAGAAGCGCCTGCGGGAGGAGATCCGCCGCGGCGTGCAGACCATCCAGTATCAGGTGGTGACGCTGCTGACCACCAACGGACAGGCACCGTTCATCACGGTGTTCATGTATCTGGGCGAGGCACGGAACGAGCAGGAGAAGTCCGATCTGGCCGTGATCATCGAGGAGATGCTGCTCCAGCGGTATCAGGGCGTGAAGAACGAAAAGGGCGTGTGGGTCACGCCGGCGTTCCCAAAGCTCATCTATGTGCTGGAGGAGGACAACATCCACGAGGACAGCAAGTACTGGTACCTGACGAAGCTGGCGGCCAAGTGCACCGCCAAGCGGATGGTGCCCGACTACATCAGCGAGAAGAAGATGCTGGAGCTGAAGGTGGACAAGAACGGCGAGGGCCACTGCTATCCCTGCATGGGCTGCCGCAGCTTCCTGACCCCCTATGTGGACGAGAACGGCAAGCCCAAGTACTACGGACGGTTCAACCAGGGCGTGGTGACGGTGAATCTGCCGGATATCGCCCTCAGCTCCGGCGGCAACATCGAGAAGTTCTGGCGCATCTTCGACGAGCGCATGGAGCTGTGCCACCGGGCGCTGCTGTGCCGCCACGAGCGGCTGAAGGGCACGCTGTCCGACGCCGCGCCTATCCTGTGGCAGTACGGTGCCTGCGCCCGGCTGAAGAAGGGCGAGCCTATCGACAAGCTGCTGTACGGCGGCTATTCCACCATCTCCCTGGGCTACGCGGGCCTGTATGAGTGCGTGAAGTACATGACCGGCAAGTCCCACACCGACCCCAGCGCCACCCCCTTCGCACTGGAGATCATGAACGCGCTGAATGCCGCCTGCAAGAAGTGGAAGGCCCAGCACAACATCGACTTTTCCCTGTACGGCACGCCGCTGGAATCCACCACCTACAAGTTCGCCAAATGCCTGCAGAAGCGGTTCGGCGTGGTGGAGGGCATCACCGACAAGGGGTATATCACCAACAGCTACCACGTCCATGTGACGGAGCCTATCGACGCTTTCAAGAAGCTGGAGTTCGAGGCTCAGTTCCAGCATCTGTCTCCCGGCGGTGCCATCAGCTATGTGGAGGTGCCGGACATGCAGAATAATCTGGACGCGGTGCTGGAGGTCATGAAGTTCATCTACGACCACATCATCTATGCCGAGCTGAACACCAAGAGCGACTACTGCCAGGTGTGCGGCTGGGACGGCGAGATCGAGATCGTGGAGCAGGACGGCAAGCTGATCTGGAAGTGCCCCCAGTGCGGCAACACCGATCAGGACAAGATGAACGTGGCCCGGCGTACCTGCGGCTACATCGGTACCCAGTTCTGGAACCAGGGGCGTACCCAGGAGATCAAGGACCGCGTGCTGCACCTGTAAGCGCCGCAGACCAAAAAGCAATGCAGAAAAGGCGGGCAGACGCCCGCCTTTTCTCAGCCTGTTCATAATTTTCTCACAATTACCGGTTATCATCCCATCCACAGGAGGCTGCTTATGCACTACGGAGAGCTGAAAAAATGTGATATCGCCAACGGCACCGGCGTGCGGGTGACGCTGTTCGTCTCCGGCTGCACCAACCACTGCCCGGACTGCTTCCAGCCCCAGACGTGGGACTTCGACTACGGCAGGGAGTTCACCGACGAGACGAAAGCGGAGATCTTCGCCGAGCTGGACAAGCCCTTCGTCAACGGGCTGACGGTGCTGGGCGGGGAGCCGTTCGAGCCGCGGAACCAGCGGGAACTGCTGCCCCTGCTGCGGGAGATACGGGAGAAGTATCCCCAAAAGACGGTATGGTGCTTCACCGGCTTCCGGCTGGAGGACGAGCTGCTGCGGGATGGCAGCTATCCCCGGTGCGAGGTGACAGACGCGCTGCTCTCCTGCATCAACGTGCTGGTGGACGGCCGGTTCGTCAGGGAGCTGAAGGACATCTCCCTCCAGTTCCGGGGCAGCCGGAACCAGCGGGTCATCGACATGGATCGCACCCGCGAGGCGGGACAGGCGGTCATCTGGGAAAAACTGAGGAAATGAGGTAAAGACCTATGAAAAAATGGACGGCAGCGCTGCTGGCGCTGGTGACGGCGCTGGCGCTGACGGCCTGCGCCCAAACGCAGCAGCCGGTAAACGGCGGCACACAGCAGGATGTGAGCGTACCAGCTCCTCCGGACGAGGGCTATACCGCCGGCAGCGGCGACATCGTGCAGATCAAGGGCTTCCGCTCCATCGACATCGAGTGGGTCAGCGGCGAAGTGAACGTGGAGCTGTATGACGGCGAGGGCGTCGAGCTGACAGAGACCCTGCTGGACGGCAGTCCGGTGACGCAGCCCATGGAATGGCGGGTGGATGAGGACGACAGCACGCTGGACATCCGCTCCCAGCCGCAGCTGGTGAGCCTGACGGAGGAGAAGCGCCTGACGGTGAAGCTGCCCCGCAGCACGGTGCTGTATGAGCTGGACATCGACGCCGTCAGCGCCGATGTGTCCGTGGACCTGACGGAGGAGGACACGCTGACACTGGATGAGCTGGATGTGTCCAGTGTCAGCGGCGCGGTGACGGTACACGCCGCTAACGCCGGGGAGATCGATCTGTCCACCACCAGCGGCGCCATCGGCGGCAGCGTCCGCACCGGGAAGCTGGATGTGTCCAGTGTCAGCGGCCCTGTGGATCTGACACTGGACGTTCTGCCGGGGGAGCTGGACGCGGAGACCACCAGCGGCAATGTGACGCTGACGCTGCCTGCGCAGCCTGATGCGCCGGTGTGCATCGTCTCCCGAACGGTCAGCGGGCAGCTCCGCAGCGATGTGGACAGCGCGCCCGACGCGGCCAATGTATGGAAGCTGGAGACAGTCAGCGGCAATATGACCATCTCCGTGGGGCAATAAGTGCAGAAATATCCCCCGGCTTTCATAGCCGGGGGATATTTTTCAGAGAAATTCGGAAAATTCCTGTTGGAACAGCGTGTCTGCCGCATCATGCAGTCCGGCGCAGAACGTGTCGTAGGCGGTGAGGAGCCGCAGGCCCTCCGGCGTCAGGGACGCGCCGCCGCCGCCTTTGCCGCCGGTGGTGGAGGCCAGCAGGGGAAAGCCCAGCGCCTTTTCCGAGTTTTTGATGACCGTCCACGCCTTGGAGTAGGCCATGTCCATGCTCAGCGCCGCGGCGCGCAGGGAATGGAGCCGCTGCACCGCGTGCAGCAGCCGGGCTACGCCGGGGCCGAAGCACTTGGCGTCGGTAAACAGGCGGCAGGACAGATTGTACGTCATTTTCGTTTCCATACCGTTATTCTAACAGGCGTATCAGGAAACGTCAACGGGGATTGACCTTTTTCCGGCAAAGTGTTATTCTACCAGCAGTATGAGGCATATAACCATAGGGAAGAACGAGGTTTTTTATGCGCGTGTTGATACGAGGCGCGGGGGATATCGCCACCGGCATCGCCCTGCGGCTGTACCGCAGCCATATGGAGGTGGTCATGACAGATTTGTCGGCGCCCACCGCCATACGGCGGACGGTGTGCTTTTCCCAGGCCATCGTGCTGGGCCGGACCACGGTGGAGGACGTGACGGCGGTACGGGCGGCGGACGCGGCGGAGGCGGAGCGCCTGCTGGCGCAGGGCGTCATCCCGGTGCTGGCCGATCCGGCGTGCCGGTGCCGTCAGGCCCTGCGGCCTGACGCGGAGGTGGATGCCATCCTGGCCAAGCGGAATCTGGGCACGGCCATCACCGATGCGCCGGTGGTGGTGGGCGTAGGGCCGGGCTTCACCGCCGGGACGGACTGCCACGCGGTGGTGGAGACCATGCGGGGGCACACGCTGGGCCGGGTCATCTATCACGGCAGCGCCCTGCCAAACACCAACATACCGGGCCTGATCGGCGGCTACGCCGGGGAGCGGGTGCTGCGCGCTCCTGCGGACGGTGTGTTCCACCAGCTGCTGGACATCGGCACGGAGGTAAAGGCCGGCGACGTGGCCGGTGAGGTGGACGGTCTGCCCATGCGCTGCACCATCGACGGCGTGATACGGGGCATTCTGCCGGAGGGCACGCCGGTACACAAGGGTATGAAGTCCGGCGACGTTGACCCGCGATGCCGTCCGGAGTACTGTACCACCGCCTCGGACAAGGCGCTGGCGGTGGGCGGCGGCGTGCTGGAGGCACTGCTGCATCTCGGCGGTGCGCTGCAAACACTGTAAAGTACAAACACCTAACATCATACAGGAGGAACGAGCTATGGAAACTTACGGGCTGGAGAAGCTGGGACTGGTGAACGCAGGGGCGGTGTACCGCAATCTGACGCCGGCGCAGCTGGTAGAGCACGCCCTGCGCCGGGGCGAGGGCACACTGTCCAACACCGGCGCGCTGGTGGTGAAGACCGGCAAGTACACCGGCCGCAGCGCCAACGACAAGTTCATCGTGGACACGCCCGCCGTTCATGACGATATCGCCTGGGGCAAGGTGAACCGCCCCATCGAGAAGGCGAAGTTCGATGCCATCCGGGCTAAGGTGCTGGCCTATCTGCAGGGCCGGGACGTGTTCATCTTCGACGGCTTTGCCGGCGCCGACCCCAAGTATACCAAGGCGTTTCGCATCGTCAACGAGCTGGCCAGCCAGAACCTTTTCATCCACCAGCTCCTGCGCCGGCCTACGGCGGAGCAGCTCCGGGATTTCCATGAGGACTATACCATCATCGCCGCGCCCGGCTTCAAGTGTGTGCCGGACATCGACGGCACCCGTTCCGAAGCCGCTATTCTGGTGGACTACGAGGCCCACGAGGTGGTGATCTGCGGCACCCAGTACGCCGGTGAGATCAAAAAGTCCGTGTTTTCCGTGATGAACTATGTGCTGCCCAAGCAGGGCGTGTTCCCCATGCACTGCTCCGCCAATATCGGCAAAAACGGCGACAGCGCCGTGTTCTTCGGCCTCAGCGGCACCGGAAAGACCACACTGTCCGCTGATCCCGACCGCATGCTCATCGGCGACGATGAGCACGGCTGGGCCGACGACTCCGTGTTCAACTTTGAGGGCGGCTGCTACGCCAAGTGCATCAACCTCAGCCCCGAGGGGGAGCCGGAGATCTACAACGCCATCCGCTTCGGCGCGCTGGTGGAGAATGTGGTGATGGACCCTGACACCAGGGAGTTCGACTTTGACGACGACTCGTTGGCGGTGAACTCCCGCGTGGGCTACCCTGTGGAGTATATCCCCAACGCGGAGCTGTCCGGTATGAGTCCCAGCGTACCCAAGACCGTGATCTTCCTGACGGCGGACGCCTACGGCGTGCTGCCGCCCATCAGCAGACTGAACCGCGACCAGGCCATGTACTACTTTGTGTCCGGCTTCACCTCCAAGGTGGCGGGCACGGAGATCGGCGTTACCGAGCCGGTGCCCACGTTCTCCACCTGCTTCGGCGAGCCGTTCCTGCCGCTGGATCCCTCCGTGTATGCCGCCATGCTGGCGGAGAAGGTGGAGAAGGCCGGGGCCAGGGTATATCTGGTAAACACCGGCTGGAACGGCACCGGCAAGCGCATGAAGCTCAGCTATACACGGGCCATGGTGACGGCGGCCCTTACCGGCGACATCGAGAAGAGCGCGTTCGTCACCGACCCCACCTTCGGCGTGGAGGTGCCCACCAGCATCAAGGGCGTGCCCGAAGAGCTGCTGATCCCCGCCAACACATGGGAGGACAAGGCGGCCTACGAGGCCAGCTGCAAAAAGCTGGCACAGAGCTTTGCGGAGAATTTCAAGAAGTACACCCACATGAGCGCGGAGGTGGCGGCCGCAGGCCCCAAGGCGTGAGCGTATGCTGGAACTGAAGATACTCATTGACGATGTGGACTACAGCAGTCTGACGGAGCTGCTGGTGCCGCTTCTGGCGGAAAAGCTGGAGAAGGACGGCAAGGGCGGCATTCTCGGCAATGTGCTGGCGGGAAATACCAACATGGCCGTGAGCATGGCGCGGACGCTGCTGAACACCATGCCGCAGGAGAAAAAGGACGAGCTGGTGGTGCAGCTGGTCACCAAGAACCGGGACAAGCTGCTGCAGAAGGGCAGGGAGCTGGCGGCGAAAAACGGCGTAAGGCTCCAGCTGTGCGACATCGCGGCGAAAAAGCTATGAAAAAAGGTGCCTCTGAACTGTTGGTCAGAGGCACCTTTTTGATGTGCGCTTACTTTTTCAGGGCCTGCACGGCGGCGCGGAGGGCGTCCACGTTCTCCTGCGTGGTGGCCCAGCTGGCACAGAACCGCACGCCGGAGTGGGTGGCGTCCACACGCTCCCAGTACTCGTAGCCGAAGCTCTTGCCGATCTCGGCCAGCTCTGTGTCGGGCATGATGGGGTACTGCTGGTTGGTGGGGGAGTCGAACAGCAGGGGATAGCCGGCGGAGACGAAGATGTCCCGGATCTGGTGGGCCATCTCAATGGCGTGGCGGGAGATCCTGAAGTACAGGTCGTCGGTGAACAGGGCGTCGAACTGGACGCCCAGCAGACGGCCTTTGGCCAGACGGCCGCCGCGCTGCTTCATGATGAAGCGGAAGTCCTTCTTCAGGGACTCGTTCATGATGACCACGGCCTCGCCGAACAGGGCGCCCACCTTGGTGCCGCCGATGTAGAACACGTCGCACAGACGGGCGATCTCCGGCAGGGTCAGGTCCGTGCCGTCGGCCATCAGACCGTAGCCAAGGCGGGCGCCGTCGATGAACAGGGGCAGGCCGCAGCGGCGGCAGGTGTCATACAGCGCCGTCAGCTCCGCTTTGGTGTAGAGGGTGCCGCCCTCGGTGGGGTGGGAGATGTAGACCATGCCGGGCTGGACGATATGCTCGGTGGATTCATCGTTCCGGTGCCACTCTACATAGTCCGCCACCTGCTGGGCCGTGATCTTTCCGTTGTCGGTGGGCAGGGTGATGACCTTGTGGCCGGTGGACTCGATGGCGCCGGCCTCGTGGCAGTTGATGTGGCCGCTGACGGCGGACAGAACACCCTGCCACGGCCGGAGGATGGCGGCGATGACCGTGGTATTGGTCTGGGTGCCGCCCACCAGGAAGTGGACATCGGCCTCCGGCGCTTTGCAGGCGGCCTTGATCTTCTCCCGTGCGGCGGCACAGTATTCGTCCTCGCCGTAGCCCACGGTCTGGACCATATTCGTCTCATTCAGCTTTGCCATCAGGGCGGGGTGGGCGCCCTCCAGATAATCGCTGTTGAAGTAGATCATCGCAGTCAAGCTCCTTTTCTACGGAAACGGAACGTTCTGTACCGGTGCTCCGTCCTATAATATGTAAGGAGTATTGTACCGTAAATGCCGTGCAAAGTAAAGACAAACTATTAACAATTGGTTACACGTTGCAAATACAACTTGCATTGACATGGGAAACCTGCTACAATGACGCAGGACAAGGAGGCTTGTTATATGAATGATAGACCTAACGAACGCCGCCGCGAGCGCGGCGCGCATTCCCACGATGACCGGGCGCAGAACCGCCCCGCTGACTACGCCGACAGACCCAGACGGAGCGGCGGAAAGCACAAAAACGGAAAGCTGATGTACTACGGCGTGTTGGTGCTGCTGATGCTTGTGCTGGTGTTCTCTTCGGTGAAGATCATCAGCTACGTGGCGGAGAAGAAGTCCAGCGAGCGGAACCAGCGGGAGTTGATCGACCAGGTGGTGACACCGGTGACGCCTTCGGAGCCGGACAACGCCGACAACAACAAGGACAATACCGCGACGGCCGGCAGCGAGCCGGATTATATCACGGTGGATTTCGATGCGCTGCAGGCCAAGTATCCCGACGTGGTGGGCTGGCTCTACTGTGCCAACACCGGCCTGAACTACCCCATCGTCCAGACGGCGGAGGAGGGCGGCGAGTACTACCTGTACCGCGACATCGACGGCTCCAGCAACAAGAACGGCACCGTCTTTCTGGACTGGCGCTGCAATTCCGACTTCAGCAGCCAGAACAACCTGCTGTACGGTCACAACATGAAGACCGGCCGCATGTTTGCACCCATCGTCAAGTATAAGGATCAGTCCTTCTACGACGCGCATCCCTACATGTACCTGTATACCCCCGACCAGCTCTACAAGGTGAACCTGTTCGCCGGTATGGTGACACCGGGTGATTCCACGGTGTACAATTACAGCCTGTCCTCGGACTACATCAAGGAGTGCATCAGCAGTTCCTCGTTCAAGTCCAGCGTAGGCACGCCCACCGGGAACATCCTGACTCTGTCCACCTGCGACTATGTGTACGACAATGCGCGCTACGTGGTCATGGGCGAGCTGGTGCCCATTGATTGGCCCTCCTGAGCGAGATCGAACTGAAAAAAGTCCCTTTCCTGCGGGAAAGGGACTTTTTTTGCGTAAAAGCGCCCTCCGGCCACGCCGGAGGGCGCATACGGATTACAGCACTGTTTCAAAGCAGCGGGCCATGGCGGCGGCCAGATAGCCGCAGTCCTGGGAACCCATGGTCTCCCATGCGGAGTGCATGGCCAGCTGGGCGAGGCCGATGTCCACGGTGCTCACCGGCACCAGCGTCCCGGCGATGCTGCCCAGAGTAGAGCCGCCGGGCAGGTCGGAGCGGTTGGCCATGACCTGCACCGGTACGCCGGCATCGGCGCAGACGGCACGGAACACGGCGCAGGAGCGGCCGTCCGTGGCGTAGCGCTGGTTGGCGTTGAACTTGATGACCACGCCGCCATTCATGCGGGGGCAGTTGCCCCGGTCGGCATACTCCGGGTGATCGGGATGGACGGCGTGGGCATTGTCAGCGGAGACAAGGAAGCTGCGGGCCAGCATGGTCTGGAACGTTTCCTCGTCCTGCCCCAGCGCCAGACTGATGCGGCGCAGGATGTCCCGCAGGAACGTGGAGGCCGCGCCCTGCTTGGTGGCGGAGCCCACCTCCTCGTTGTCGAAGATGCACAGCACCGGCAGGCTGCCGCTCTCGCCAGCGGATAGGAAGCCCTGCAGGCAGCCCCAGACGCAGGCCAGATCGTCCAACTTGGGGGAGAGGATGTACTCGCCGTGGGCGCCTACCACCGTGCCCCGGCCCCGGCAGTAGAGGAACAGGTCCTGGCCCAGCACGTCCTCCGGGCGGATGCCGGCAGCCTCAGCGGCCATGGTCAGGATGGCGGCGTCAGGGTCCTCACCGCTGAACAGGGGAACGGTGTCCACATTGGCCTGATACTTCATGCCATCGTTGGCGCTGCGGTTCATGTGGATGGCCACGCTGGGGATCACCAGCAGGTCGCGGTCAATGTTCACAAGCTTCTCCGTGATGGCGCCGTTCTCCCGGACGAAGAGACGGCCCGCTGCGGACAGGGGACGGTCGAACCAGGTGGCCATCAGCATACCGCCGTATTTCTCGGTGTTCAGGCGCACATAGCCGTTGTCCCGCAGCTCCGCGTGCTCCTTGAGCTTGAAGGCGGGGGAGTCGCTGTGGGCGGCGGCCATCATGAAGCCGCCGGTAAGGGTCTCCGGCACGCGGAAGGCGATGAGGCTGGAACTGTTCCGTGTAACAAAATATCTGCCGCCGGGGACCAGCGTCCAGCGCGCACCCTCGGACAGGGGGACGTAGCCCGCCGCCGTCAGCTCTGCGGCGGTGTTGGCGATGACATGGTAGCAGCTTGGGCTGTCGGCGATGAAATCCAGCAGGGGCCGGACAGAATGCTGAGTCATAGAGAAAAACCTCCTTTGTCCGCGAAAGATGGACAGTTTTGCTGTAAGTCATTATAGCACACAGGCTGCGGACATGGCAAGCTTTGTGTCTCCGGCGGCGAAAGATGCTTGCCAACCGGCCCGGTATCCGTTATAATATGTATCCACATGACACTGTTTCATCTCAGGAAAGGAGGGAGGCGCGCCAGCCGGCGGCGGGGCCGCGCACAGCTATGTCAGAACAAGACGAACTGAAGCCCGTTGTCGCTCCCCTGTGGACGCGGGACTTTACCATCATTACGCTGGGCAGCGTGGTCTCCATGCTGGGCAACGCCATGTCCGGCTTTGCACTGAGCCTGCTGGTACTGGATTATACCAACTCGCCGCTGCTGTATGCCATCTATATCGCCGCGTTCACGGCACCTCAGATCATCGCGCCCATCTTTTCCGGCGCCATTCTGGACCGCTTCTCCCGGAAGCGCACCATCTATACGCTGGACTTCCTCTCCGCGGGCATCTACGCCGCGGCGGCGCTGCTCCTCAGCAGGGACTGGTTCAGCTTTCCGCTGCTGGCGGTGGGGTGCTTTATCATCGGCACCATCAACAGCGTGTACATGGTGGCCTATGAGAGCTTTTACCCCATGCTCATCACGGAGGGCAACTACTCCAAGGCCTACTCCATTGCCAGCGTGCTGGAGACACTGTCGGCGGTGATGATCCCCATCTCCACCTATGTCTACAACAAGGTGGGCATCGCACCGCTGCTGGGCATCAACGCCGTATGCTTCCTGACCGCTGCCATCGCGGAGACGCAGATCCGGGCAGAGGAGAAGTATATCGAGATGCAGCGGGCCACGGTGACGGAGGGGGAGTCCTCCGCCCGGCGGCTGCTGCGGGATATCCGCGAGGGCTTCGGCTTCCTGTGGGGCGAAAAGGGCCTGCTGGCGGTGGCGTGCTACTTCGCGTTCAGCTCGCTGGCCGGCGGAGCGTCCCAGGTCATCACGCTGCCGTATTTCAAGAGCACCTTCGACAACGGCGAGTATGTGTACATGCTGGTGTGGGGCATGATGGTGGTGGGCCGTACCGTGGGCGGACTGGTGCACTACAAGGTGCAGCTGCCCACCCACCGGAAGTACGCCATCGCCCTGACGGTGTACATCGTCATCTCCGTGCTGGAGGGCACGTACCTGTACATGCCTGTGGCGGTGATGATGGCCATGTGCCTGTGCGACGGCCTGTTGGGCGTTACCAGTTATACCATCCGCATCTCCGCCACCCAGAGCTATGTGCCGGACGAGAAGAAGGGACGGTTCAACGGCGCGTTCAACATGCTGAATACCGTGGGAAGTCTCACGGGTCAGCTGGTGGCCGGCGCCCTGACGGTGGTCCTGCCCGCACGGCTGGTGCTGTCGGCATTCATGGCTGTAACGGCCGCGGCGGCGGTCATCTTCATCGGCGGGAACCGGAAGGCGGTCGGCGCCATCTACAACCGCCAGCAATAATATGTATACCCATGCGGCGCGGTGCTGACTGCCGCCGCCGTACCATAGAATTACCATATGTACAAGGAGGAACCGAACATGAAGTTTTCCGAAATGCCCTATGTGCGTCCGGACGCGGAAGCCCTGAAAAAGGAGTTGGCGGCCCTGACGGAGCGGCTGAAGAACGCCGCCACCTACGAGGAGGCCCGGGAGGCCTTTCTGGAGGAGCAGAGAGTGTCCCGCTCTATGGAAACGCAGGCCACGCTGGCCTCCGTCCGTCACTCCATCGACACCCGCGACGCCTTCTACGACGGGGAGGAGAAGTTCTGGAACAACGTGGGCCCCGAGCTGGAGGAGTATCAGCAGGCGTGGAAGGCGGCTATGCTGGATTCCGGATTCCGTAAGGAGTTCACCGCCGAGTATGGCGACCTGATGTTCCTCAACGCCGAGATCGCCCGCAAGTGCTTTACGCCGGAGATCATCCCGGAGATGCAGCAGGAGAACGATCTGGTGCAGGCGTACGAGAAGCTGCTGGCCTCCGCCCAGATCCCTTTTGAGGGCAAGACATACACCCTGTCCCAGCTGACGCCGCTGAAGAGCGATCCAGACGATGCCCGCCGTCTGGCGGCATGGAAGGCCGACAACCAGTGGGCCATGGAGCACGCGGCGGAGCTGGATGAGCTGTACGACAAGCTGGTCCACCTGCGGGACACCATGGGCAAAAAGATGGGCTACGAGGGCTACACCACGCTGGGCTACTACCGTATGAGCCGCAACTGCTACACCAAGGAGGATGTGGAGAAGTTCCGCACCGCCGTGCAGAAGTATCTGGTGCCGGTGGCTGACAAGATCTACCGCAAGCAGGCGGAGCGCCTGGGCAAGAGCTATCCCCTGAGCTTCGCGGACATGGCGCTGGAGTTTCGCTCCGGCAATCCCTGCCCCGTAGGCACGCCCGACGACATTCTGGCCCAGGGCATGAAGTTCTACGGTGAGCTGTCCCCGGAGACGAAGGAGTTCTTCCGCACCATGCTGGACAACGAGCTGCTGGACGTGCTGAGCACCGAGGGCAAGCAGGCCGGCGGCTACTGCACCAGTCTGGGCGACTATGAGGTGCCCTTCATCTTCGCCAACTTCAACGGCACCCAGCACGATGTGGAGGTGGTGACCCACGAGGCCGGTCACGCCTTCGCCAGCTGGACCAACCGCAAGCGCATCCCCACCAGCTATGTGTGGCCCAGCCTGGAGGCCTGCGAGGTCCACTCCATGAGCATGGAGTTCTTTGCGTGGCCGTGGGCAGAGGGCTTCTTCGGCCCCGACACCCGCAAGTTCCTGTACAGCCATCTGGCCGGCGCCCTGACGTTTATCCCCTACGGCACCATGGTGGATCACTTCCAGCACATCGTGTATGAAAAGCCCGACATGACCCCGGCGGAGCGCAACGCCGCATGGAAGGAGCTGACCGGCATCTATATGCCGTGGGTGAAGATGGACGACAGTGAGCTGTCCTTCTACACCGAGGGCCGCCGCTGGCAGCGGCAGCACCACATCTATTCCAGTCCGTTCTATTATATCGACTACTGCCTGGCGCAGACCGTGGCACTGGAGTTCTGGGCCATGATCCAGAAGGATCTGGGCGACGCATGGAAGCACTACATGGCCTACACCGTGCAGGGCGGCAGCCGCACATTCACCGATCTGCTGAAGAACGCCGGCCTGGAGTCTCCCTTCGACGAGAGCTGCCTGCGGGGCGTCTGCGCCGCCGCCGAGCAGTGGCTGGACAGCTTTGACATGGCCGGCATCCGGTAATGGCGGGGGATAAGAAGCGGCGGGGACGCCGCGCCCATCTCAACGACTTTTACCGGGACGTGGCGGGAAACTACGTCTACACCGGCACCTGCTACGTCTGCCGCGCCGCCGACGGGGAGCGCACCGCACTGCTGCGGCGGCTGTGGCTGCTGACGGCGGTGCTGGCCGCAGCGGTGCTGGCCGGCGGGTGTATCTCCGCGCCGGGGATGGACCGGTGCTTCTACGTGCTGCTGCCCTACGCGGCGGAGGTAGGCCTCACCGGCAGCGTGGTGTGGGCCATGACCCGCTGGCAGGCACGGGAGTACCCCATGCGGGAGTATGTCTACAAGGCCACGGTGCAGGCGCTGCCGGGCCGATGCCTGGCGGAGGCCATACTGGCCGGAGCGGGCATCGCGGCGGAGAGCGTATACCTGCTGCTGTCCGGCAGTGGTGGACGCGGCGCCATGGCGGCGGTCTACCTGCTGCTGAAGGCCGTATCCCTTGCGGCAGCTTTGTCTGCGCGGCATCTGGTGCGGCGCAGCGTATGGGAGCCTGTTGGCAAAAACGGCAAAATGACGGCAGAATAAGAAAAAAGACTGTACAAGTATACCGCCGATATGGTATAATACACAAACTGGCTGTACCCACCGGAAATGACGGGGGACACCAAAAAGGGAGTACTCCCTTTTTTCTGCACGCTATGCGTGCAGAAACCCAACTGTGCGCCACGGGTAAACACCCGTTGAAGCAAAAATATTGAAAAGGAGTTAGATCCAATGAAAAGAGCACTTGCATTGATCCTGTCTCTGGTCATGTGCGTGGGTCTGTTCACCGCCTGCGGCGAGCAGAAGAATCCCACCGATCAGGATCAGGAGCCGACCACTAAGACGCTCGTGGTCGGTACGCAGAACTTCGATGGTAAGTTCTCCCCCTTCTTCTACACCAACGCTTATGAAAACGATGTCATGAGCATGGTGTTCGACGCCATGATGGGCACCGACCGTGAGGGTTCCGTGGTGCTGAAGGGCATCGAGGGCGATGTCCGTCCCTACAACGGCACCGACTACACCTATTACGGTGTGGCCGACTGCGAGATCGTTGAGAACGAGGACGGCACCGTTGACTACAACATCACCATGAAGCCCGGCGTCAAGTTCTCCGACGGCGAGGAAATGACCATCGACGATGTCATCTTCTCCTACTACGTCCTGCTTGACCCCACCTATGACGGTACGTCCACCCTGTACTCCATCCCCATCAAGGGTCTGGAGGCTTACCGCACCGGTATGGACTCCCGCATGAACCTGATCCTGGCTGCCGGTCCTGACGGCTACACCGCCACCGACTTCTACACCGAGGACCAGTACAACACCTTCTGGGCTGCCTTCAACGCCGCCGGCGTGAAGTTCGCGCAGGAGATCCTGGACTACGTGGTTGCCGAGGGTTATGCCGCTGCCAGCGATTCCGTGGCCGCGCAGGCTGCCAACTGGGGCTTCGAGCTGGCTGAGGACGCCACTGTCGAGGACCTCTGGGCCGCCATCGTGGCTAAGTACGGCTATGATCTCTCCGACGACGGTATCAACGGTGAAACCGCCGGCACCAGCATCTCTGCCTTCATCGAGGCCGAGATGGGTGACACCTTCTCCGACTACACCGTCGGCGTGCAGACCGGTGAGTCCGCTCCCAACGTTGAGGGTATCGTCAAGACCGGCGACTACAGCATGACCGTCACCCTGACCGAGGTCAATGCCACCGCCATCTATCAGATCCCTGTCACCATCTGCCCCATGCACTACTACGGCGAGACCGATAAGTACGACTACGCCAACAACAAGTTCGGCTTCGACAAGGGCGACCTGTCCCACGTCAAGTCCGTGACCTCCGCCCCTGTCGGCTCCGGCCCCTACACCTTCGAGAGCTATTCCAACGGCGCTGTGACCCTGCAGAAGAACGCCAACTACTGGAAGGGCGAGCCCAAGATCGACACCATCATCTGGCGCGAGATGCAGGATGTGGATAAGATCCCCGGTGTTGTTTCCGGCACCATCGATATCACCGATCCCTCCTACTCCAAGGAAGCTGCTGAGCAGATCAAGAAGGCAAACTCCAATGGTGAGCTTTCCGGTGACGTGCTGCAGACCGACCTGGTGGCCTACCTGGGCTACGGCTATGTCGGCTTCAATGCTAACCGCGTGAAGATCGGCAACGGCGATGGCAGCGATGAGGCCTCCAAGGATCTGCGTAAGGCAATCGCCACTGTGATCTCCGTTTACCGTGATGTGGCTGTGGACTCCTACTACGGTGAGTTCGCCAACGTCATCAACTACCCCATCTCCGACACCTC
Organism: uncultured Oscillospiraceae bacterium; assembly: GCA_934591745.1. Classification (GTDB taxonomy): domain Bacteria; phylum Bacillota; class Clostridia; order Oscillospirales; family Oscillospiraceae; genus Vescimonas. The sequence goes on from CAKTPQ010000001.1 coordinate 26,148, forward strand.
CTGGGCCGCTCCCCGTGTCACCGATGAGGGCTACAAGATCGCTTTCTCCGTCGATGCGAACGGCAACGACATCTACACCGATGGTATGACCCCTGACGAGAAGTACGCTGCTGCCAAGCAGGCCGCTCTGGGCTACTTCGAGGCTGCCGGTTACACCGTCGCCGATGGTAAGATCACCGCTGCTCCTGCCGGCGCTCCCATGGACGTTGAGGTCATGGTCGGCGGCGGCGGTACCGGTGACCACCCCTCCTTCATGGCTCTGACGCTGGCTTCCGACGCTCTGAAGGAGATCGGCTTCAACCTGATCGTCTCCGATATGTCCAACTTTGCCGAGATGACCAACGCTGTCAACTCCGGCAACGCGGATATGTTCGCCATGGCATGGCAGGCCACTCCCGACCCCGATATGTATCAGATCTATCACAGCAAGGGCAGCTCCAACGAGAAGTCCTACTGGGTCAAGGATGCCCATCTGGATGAGCTGATCATGCTGGCCCGTCAGTCCACCGATCAGACCTATCGTAAGACCCTGTACAAGGAGTGCCTGGACATCGTGGCCGACTGGGCCGTTGAGATCCCCATCTATCAGCGCCAGAACTGCGTCATCATCTCCAGCCAGCGCGTGAATCTGGATACCGTGACGCCCGATATCACTACCTATTGGCAGTGGTACAACGATCTGGAGCTGCTGGACCTGCAGTAAGCGCCTGATCCGTACATCTGATCTTCCTTAAAGACCCAAAAGTCTTTAAGACGGCTACCCTGCGGCTGCAAAGCCGCAGGGTAGCCTATCACCGGACTCTTTTTGCGTATGAGTCAGGCGGTTCGACGTCCGTGCCGGAACGACTGCCTGATACGCAGAATCACATTAAAAAGGACAGCGGCCCCTGGCGCGGGGCGGCTGTCAGCAAAACGGAGGGATTGTATGCGCAAATTCTTAGTCAAACGCACGCTGCTATCGATTGTGATCCTGTTCTTTGTGACATTCATTATCTATGTGCTGATGCGCTGTCTGCCTGCTTCCTATGTGGAGACCATGGCGCGGCAGCTGTCACAGGCACCCGGCTCCAAGCCCTACGAGGAGTGGCTGGCACAGCTCAATGCCCAGTACGGTCTGGATCTGGACCTGATCCCCGGCTTCCTCGTACAGCTGAAGAATCTGGTCACCGGCAACTTCGGCGACAGCTGGAAATATACCGTTCCGGTGCTGCAGAAGTTCAACGAGGTCATCTGGGTGTCCTTTATCATGGGCGCCATTTCGCTGGTGTTCGAGCTGCTGATCGCGGTGCCGCTGGGCATCATCGCCGCCACCAAGCAGTACAGCGTGACTGACTATACCGTCACCACCGTGGCGCTGCTGGGCATGTCCCTGCCGACGTTCTTCTTTGCCACCCTGCTGAAGCTGGTGTTCTCCGTGAAGCTGGGGTGGTTCGATCTGGTGGGCCTGACGGGGCGCGACTTCAATTCCCTCAGCCGCTTCGGGCAGATACTGGATATGGGCAAGCACCTGGTGCTGCCTATCGTAACGCTGGTGTTCATCTCCATCGGCTCGTGGATGCGCTACGTCCGCACCAACATGCTGGAGGTGCTGAATGCCGACTACATCCGGACAGCCCGCGCCAAGGGCCTGTCCGAGAAGAAGGTCATTTACCACCACGCCTTCCGCAACACGCTGATCCCGCTGGTCACGTTCATCGGCGGCAGCCTGCCCGGCCTGTTTGCCGGCGCGCTGATCACCGAGACGCTGTTTGCCATCCCCGGTATCGGCTACATCTCATACAATGCCATGGTGGCCGGTGATATTCCGTTCTCCATGTTCTACATGACGTTCCTGGCCATCCTGACGCTGCTGGGCAACCTCATCTCCGACATCCTGTACGCCGTGGTGGACCCGCGGGTACGCATCGCTTGAGAAGGGAGGACGTGAAGCATGAGTTATTTCGACGATAAGAAGGATAAAGATCTGTCCGCTCCCGGCCATGGGCAGGGGATGCCCGGCAACGACGCACGCCGCCGCTCCTACGAGTTGAACGAGGAGTACGCGGGCAAGGACAACACGCCCTCCGAGGACAACAAGGAGGATTACTCCCTGAACGACGACCGCCGCGTCAAGGTGCTGTCTCCCGGTACGCTGGTGGCCAAGCGCTTCTTCCGTAACCGTCTGGCGGTGGTGGGCCTGACCATTCTGGCCGTCATGTTCATCTTCTCCTTCATCGGCGGTCTTGTCAGCCCCTACGGGCAGGACGAGGTGTTCTACCGCGATGATATCCAGATGAAAGAGTACGCCGCGTTGTCCGAGAACACCGAGTACCGCTATCTGGTGGCGGACGGACAGGAGTTCGGCGCCGTGCTGCAGGCGCAGCTGACGCTGTACATGGGCAAGGAGGAATCCTTCACCTACAAGGGCACGACCTACACCATCACGGAGGAGGGCGACAGCCTGTACTCCGTGTCGCAGGGCGATACGCTGCTGGCGGTGGCCTACAAGGACATCATCAATCCCAGCGTTACCGGCGAGAAGTTCAGCTTCAGCTTTACCTTCAATGCGCTGAAGGCCCACGTCAACGGTGAGACGGAATTCACCGCCGACGGCAAGACCTATACGCTGGACGACGGCAGCGTCATGCTGAACGGCGAGGAGATCGCCTACATCAGCCGCTACGTCATTCAGTCCAAGGTGGCCGGCACCGTGATCTCCAAGGAGTTCAAGGAGCGGGTCATTGAGGCTGCCGAGAAGGGCGAGACGCAGATCGAGTATACCAACGAGAACGGCGAGGTCCGCGAGATCCAGCTGGAATACAATCCCGCCAAGTACCAGTGGTCCATCAAGGAGGGCACCGTCACCCGCGTGTTCGACGCCTATTCCTTCCCCACAAAGACCCACCTGCTGGGCACCGATAAGAACGGTATGGATATGCTGACCCGCCTGATGTACGGCGGCCGCGTGTCCCTGTGCATCGGCTTCATCGTCGTCATCATCTCCGCCACGCTGGGCGTGATCCTGGGCGGTATCTCCGGCTACTTCGGCGGCTGGGTGGATAACCTCATCATGCGTATCGTGGATATCTTTTACTGCATCCCCTCCACGCCGCTGATCATCATTCTGGGCGCGGCCATGGACGGCATGCGCGTGGATCCGCAGATACGTATGCTGTACCTGATGCTGATCCTGGGCTTCCTGGGCTGGCCGGGTATCGCCCGTTTGGTCCGCGGCCAGATCCTGTCCCTGCGCGAACAGGAGTTCATGACCGCCACGGAGGCCTGCGGCATCAGCGTGTCCCGCCGCATCTTCCGGCACCTGATCCCCAACGTCATCCCGCAGCTCATCGTCAACTGCACCATGAGCCTGGGTTCCACCATCATCACAGAGGCGACCCTGTCCTTCCTGGGCCTGGGCGTCAAGTTCCCCTTCGCCTCCTGGGGCAACATCATGAACGACGTGTCCAACTCCTACGTTCTGACGGAGTACTGGTTTATCTGGATCCCCGCCGGCGTCTGCCTGATGCTGACAGTTCTGGGCTTCAACTTCGTGGGCGACGGTCTGCGTGACGCGTTCGACCCGAAGATGAAGCGCTGAGAAAGGAGAGGATCGGAATGGCTAAGAAACACAACGACGGTTATCTGTCCGCAAAGGAATCCCGCCGCATCTCCAAGGAGAACCGCAGGATCACCAATGAACTGGAGAAGAAGCGGAAGCGGAAAAACGTGCCGGAGACGGAGTACCTGACTCAGATGCACGATCCCCGCAACGCTGTGGAATTTGATAACCTCCACACCTACTTCTTTACCGACACCGGCGTGGTCAAGTCCGTGGACGGCGTCACTTTCTCCGTGCCCATCGGCAAGACCGTGGGCGTGGTGGGTGAATCCGGCTGCGGCAAGTCCGTCACCAGTCTTTCCCTGATGCAGCTGCTGCAGCGGCCTCAGGGTCAGGTGGTGGAAGGCGAGATCCGCTTGAATCTGGGCAATAAGGCCTACGACGTCACCAAGACCCCCGATTCCGTAATGCAGCACCTGCGGGGCAACATCGTCTCCATGATCTTTCAGGAGCCTATGACCGCCCTGAACCCGGTGTTCCGCATCGGCGACCAGCTGGACGAGGTCATCGCCCTCCACGGTGAAAAGGACCAGACGGAGGAGCAGATCAGGGCCCGCTCCATTCAGCTGCTGGAGATGGTGGGCATCGCCAACAGTGAGGGCGTGTACAAGAACTTCCCCCACGAGCTGTCCGGCGGTATGCGCCAGCGTGTGATGATCGCCATGGCACTGGCGTGCAGCCCCCGTCTCATCATCGCCGACGAGCCCACCACGGCGCTGGACGTGACCATTCAGGCGCAGATCCTGGATCTGCTGCGGAACCTGAAGGACAAGATCAACTCCTCTATCATGTTTATCACCCACGATCTGGGCGTCATTGCCGAGATGGCGGACTATGTGGTGGTCATGTACGCCGGCCGCATCGTGGAGCAGGGTACAGCGCAGGAGATCTTCGCGCATCCCGCTCACCCCTATACCATCGGCCTGATGGCCTCCAAGCCTGTGGTGGGCCGTCAGGTGGAGAAGCTGTACTCCATCCCCGGCAAGGTGCCCAACCCCATCAATATGCCGGATTACTGCTACTTCAAGGATCGCTGTGAGATGTGCGTGGCACAATGCAGCGGCGAGTATCCCTGCGAGGTCAGCATTTCCCCCACCCACAAGGTCAGCTGCTACCGCTACTACGACGGCAGCAGGAGGCCCGATCTGGAGGAGCAGGTGGAGCGGGAAATGACCGGCAGCGCCGACAACGGAAAGGAGGGGGAATAAGATGCCGTTCTGGAAAGCAGGTAAGAATGACGATCAGGTCCTGAGCGAGCTGAAGGAGACCCAGAAGCAGAACGCCGACGAGTTTGTCAAGGAGCAGGAGCACGCCAAGACGGCGAAGAAGTCCTCACTCTCTATTGACAATGATTTCACCCCCGTGGAGTACGATCCCCAGTACATTCTGCAGGTCAATCACCTGAAGAAGTATTTTCCCATCAAGGGCGGCATGGTATCCAAGACTGTGGGCTATGTCAAGGCCGTGGACGGCGTGACGTTCAACCTCAAGCGCGGCACCACCATGGGCCTCGTGGGTGAGTCCGGCTGCGGCAAGACCACCACCGGCCGCACCATCCTCCGGCTGTACGACGATAAGACCGCCGGGCAGGTGCTGTTCAACGGGCAGGAGGTCTACGATCTGTCTCCCAAGGAGATGCGCGCCCTGCGCACCAAGATGCAGATCATCTTCCAGGACCCGTTCTCCTCTCTGTCCCCCCGTATGCCGGTGGGCGAGATCATCGGCGAGGCGGTGCGCGAGCACAATCTGGTGCCCAAGGAGGAGTTTGACGACTATATCGACAAGGTCATGGACAACTGCGGCCTGCAGCCCTTCCACAAGGAGCGTTATCCCCACGAGTTCTCCGGCGGCCAGCGGCAGCGTATCTGCATCGCCCGCGCGCTGGCGCTGAATCCCGAGTTCATCGTCTGCGATGAGCCGGTGTCTGCGCTGGACGTGTCCATTCAGGCGCAGATCATCAACCTGTTGAAGGAGATTCAGCAGAAGTACAACCTGACGTACCTGTTCATCAGCCACGACCTATCCGTGGTGGAGCATATCTCCGACACGGTGGGCGTCATGTATCTGGGCAATCTGGTGGAGTACGGCGCCACGGAGGACATCTTCCGCAACCCGCTGCACCCCTACACCAAGGCCCTGTTCTCCGCCATTCCGGTGCCCGATCCCACGGTGAAGATGAACCGGATCGTGCTGGAGGGCAGCATCCCGTCTCCCGCCAATCCGCCCAAGGGCTGTAAGTTCCACACCCGCTGCGCCAACTGCATGGACTGTTGCAAGGAGGAGATCCCTGTCCAACGTGAGCTGGAGCCGGGCCACTTCGTGGCGTGCCATCTGTACGATAAGTGATGGCAAAGAAGCGGACGTATCAGGACGACGACGGACGCACCATCGCCGATATGAGCGGTATCGAGCCGTCTCCCATGCTGTTTCCCCGCCTGCCCAAAAAGGAGCAGCGGTCTCAGGCGCCGCAGAGCGCCGACGACCGCCCGTGGGAGGGGCAGGAGCAGTTCACCCAGGAGCAGCGCCGTGCCGCCATGGGCGGCGCGCTGAAGGCGGCCATGCTCATCGCTGGTGTGTTCATCGCTGCCGGGGCTGTGGCCATCCTCGTGATGCAGTTCATCTGGAACCATTAAGACCGGCGTTGTCTCGCAGCGCACCATAAGACCTCCGGAACAGCGGCTTTTGCCGCTGCCTCGGGGGTCTTTTTTTGCGCTCCGGCATATTCGGGGACGAGCCGTCATACAAGTGAATATCACACAGGAGGGGGAGCAGAGCATGGAGTTGAGTTATGCCATTGCACGCTACGAGCAGGCGTCGGAGCTGCTGCCGATGCGCTGGCAGCAGTTGGCGCGGCGTCTGCCGGACTGGCGCAAGGCGCAGGCGGAGGAGTTCCGTCTGCGGACGGGACGGCCTATGACGGTGCTGACCTGTGAGGGAGAAATACTTGTCAGCGATGAGTTGCCAAGGCCTCTGGTCACACAGTCTGATCTGGAGCAGTTGTGCGACATGGTGACGGGCTATTCCCGCTATGCCGTGTCGGAGACACTGAGCAAGGGCTATCTCATCGGGCGCGGCGGCTTTCGGGTAGGCGTCTGCGGCACCGCGGTCCTGCGGGACGGTGTCAATACAAACCTGCGGGATATCTCCTCCGTGACGGTACGCATCAGTCGGCAGGTGCGGGGAATAGCAGAGCCGCTGCTGGCGGAGCTGTGGGAGCCGGAGGGTTTCCTCAGCACACTGCTGCTGGCACCGCCGGGCGTAGGTAAGACCACGCTGCTGCGGGACATGATCCGCGCCCTGTCCGACGGCAGCGAAACGCGGCCTGCCTGCCGCGTGGGGGTGGTGGACGAGCGGGGAGAGCTGGCCGCCATGTACCGGGGAGTGCCGCAGTTGGAGGTGGGTGCCCACACCGATGTGCTGGACGGCTGCCCTAAGGCGCTGGGCATTACCATGCTGCTGCGGGCAGCTAACCCACAGGTCATCGCGGTGGACGAGATCACGGCGGAGGAGGATCTGCGGGCCATGCTGGCCGCCGCCAACTGCGGCGTGCGGCTGCTGGCCACCATCCATGCCGCCGACCGGGAAGAGCTGGCGCGCAAGCCTTTGTTTGCCCGGCTGCTGGAGATGCAGGTGTTCCGGCGTCTGGTGACCATCACCGCCGAGAACGGGCACCGGGCATATCGAATGGAAACACTGTGACCGGTAAGCTGCTGGGCGCGGCTTGCATCGCCTGCGGCGCCGTCTGGGGCTGTATCACACGGTACCGGCAGCTGCGGCAGCGGCGGGAGCTGGTGCGGGCGCTGACACAGGCGCTGGCGCACATGGAGACGGCCATCCGCTGGCAGCGGCAGTCCATGACGCCGCTGCTGACGGAGCTGGCACAGCGGCCCTGCTGCGGTACATACTTCGCTGAGGTGCTTGAGGAAGTGAAAAGGAATATACCTTTACAAGTTGCATGGAATGACGCGTTTTCCAGCCTGACGGATGCGGAGACGGCGGATATCCTGCGAGGCTTGGAGCTGACCGGCGACGAGACGCACCTGCTGGCAGGACTGCAATACGCCCAGCGCCGGCTGCACCAGCTGACGGAACGCCGGGAACGGGAGGATACACGGGATCGCAGGCTCACCGGCGCGGCGCTGTTCTCCGCCGCCGGGCTGCTGATGATCCTACTGATTTGAGGTACGACATGGACGTTGATCTGATTTTCAAAATTGCGGCCATCGGCATACTGGTGGCGGTGCTGAATCTGCTGCTGGTGCGCAGCGGCCGGGAAGAACAGGCCCTGATGACCACGCTGGCCGGCCTGGTGGTAGTGCTGATGATGCTGGTGCAGCAGATCAGCGACCTGTTCGACCTGGTCAAGACGCTGTTCTCCCTGTAGCCCATGGAGACGGTGATGCGACTGAGCGCCCTGTGCCTTACCGGGGCGCTGCTGGCGGTGCTGCTGAAGCGGACGAACCCGGACATGGCGCTGCTGCTGGCGCTGGTGGTCTGCGGCGCGGTGCTGTTTTTGCTGGCGGAGCCGCTGGGAGAGATACGGGACTTCTTCACGCAGCTGTCGGACTGGGGCGGCCTGCCCACGGAGCTGTTTGCGCCGCTGGTAAAGACCGTGGGCATCGCGCTCGTCAGTCGGACAGGCTCCGACCTCTGCAAGGACGCGGGGGAGGGGGCCATGGCGTCGCTGGTGGAGACGGCGGGAGCCGTCACCGCTATCCTCGTTTCGCTGCCGCTGTTCCAGGCGGCGTGGGACATGCTGCGGTCGCTGCTATGAGGAGGGCGCGGGTGTTTCTGGCCGCGGTGATGCTGCTGTGGCTGCTGGTGACGCCGGTACAGGCGGCGTCTGTACCGGACAGCGTGACGGATGCCCTGACGCCGGAGGCTGCCGCCCGGCTGGAGGGGCTGGACGAGGGCACTGACCACACCGCATGGTCGGAGGGACTGTCCCGTCTGTGGCAGGAGGCCCGGCAGTATCTGGGCGAAGCCCTGCGGGAGAAGGCCTCCGGCGCGGCGCTGCTGCTGGGCGTGGTGCTGCTGTGCAGCGTGGCGGAGAGCTTTTTTGCAGCGGCGGAGCAGCCTGCCGTGCCGCAGTTCGTATCAGTGGCGGGGGCGCTGGCCATCACGCTGGTGGCCGCCGGGGACTTTAAACGGATGATGGGCCTGGGGGTGGAGACCATGGAGGAGCTGGACGTATTTGCCAAGGCGCTGCTGCCCACGCTGTCGGCGGCGGTGGCGGCCGGCGGCGGCATTGCCTCCGCCGGCGCAAAGCAGGTGGCCACGGTGTATTTCACCAATCTGCTGCTGACAGTGATCCGGAAGCTGCTGTTGCCGCTGCTGTATGCCTGCATCGCGGCGGCCGCCGCCGATGCCATGGTGCCGGGGCACAGTCTGAAAAAGATCGGCACGGGCATCAGCAAGGCCGTGACCTGGGCGCTGACGGCGTCCATGGTGGTGTTCACCGGTTTTCTGACCCTGACCGGCGCGGCCACCGGCGCGGCGGACGCCATGACAGTGCAGATGACCCGCAGTGCCATCGCCACGGCAGTGCCGGTGGTGGGCTCCATCATCTCCGAGGCCACGGGGACGGTGCTGGCCGGTGCGGGGGTGCTGAAGGGCGCCATCGGCATCTTCGGGATGCTGGCGGTGCTGTCCATCTGCCTGACGCCGTTTCTCAGCATGGCGGTGCAGTACCTGCTGTACAAGCTGACGGCATTTCTGGCGGGCACCGTCACCGAGGGGCCGCTGGCGGGCCTCATCGACGCGCTGGGCACGGCTTTCGGCCTGATGCTGGGCATGACCGGCAGCTGCGCACTGCTGCTGCTCATCTCCATCACGTCCTCCGTATCGGCGGTGCTGCCATGATCGGGGTGCTGCGGACGTGGCTGCTGTCCATCATTGCAGCCGGACTGGTGCTGGCCATTCTGTACGCGCTGGTGCCGAAGGGGCGCATGCGGCCCATCGTGCGGACCACCGGGGGCGTGGCGCTGATGCTGGTGATCCTCCAGCCGGTGCTGGGGTTCGACTTCCGGGAGTTCGCGGTGTCTTACGACGACTACGCTCAGGAGATACAGGCACTGACGGAGGAATACCGGGCGGCTGACGCGGCGGAGTTGGCAGCTATCATAGAGCAGCGGACTGCCGCATATATATCGGACAAAGGCGCGGCGCTGGGGGTGACATGCCATGCCGAGGTGGAGACGGAGCTGCGCTCCGGCGTGCCCTACCCCTGCGCAGTGACTCTGGACGTGGAGAGAGACGAGGCGCTGGCCGCCTGCATCGCCGCCGATCTGGGTATCGGCGAGGAACGGCAGACATGGCAGGCACCCCGTGCGAGGTGACGTATGAAACTGGAGAAGTGGACGGGACTGCTGAAAAAATACAGACTGGCGGCGCTGGTGGTGCTGCTGGGGGTGGTGCTGATGCTGCTGCCCACCGGCGGCAGCAAAGCGCAGACCTCCGGCGACAGCAGTGAGCTGCCGGGAGAGACCTATTCGCTGGAAAAGACGGAGCAGCGCATGGCGGAGGTGCTGGGCACCATCGACGGTGTAGGCCGCGTGCGGATCATGCTGACGCTGCGCGCCGGCTCCAGTCTGCGTCTGGCGGAGGACAGCAGCCTGTCCGACAGTACCGGCGGTCAGACCAAGCAGGAAAAGCAGGTGCTTACCGTCAACCGCGGCAGCGGACGACAGGAGGTGGTGGTCACCCAGCAGCTCTATCCCACCTATCAGGGGGCGGTAGTGGTCTGCGAGGGCGCCGGCAGCAGCAGCGTGCGGCTGGCGGTGGTGAACGCGGTGTCCGTACTGACGGGGCTGAGCAGCGACAGGATCTCCGTGGTCAAGTGGAAGTCATAGAAAAATGGAGGAGGAGTTGGAGCATGAAACAGGTATGGAAGCGGCGTGCGGTGGTGGCGGCGGTACTGCTGCTGGTGGGCACCTCGGTGTATCTCAACTGGCGTTATACCGGCAATGTGGAGAACAGCGGCAAAAAGGTACTGGGACAGTCGGCGCTGGTGAACGGGGAGGCGACAGACGCGGAGGTGACCGCCGCCGGGGACGATTACTTCGCCACGGCACGGCTCAGCCGTAAGCAGGCCCGCGACACTGCCATCAGCATGCTGCAGGAGGCGCAGGTGGACGAAAACGCCGCGGAGGACGTGTTGAACGAGGCCTCCCAGACCCTGCAGGTGCTGGCGGCTTACACCGTGGCGGAGTCCCAGATCGAGAGCCTGGTGGTGGCTAAGGGCTATGCCGACTGCGTGGCGTTTATGGGCGAGGACGCCATCAGCGTGGTGGTGTCTGACCCGGATGGACTGGACGCGGTGGATGTGGCCCGCATCAAGGATATCGTGGTCAGCGAAACCAGCTACACCCCGGATCAGATACGGATCATGGAGGCGGGGGCCTCCGCCGCGTCCCAGACCGGCAGCACCCAGGAGGCGGAGGTGCCTGCCAGCGCCGCACAGACCGATGAACAGGCGGATGACGCAAAATAAGTGTTGTATTTCGGCACAAAAAATGGTATACTGAACTGAATCACGAAAGACAGCACAAGGAGATAACGCAACATGGCTGAAAATAAGGAATATATGATCCATCAGGAGGAGGACGGCGCCATCCAGATCTCGGAGGATGTGGTGGCCTCCATCGCCTCCACCACCGCTGCGGAGGTGGACGGTGTCAGCGCCATGATGAGCGCCAACGTGTCCGACCTGATGGGCGGCAAGAAGATGTCCGCAAAGGGCGTCCGGGTGGAGATGGACGGCGAGGGCATCGTGGTGAACCTGTTCATCGTTGTCCGCTACGGCAGCGCCATCGGCGATGTGGCCAAGAAGGTCCAGCAGGTGGTACGCACCGCGCTGGAGGGCATGACCGGCTTCGCGGTAACGGCGGTCAACGTCCATGTGGGCGGCATCAGCTTCAACTGAACACAGCGAACTGAGAGAGAAAAGGATATACGGTTATGACACGCAATACGGCCCGCGAGATCGCCATGCATCTCGCCTATGAACTGAGCTTCAATGACCTGCCGGTGGAGGAGTTTCTGGACCTGCAGCTGAGCGCGGAGAGCTTTGCCGCGCTGGCGCCGGAGCATCCCATCTATGAGGAGCGCCCCAACGCCAAGCAGGAGGAATATATCCGCCGCCTGGTTGCCGGCGTGGCGGAACACGCGGCGGAGCTGGACGGCGACATCGAAAAGTACGCCAAAGGCTGGCGGTTCGAGCGTATTTCGCTGGTGGCCTCCGCCATCATGCGGGTGGCTATGTACGAGATGCTCTACATGGCGGATATCCCCGCCGGTGTCGCCATCAATGAGGCGGTGGAGATCGCCAAGAACTACGAATCGCCGGAAGTGGTGAAATTCATCAACGGCATTCTGGGCAGCTTCGTCCGGGGCGAGCTGAAGGAGTAAAAACAGAAAGGCAGAGCTTGCGCTCTGCCTTTTCCGCATGGAAGAAGGAGGACGGCATGGACGAACGGCATGTGTTTACCGTCACCGAACTGAATAACTGCGTCAAGGAGCTGGTGGAGTCCGTGCCCGCCTTCGGCGATCTGCTGCTGCGGGGCGAGGTGTCCAACTACAAGGTGTACCCCTCTGGACACCACTACTTTACGCTGAAGGACAGCGAGAGCGCGCTGCGGTGCGTGATGTTCAAAGGCTCGGCCATGAAGCTGCGGTTCAAGCCGGAAAACGGCATGCAGGTCATCGCCTCCGGCCGCATCAGCGTCTATCCCAGGGACGGCGCGTACCAGCTGTATTGCAGCGGTCTGTCCGCCGACGGCGTGGGCGACCTGTACGTGGCCTTCGAGCAGCTGAAGGACAAGCTGTACCGGGAGGGGCTGTTCGACCCCGCCCACAAAAAGCCGCTACCGAGGTTCCCGCAGCGCATCGCCATCGTCACCTCCTCAGCGGGGGCGGCGGTGCATGATATGATCCGCATCCTGCGCCGTCGGTATCCCATCGCCAAGGTGCTGCTGCTGCCGGTGCGGGTACAGGGTGTGGAAGCGCCGCCGGAGATCGTGGGCGCCATCCGATACGCCAACCGATACAAGCTGGCGGATGTGCTCATCACCGGACGCGGCGGCGGTTCGCTGGAGGATCTGTGGGCCTTCAACGATGAGCGGGTGGCCCGGGCCATCTACGAGTCAGAGATCCCGGTGATCTCCGCCGTGGGGCATGAGCCGGACGTAGCCATCAGCGACTTTGTGGCGGACCGCCGGGCGTCCACGCCCTCCAATGCGGCGGAGATCGCTGTGCCGGACATGGCAGAGCTGCTGCGGTACCTGCAGGGGAGCAATGAGCGCATGGCGCAGAGTCTGCTCAATGCCCTGCACCGGCGGGAGGAGCGTCTGGCGGCGTTGGCGAAAAAGCGGGTGCTGACGGATCCCACCGCCTTTCTGGCGGACCGGCGGCTGTATCTGGATCATGTGATCCACCGGCTGGCCGCCGCGGAAAAGAGCCGCGTGGACGGGGAGAGCCGCCGGTTTGCAGCGGCGGCTGCCGCGCTGGATGCTCTCAGCCCGCTGAAGGTGCTGGCCCGTGGCTACGCCGTGGCCCAGAGCGGGGACGGCACGGTACTGAAAAGCGCCGCCGAAGTGGCGGCGGGAGAGCGTATCCGCGTCCGGCTGGCGCAAGGCAGCCTGCAATGCGACGTGGTGGACAAGGAGGATTGACATGGCGGCAAAAAAGACATTTGAGGAGAATATGGCCCGGCTGGAGCAGATCGTGACGATGCTGGAAAAGGGCGACGCCCAGCTGACGGACAGTCTGGCCCTGTTCGAGGAGGGCACGAAGCTGGCGGCCCAGTGCCGCAAGGAGCTGGACAGCGCGGAGCAGAAGGTGGTCAAGCTGATGAAAGGCCCCGACGGCGCACCAATGGAAAGCGATTTTCTCACGGAGGAATGACCATGAACTACGAGACACAGTACGCGGCGTATCAGCAGGCCATCGAGGGCTATCTGGCCGGCCTGTTCACCGCCGACACGCCCTATAAGAGGCTGTACGAGGCCATCCGGTACAGTCTGCTGGCCGGCGGCAAGCGCATCCGGCCGGTGCTGACGCTGGAATTTGCCCGTCTGGGCGGCATCGACTGGCATCTGGCGCTGCCCTACGGCTGTGCGCTGGAGCTGGTACACAACTACTCCCTGATCCACGACGATCTGCCCTGCATGGACGACGATGACCTGCGGCGGGGCAAGCCCACCAACCACAAGGTGTACGGCGAGACGCTGGCGGTGCTGGCCGGTGACGCCCTGCAGCCGGAGGCCTTCCGCTTGATGGCGGAGGCGCCCTGCCTGTCGGCGGAAAACCGGCTGGAGGCTGTCCGTACCCTGTCCCGGGCCTGCGGTGCCGACGGCATGGTGGCCGGTCAGGTGCTGGACACCGTGTACGATGTCCGGGACGCGGCGGGGCTGACGGCGCTGAACCGGCTCAAGACCGGCGTGATGATCTCCGCCGCGGCGGAGCTGGGCTGTATTGCCTCGGAAATGCCCGCCTCCATGCGGGCGCGGGCACTGGTGTATGCCGATGCCATCGGACGGGGTTTCCAGATCCGGGACGATATGTTGGACGTGGAGGGCGACCAGGCCGTGTTCGGCAAGCCCATCGGCTCCGATGCCCAGGAGGGCAAGGTGACGTTTGTGGACGTCATCGGCATGGATGCCTGCCGCCGGGAGGTAGCCGCCTGCACGGAGACGGCCAAGGCCGCCGTAGCGGACTGGCCGGACCACGGCTTCCTGTGGGAGCTGGCTGACCGCATGGTGGGCCGCGCAAAATAAATAAGAAACGGATACCCGCGCTATATGGCGCGGGTATCCGTTTCTTATTTTTCTTTTCCAAAGTTGCACAACGGCTGTAAAGGACATTCACTGCACAGCGGATTGCGGGCCATGCACAGTGCCCGGCCATGGAGCACCATGCGGTGGCAGAAGTTGTTGGATTCCTCCGGGGGAATGACCCGGCGCAGCTGCTGCTCCACCTTCAGGGGATCCTTGCTGCCGTCGGTGATGCCCAGCCGTCCGGTAATGCGGATGCAGTGGGTGTCGCAGACGTAGCCCTCCTGTCCGTAGATATCGCCCAGGATGAGGTTAGCGGTCTTGCGGCCCACGCCGGGCAGGGTCAGCAGGTCCTCCATATTGTCGGGTACCTTGCCGCCGAACCGCGCCAGCAGCTGCTGGGCGGCGGCCACGATGTCCCGGGCCTTGGCCCGCCAGAAGCCGCAGGACTGGACGTACCGGCCCACCTCGTCCACATCGGCGGCGGCGAAGGTCTCCAGCGTGGGGTAGCGTGCAAACAGAGCCGGTGTCACCAGATTCACCCGGGCATCGGTACACTGGGCGGCCAGACGCACGGAAAACAGCAGCTCGTAGTCCTTGCCGTAATCCAGGGAGCAGGCCGCGTCGGGGTACAGCTCCTTCAATGCCGCGATGATGGCGGCGATCTCCTGTGTCGTTTTCATGGGCATCACCTCATTGTCCATTATAACAGCGGTTGCAGAAAAAGGCAATCCGTGTTATAATGACCGGACGGAAGGGAGGTGCGGCCATGCGCCCGCTGGCAGACGAAATACGACCCCAGACACTGGACGAGGTAGCCGGACAGAAGCACCTGCTGGGCGAGGGGGCGCTGCTGCGCCGCCTGATCGAGAACGGCACTGACACCAATCTGATCTTTTACGGCCCCTCCGGTACCGGCAAGACCACTGTGGCCAACATCATAGCCAGACAGGCGAAAAAGACGCTGTACTACCTGAACGCCACCACCGCATCCCTGCAGGACGTGAAGAACGTCATCGGCGATGTGGACACCATGCTGGCGCCCAACGGCGTGCTGCTGTATCTGGACGAGATCCAGTACTTCAACAAGAAGCAGCAGCAGAGCCTGTTGGAATTTCTGGAAAACGGCAAGATCACCATGATCGCCTCCACCACGGAGAATCCGTATTTCTACATCTACAACGCGCTGCTGTCCCGCAGCACCGTGTTTGAGTTCAAACCCCTGACGGTGGAGGAGACCATCCCTGCCGTGGAGCGGGCGCTGGACATTGAGAAGGAGCGCAGCCCGCTGCCCTTTGCGTGGGAGGATACCGTGCCCCGTACCGTGGCCAGCGGCTGCGGCGGTGATGTGCGCAAAGCCGTCAATGCCGTGGAGCTGCTGTACCGCTCGGCAAAGCCAGTAGGCGGGCAGTTGTATGTGACAAGGGACGACGCATTGCAGCTCAGCCAGTGCAGCGCCATGCGCTATGACAGGGAGGGAGACGACCACTACGATCTGCTGTCGGCGCTGCAGAAGTCCATCCGAGGCTCTGACCCGGATGCGGCGGTGTACTATCTGGGCCGCCTGCTGGTGGCCGGAGACCTGCTGTCTCCCTGCCGCCGCCTGCTGGTCATCGCGTCGGAGGATATCGGCCTTGCCTATCCCCAGGGCATCGTGGTGACGAAGGCCTGCGTGGACGCGGCTTTGCAGCTGGGGCTGCCGGAGGCGCGGCTGCCGCTGGCGGAGGCCGCTGTGCTGCTGGCCACCGCACCCAAGTCCAACAGCGCGCACAACGCCATTATTGCCGCCATGGAGGACATCCAGCGCGGCGCGGTGGGAGATATTCCGCGCCACCTGAAAAACATCCATGCCGACAGCGCCGGTGCGGCCAAGCACGATGCCTACAAGTATCCGCATGTATATCCCAACCACTACGTCAAGCAGAGATACCTGCCGGAGTCGCTGGGGAACAGGACCTACTACGAATACGGACCAAATAAGACGGAGCAGGCCGCCAAGCGCTATTGGGACGACATCAAGGGGACATGACCATGGAACTGCATCTCAACGATATGCTGGAACTGAAGAAGGACCACCCATGCGGCAGCCGCCGCTGGCAGGTGCTGCGGGTGGGCATGGACATCAAGCTGCGCTGTCAGGGCTGCGGCCACGAGGTCATGCAGCCCCGCCGTAAGGTGGAGAAGATGATCAAGCGCATCATACCGAAGGAGGAACTAAAATGAGACCGAAATGGGTACGCTACATGGCCATGGGCATTGCGCTGCTGCTGGCTGTGGTCATGCTGGTATCGCTGGTGCTGCCGTACATCGGACTGTGAGGCGGCTATGAAGCACTGTATTCTTGCCAAATACCGGGCGGAGGTCTATCCCCGGCGGGAGACGCTGCTGCCCCGTATCCGGGAGATATTTGCCCCGGCCGCGGAGCTGCCGGGCGTTCACCGCGTCACTGTCTACCCCAACTGCGTGGCCCGTGACAACCGGTACGATGTACTGGTCGTGCTGGACATGGCGCCGGAGGCGCTGCCGCTGTACGATGTCTCCGCGCCGCACCGCCTGTGGAAAGAGGAATTCGGCCCGCTGCTGGCCCAGAAGGCCATTTTTGATTTTGAACCGTAAAAATGCAGCCCTCCGTGATGGCCGGAGGGCTTATCTGTCAGTCGCCGGGAAAAGGCTCGTCCTTTTCCCGGCGGCTTTCCTTTTGTGACGGTTTTCTTTGCCGCTATGTCCTATAATGGACGGGCGAGGTGAGGGGCGATGGTGGTGTATCTGGATCGGGTGTTCCTGCTGAACCTGCTGGTGGACTACCTGCTCCTGCTGTCGGCGGCGCAGCTGTCCGGGCGGACGCTCCGCCGCCCGCGGCTGCTGCTGTGCGCGGCCGGAGGCGGAGCCTACGCAGCACTGACATTCCTGCCGGGCTGTGCCTTTCTCCGTGCGCCGCTGTGTCAGCTGGCTGCCGGTGCCGTCATGGCGCTGTGCGCCTACCGGGGACGGCGGAGACCGGCGCTGCTGTTCCTGCTGCTGTCCGGCGGACTGGCGGGCTTTGTGCTGGCGCTGGGACTGTGGACCGGCTCGCCCATGGGGCTGTTGGGCCGGATCTATCGGGGCGAGGTGAGCTGGCCGCTGCTGCTGGGGGCCGCGTTGGGATTTTATGTACTGCTGCGCCTGCTGCTGGGACAGGGGGCGCGCCATGGAGGGGGAGAGCTATTGAAGATCACCATATCCGTCTGTGGACGGAAACAGACCGTTACGGCGCTGCATGATACCGGCAACACCCTGCGGGACCCAGTATCGGGCCGTCCCGCGCTGGTGCTGGAACGGAACGCGGCGGAGGAACTGTGGCCGCCGGAGGTGGCGGAGGTGCTGGCATCTTCGCTGCCTCCGGAGGAGAAGATGGCGCAGCTCCACCGGCGGGGCGCGGCGGTGACGTTTTCGCTGCTGCCGTTTCGCAGTGTGGGTACGTCGGCAGGGCTGCTGCTGGCGGCACGCAGCGACTACATAGAGGTCAACGGCCGCCACTATCCCCGGACGCCAGTGGCACTGTCGGAGCATCCGGTCAGTGACGGCGGCGGCTACCACGCCCTGTGGGGCGACCCGGAGGGGGAGGAGGTGAGCGCCCGTGCTGAAAGAGCTGTTTCGACGGATTCTGACGCTGCTGCGGAGACACAGCAGGCCGGATAAGATCATGTACATCGGCGGCAGTGATACACTGCCGCCGCCGCTGCCGCGGGACGAGGAGGCGGCACTGCTGGCCCGGCTGGATCAGGGAGAGCTGCCGGTGCGGCAGACCCTTATCGAGCGGAATCTGCGGCTGGTGGTGTACATTGCTCGCCGGTTCGAGAACACCGGCATCAACATTGAGGACCTCATCTCCATCGGCACCATCGGGCTTATCAAGGCCATCAACACCTTCCGCACCGACAAGAACATCAAGCTGGCGACCTACGCCTCCCGCTGCATTGAGAATGAGATCCTGATGTACCTGCGGAAGAATAATGGCAGCCGGGTAGAGGTCAGCTTTGACGAGCCGCTGAACACCGATTGGGACGGCAAGGAACTGCTGCTCAGTGATGTGCTGGGCACGGACAGCGATGTGGTCATGCGCCCCATCGAGGCAGACGCGGACCGGCAGATGCTGGCGGACGCGGTAGCCAAACTGAGTCCCCGGGAGCGGGACATCATCACTATGCGCTTCGGCCTGGGCGGCTGCAAGGAACTGACCCAGAAGGAGGTGGCCGACCGGCTGGGTATTTCCCAGTCCTATATCTCCCGGCTGGAGAAGCGCATTATCCTGCGTCTGCGCCGGGAGATCCTGCGCATGAGCTGAAAAAGGCTGTGAAGGAAATCTCCTTCACAGCCTTTTGCTGTCACGTCATTGCAGGAACAGGGAGGCGGGACGGTTTATGACCATCATGTTGTAGTACCGCAGCAGGTGGTAGTCGTCCTTGTCCAGCTTGATGGTGTTCATCAGACGTTCCGTCTCGTCCAGCGGTTCCTTGGAGATCAGCGCCTTCAGCGCGATAGGAGCAAAGAAGGGGGTGGAGCCGATGCCGGATACCAGCCCAATGGCCGGTGTGCGGTTTGACATGGGATTCAGCATACAGATATACATCTTCTCCGCTTCGTTGATCTGGTTGGTCAGCACCATGTGCGTAATGGTATCGTAGGCCTTCATCTCGCCGGTAAACAGGTGCTGGCACCGATCCGGATCAGTGAAGGACGATACGCCCAGATACAGCGTGACCTCGATGGCCTCCCGGTCGGCGGCACGGGAAAACCGCAGCAGGGAGCGTACCATCTGCCGCACGCGCCCATCGTAGTAGTACATATACGCCAGCGACTGGTTGAAGTAGTTGTTCTTGGGCAGGGATGCATCCTGATGGAACACCGGGGGCTGGTAGTCAATGAAGCACTTGAGATCAATGTCCAGCGCCTGCGCGATGTCGTACAGCGTCTCGATGTCGATAGTGATGGCGCCGTTCTCGTACTTGGAGAGCGTGGCTTTGCTCTTGTTGATCATGGCCGAAAACTGTTCGATGGTATAACCCCGGCTTTTTCGGTATTTTTTGATGCGCTGCCCCACAAAATAGGAAAAAGAACTCATGTGCGTCACCTCCTGTGTACATCGCAATCATACCAAACATTTGGTAGGAAGTCAACCGCTAGTTTCGGAACATGAAACATATTTTCAACGTATTTTCACAATAGTAAACCGTTCGGTGAAATCGACAAAAAGCGACAAAGCCGTTGTGGGTGCGCCGTGTATAGGGAAATATAGAAAAGCACCTGACCCGCAAGGGCCAGGTGCTTTCATGATTATGTAGGGGAGAGGGCCTTACTTGGCGGCGTCCATGCCGGCCAGCAGGGCCTTCTTGTTGCCCTCCAGGAAGCGGGCTTTCTTCTCACCCAGCTCAATGCGGATGGCTTCCATCATGCTCTCCACGGAGGTGACGGGAGCCTTGGCCAGCGTGGCACCCAGAATGGCTACGTTGGCGCCCTTGGGGTTGCCGATGGACTCGGCAATGCCGTTGGCGTCGCAGTACACCACGGTGATGTCGTCACGGACGGCCTTGCGGTCGATAATGCTGCTGTTGATGACAAGCACACCGCCGGGCTTCACGTGCTCCTCGAACTTGTCCAGAGAGGGACGGTTCATGGCAACGATGACGTCGGCCTTGTCCACCAGGGGAGAGGCAACAGGCTCATCGGAGACGATGACGGAGCAGTTGGCGGTACCGCCGCGCATCTCAGGGCCGTAGGAAGGCAGCCAGGAGACATGCTTGCCATCCAGCATGCAGGCCATGGCCACGAACTTACCGATCAGGAGCATGCCCTGACCGCCGAAACCGGCAAAAATGAAGGTTTTTTCCATATTACTCGGCCTCCTTGTCTTTGTACACGCCCAGCGGGTAATAGGGGATCATGTTCTTCTCCAGCCAGTCCAGCGCCTCCACGGGAGACAGACCCCAGTTGGTGGGGCAGGTGGACAGCACTTCGATCATGCAGAAGCCCTTACCCTCCATCTGCAGGCGGAACGCCTTGGCGATGGCCTTCTTGGCCTTGGCGATGTTGGCGGTATTGTTGACGGCCACGCGCTCAATGTAGTAGGAGCTGGGCACGGCGGACAGCATCTCGCACATCTTGATGGGCAGACCGCTCCACTCCTCGCTGCGGCCGGCGGGGCAGGTGGTCGCCTTCTGGCCGATCAGGGTGGTGGGGGCCATCTGGCCGCCGGTCATACCGTAAATGGCGTTGTTGACGAAGATGGTGGTGATCTTTTCACCGCGGTGGGCGGCGTGAACGATCTCGGCAGTGCCGATGGAGGCCAGGTCGCCATCGCCCTGATAGGTGAACACCAGGGTATCCTTGCCCACAGCGCGCTTGATACCGGTGGCAACTGCGGGAGCACGGCCGTGTGCGGCCTCGTACATGTCGCAGTTGAAGTAGTCATAGGCAAACACGGAGCAGCCCACAGGAGCCACGCCGATGACCTTGCCGTTCAGGTTCATCTCGTCGATGACCTCGGCCACCAGACGGTGAATGATACCGTGGTTGCAGCCGGGGCAGTAATGGAACTGCTTGTCAGTCAGCAGCTTTGTCTTTTCGAACAGTACAGCCATCTTATTTACCCTCCTTCATGCTCAGGATCTTCTCAACGATCTCAGTGGTAGAGGGCATCTGGCTGCCGCAGTGACCGAAGAAGTCCACGGGCTTCTCGCCGTTGATGGCCAGCTTCACGTCCTCCAGCATCTGACCTTCGTTCAGCTCCACGTCCAGAACGGCCTTCACGCCGGGCTTGCAGCAAGCCTCGCGCACGGCGTCATAGGGGAAGGGCCACACGGTGATGGGACGCACCAGACCGACGTTGATGCCCTTTTCCTTCAGCTCGGCAATAGCGCTCTTGGCGATACGGGCCACGGTGCCGAAGGCGGTGATGATGTAGTCGGCGTTCTCGCAGTTGTAGCTCTCCCACATCTGCTCGTTGGCGACGACTTCCTTGTACATAGCCTGCAGCTCATCGTTGTGGATGGCCAGGCTCTCGGTGTCGATATAGATGGAGTTGATGATGCCGCGCTTCTTGGGATCGTCACCGGGCTTCCAGCCGGTGCAGGCCCAGGGCTTCTTCTCGGGATCCACCTTGTAGTCCACCATCTCGGGCAGCTCCACGGGCTCCATCATCTGGGCGATGATACCATCGGCCAGGAACAGAACGGGAATGCGATACTTCTCAGCCTTGTCGTAAGCGCCCATCATCAGGTCGATGAACTCCTGCACGGAGGAGGGAGCGAAGGTCAGCAGGTGATAGTCACCGTTGCCGCCGCCCTTGACGCCCTGGAAATAGTCGCCCTGAGAGGCCTGAATATTGCCCAGACCGGGGCCGCCGCGCATCACGTTGACGATGACGCAGGGGACCATGGCGCCCGCGCAGTAGGAAATACCTTCCTGCTTCAGGGACACGCCGGGGCTGGAAGAAGAGGTGATGACACGGGCGCCGGTGCCGGCGGCACCGTAGACCATGTTGATGGCCGCGACCTCGGACTCGGCCTGCAGGAAGCAACCGCCGACCTCGGGCATACGTGCGGACATGTATTCGGGGATCTCCGTCTGCGGAGTGATGGGGTAACCGAAGAAATAGCGTGCGCCGGCACGAATGGCGGCTTCCGCAATAGCTTCGCTACCCTTCATAAGAGTCAAAGCCATGTTTTTTCCTCCTTAGTCTTTTTCAATACGGATTACCACATCAGGGCAGGTACGCGCACAGGAAGTACAGCCGATGCAGGCTTCCATGTTGATGACCTCCGCCGGATGATAGCCCTTAGCGTTGATGCGAGTCTTGGACAACTCAATGATGTGCTTGGGACAAGCTCTTGCGCACAGGCCGCAGCCCTTGCACAGGTTTTCGTCGATGGTAACTCTTACCACTCTCTACACCTCTTTTCCTCAAATTCCTCTTGCTGTTTGTATCTACTACCCCCGAAAAGGGGAGGTATGCGGGGTTTAATACATATCCTTGTGCGGGTTCTTGGTGTTCAGTCCATACTCGATGTAGGAATCCCAGTCACGGTGCATGTACACGTCGATGGCCACGGGCTTTCCCACATATTTCGGGTCCGGGTCGCGGGCCAGGAAGGCGTCCAGAAACTCCTTCTTGCCGGTGGTATAGGCCACAGGGATACCGGTCAGGTCGACGACCTGCCGCAGCACCTCGTAGCCGTCCCACAGATCGTCCGCACTGGTCATGGTGGACAGGTTGGTATTGTTGATCATACCGGTGATCTGCAATCTGGCATGGGTCTGCATTCCCTCCTGCAGCCGGTGGATCTTCTCCACCGTGCTGGCAAGAGGGCGACGAATATTTACAACGTTCAGCACTTCCAGAGCACCCGGCTCCAGTGCCATAAAGTCCTGATGGTAGCGGCCCAGCGCCGTGGCGCCCACATCGTCGCCGCCCACATCGAAAATGACCGTATCCCAATCCAGTACAAAGGCGGATGACACCTCGGCGGGGAGGGAGAGCGTCTCGATACCGGAGCAGGCGAAGTTGGGAGAGACCAGCCGGATCTCCTTCTGTTCCACCATCTTGCCCCGCTCGGTCAGCCGGAAGTAGGTGTTCACCATATCCAGATCCAGCAGCTCCGTCCTGTCACCGCGGGCGGCTGCCTGCATGGCGAAGTTCAGAGCCAGCTCGCTCTTTCCGCTGCCATAGTTGCCGATGAGCACTTTGACGTCTTTCATGGATGCAGTGTCTCCTTGCTTATTTCAGGTTCTCCCGGATGGTCTGGCACAGAGCGGTGATGCCCTGAACGATCTTCTCCTCCGGCATGCAGGAGTAGTTCAGACGCAGGGTGTTGTCGTGGCCGCCGTTGGGGAAGAAGGAGCCGCCGGGAACAAAGGCCACCTTCTTGGCAAGGCACTTCATCTGCAGATCCTTGGCGTCCATGTACTCGGGCAGAACGACCCATGCGAACAGACCGCCGTCGGGACGGGTGAAGGTGCAGGGCTCGGGCAGCTCCTTGGCCAGCGTCTCCAGCATGACGGCACGGCGCTTGCTGTAGCACTCGCGGATGGTGTTGACGTGGGCGTCCAGATCGAACATATCGATCCACTTGGAGGTCTCCATCTGGCCGACGGTGGAAGCCTGCAGGGAGGCTGCCTGCTCCATGAAGTTGTACTTGGCCAGGATCTCATCATCGGCGCAGACCCAGCCCAGACGATAGCCGGGCGCCAGGATCTTGGAGAAGGTACCCAGATAGATGACCAGGCCCTTGGTGTCCAGGCTCTTCAGCGCGGGCATATACTCGCCCTCGAAGCGCAGCTCGCCGTAGGGGTTATCCTCGATCACGGGGATCTCGTACTTGTTGATGATGTCCATGAACTGGTGACGGCGCTCCAGATCCCAGGTACGGCCGGTGGGGTTCTGGAAATCGGGGATGACGTAGATCATCTTCACCCGCTCGGTGGTAGCCAGGATCTTCTCCAGCTCGGGCATGATCATGCCGCCGTCGTCGGTGGGGACTTCGATGAACTTGGGCTCGCAGGCCTTGAAGGCGTTGACGGCGCCCAGATAGGAGGGACTCTCCAGCAGCACCACGTCACCGGGATTCAGGAACACGCGGGCGGAGAAATCCAGACCCTGCTGGGAACCGGAGGTCACCAGGATGTGATCCTTATCGGTGTGGATGTTGTTCTTTGCCAGCATACGCTCGGCGATCTGCTCGCGCAGACGGGGGAAACCCTCGGTGGAAGAGTACTGCAGTGCGGCGCGGCCATTCTCCTTCAGGACGGCCATGGAGGCCTCCATCATCTGCTCCACGGGGAACAGCTCGGGGGCGGGCATACCGCCGGCAAAGGAGATGATGTCAGGCTGCGCGGTGAGCTTCAGCAGCTCGCGGATCTCGGAGCCTTTCAGCAGATCCATTCTGCTTGCAAATTGTACCATGAATGTTTTCCTCCTCAAATTTTGTTGATTCCGTAAATGCACATTTCGTTCCACTTTGTACATAGTTGATTAAAGCACAAAACCGCTGCAAAGTAAATAAAGCGGAGCGGAGAAAAAAGAGGGCAGTTTCATTTTTGGCATTCCGAACAAAAAACCGTGCATTTGTCTCGTCAATTCCACAACGTATTTCAGCGAATGAATCGGCGAAATACGAAAAAATACCACATACATGGGGAAAACAGGGCTTTTCTCCACCAGCGGTAGGAATTGCCTTTTGCACGATAACATGCTATACTAAGACGCCGGGAGGGCGTCCCGCCCCCTCAGAAAAGGAAAAAACTGTTAAATCACCCACGAACAGGGAAGGAGGCGCATCCCCATGAAAAAGAAAGAATTTGCGGCAGCTGTGGCGCTGCTGAGCGCCAGCTCGGCGCTGTGCCTGCGCATCATGAAAAAGGTGGACGAGAAGCTGCGCCGTGAGAAGGAAAAGCGGACGCGGAAATAAGCGAAAAGACAAGGCAAGGGACGGCGAAAGCCGTCCCTTGCCTTGTCTTTCAGAGAATTCAGGCAGCCGCCTTGACCACGGAGGTGATGTGGGGGTTCACGCCCTCATACCAGTACAGGAAGCCCTCCATGTCCACGACATCGCCCACGTTCAGGGCCTTGACAGCCTCATACACGTCGGAGCCGGGGCCGCACAGGTAGCTCTCCACCACGAAGGTGTAGATGGTGTCGTTCAGCATGACGTTAAAGTACAGATCGTCGCCCTCGGAGCCGGAGCCGTCCCAGTTGTACAGGAACGGAGCGCCCGCGTCGTTGGAAGCTGCGACGGTCATGCCCTTGAAGGCCACCTTCTCGTTCTGGTGCTGGATCAGCTCGTCGCTGCCCAGCAGGGAGGTGACGTCCAGCGCGTCATAGACCTTGGTGCCCTCCAGCAGTTCGCAGGTAGCGTCGATGATCTCCACCTCGCCGGACCACTCGGCCTTATAGCCGCTGACGCGGATCTTGGCGCCCTCTACCAGCATGGAGTCGTAATCCTCCTTGCTGCAGGGCATGTTGTACAGGAAGTACGCGCCGTCATCGGCCTGGGTGTAGAACGTGGCCACGCCGACGCCGTCCTTCTCCCACCAGCCCTGGCGGGCCTGGATGTAGGTCTCCACGGTGACGGGGGAATCCACAGCGGCCGCGTCGAACTCCGCGTGGGTCATGACAGTAACGGCGGCGTCGCCGTCGTCGTCGGGGGTATCCGGCGTATCAGGCTCCGTGTTGGTCTGGCCGCAGCCGACGATGGACAGCGCCATTACCAGCGCCAGCAGCAGGGTAAAAAGCTTTTTCATGTTGTTACTCCTCTTTTTTGTACCATCGGAATGGTGAATGGGACGGGTGTTGTTTCGCACACCCGTCCCATTATAACGCATTCTGCCAATAAATCAATGCCTGTTTCGCTTTTTCACAAGCTGTACGCCGCCGTAGACACCCATCAGTGCCCATGTGCAGCCCAGCGTGATGAGCAGTGCCTTCGCCGAAGCGGGGAGCGGCCCCAGGTCTTCACTGCCGGCGGACAGGGCACCCTGCTGGTCCAGCCGGTACAGGGATGTGACATTGTCGCACAGCTTTACCATGTAGGATGCATCCACCGTTTCCTTGCGGCGGACGGACTTGGTCACATCCTCGATGAGCTGTCCCGCAGCGTTCCGCAGGGAGGCGGAGCCATTGTACACCGGGGTGGTGAACGTGTTGTCCACGTTGTCCAGCAGCAGGAGGGAGGCCTTGAGCTTCACGTCGTAGTGCAGATGGTCATCCTCACCCGCCCGGGCCAGATAGTCCTGATAGGCGGCGTCCTGCCGGGCCTTGGAGGTGACGGGAACATAGCCCTCCGTCTGGGCATAGGCGATCTGGACGTCGTTGGTCAGCAGATACTGGGCGAACAGCCATGAGGCCAGCACCTCCTGGGGATCGTCCTTGTTGAACACGCACACCGACGGGCCTTGGGAGATCATCTGCGGGTGGTCGGGGTCGAACTGGGGCACTGTCATCACCGCCGTCTCAAAGTCCACATACTTGTCGGCGCTGATGTCGCTCAGCGGCGCGTGGGAACCCATCCAGGTGGCGCCGGCGGTGGAGTCCACCGCGAACAGGCACTGTCCCGCGTTCAGAAAATTGGCGGGATAACCGGAGATCTTGAACGTGGAGAACGCGCCGCTGGCGGTGTGGGCCGCGATACCGTACAGCAGCTCCTCCGTAGTGTCATTGAATATCTGTACCTCACCGCCGGCGGTGGAATAGCCCGCGCCTTTCTGGCGCAGCATCTGGATCATCATGTTGTCCGTGGATTTATAGATGAAGGGCAGCAGCACCTCCTGCCCGTTGACGGCGAAGGTGCCGTCGGGGTTTTTGGCGGCGGCCGCCGCATCGGACACCTCCCACACAAAGTCCCACGTCAGCGTCTCCGGCAGCTCATAGCCCAGCGCCTCCACATACGTTTTGTTCACATAACACGCCTCGGTGGAGCGCATGAACGGCACGGCGTAGTGGCTGCCGGAGAAGCTGCACTCCTCCAGAAACTGCGGGATCATCTCCTCCAACGTGGGGGCGTCGTACCGCAGGGCGCTGCCGCCCAGCCCGTACTGCTCGTCGGCGAACAGGCCGTCCAGCGGCGTCACCACATTGGCGCCGGTGAGGTAGGTGGCGATGTGGTCGGGGTAGGTGATGCACACGTTGGGCGTGGTGTTGGTGGCGATATTGGTGATCACGTCGTTGTAGATCTTACCGTAGTCGGTGTACAGCCGCAGCCGCACGGAGATATTGGGGTACAGCGCCTGAAAATCGTCGATGGCCTTGTTGTAGATATCCACCTGCGTCTTGTTGGTGTCGTTCTTGGCCCAGAACGTGATCTCGTACTGCCGAGACTCGTCAAAGCTGTCCGGCACGGAGAAGGCGTTCTGCCCACGGGAGCCGTGGCACCCGCACAGCGTCAGCAGGGCGGCCAGCGCCAGCGTCAGCGCGGCGATACGCAGATGCCTCATCCCTTGGTGCCCCCTCTCGAAACGCCCTCCATGATCTTATTGCGGAACAGGAGGAACAGCACGATCAGCGGCACGGAGATGACCACCACCGCCGCCATCATGGCGGGGATGTTCTCCCGTCCGAAGCCGTTTTCACGGATGGCCTGGATGCCGTTGGACACCAGGAAGCAGTTCTCATCGTCGGTGATGAGCCGGGGCCACACATAGGAGTTCCAGCACTCGATGACTTTCAGGATGACGATGGTCACCACCGTGGGCCGGCAGATGGGCAGCATCACCTTCCACAGGTACTTGAAGTCGGAGGTGCCGTCCACCTTAGCGGCATAGTACAGCTCATCGGGGATCTGTGCGAAATTCTCCTTCAGGAGATAGATGTAGAACACCGATGTCACTGACGGCAGGATGAGGCCCCAGAATGTGTTGCGCAGACCCGCGTCCGTGATGGTGACGAAGTTGGTGATGATGACCAGTTCGTTGGGGATCATCATCAGTGCCAGAAAGCATGTAAAGGCAATGTGCTTGCCGCGGAAATCAAGCCGTGCGAAGGCGAACGCCGCCAGGGTGATGACCGCCAGCATGATGGCGGTGGTGGCCGCGGTGAAGATCACCGTGTTCAGGAAGTACCGGCCCAGCGGCACGGCGGTAAAAGCGTCCCGGTAGTTCTGCAGGGTAGGGGACAGGGTAAAGAACGCCGGGATGCGCTCGGCGCTGTATGCGCTGTAACTTTTCACGGAGGTCAGCACCATCCAGTAGAACGGGAACAGCACGATGACGGCCCACAGGGCCAGCAGCACGTAGGTGACGGCGCGGCGCACCGCTCTGCGGCGGCGGGCGGCCAGTTCGATCTGCTTGTAATCGGTATGGGAGTCCACAGCGTCGCCTCCTCTCAATAGTGGACGTGCTTCCGGCTCACCAGCAGGTTGATGCAGGTGATGGTCAGCACGATAGCGAACAGGATGATGGCCGCCGCCGACGCGAAGGACGGGTAGCCGCCGGAGTCGCCGTACAGCATGTCGTAGACATAGCCCACCATGGTGTTCATCTGGGCGGCGTTCAGATCCACGCCGAACAGAGCCACCGCGTCGCTGTACGCTTTGAACGCGCCGATGAAGCCGGTGATGACCAGATAGAAGATCATGGGAGAGATCATGGGCAGGGTGATGCGGGTGAAGATGCGCCAGCGGGGCGTACCGTCGATGCGGGCGGCGTTGTAGTAGTCCTGCTTCACCGAGGCCAGCGCGCTGGTGAGGATCAGGATCTTGAAGGGCAGTACCACCCACACGGTGTAAAAGCACAGCACGAACATCTTGGCCCAGTACGGCCCGGCGATGAAGTCCACGCCGGGGCTGCCGAACCAGTGGAGCATCACGTTCACCAGACCGTCGGTATAGGCGGTCTTCTTAAACAGGATCATAAACACCAGACCCACCGCCAGCGTGTTGGTGACATAGGGCAGGAAGTACACGGTCTGGAACAGGCTCCGCAGCTTTTCAATGGAGCTGAGGCCCAGTGAGATCAGCAGGGCAAGGCCTGTGGACACCGGTACGGTGATGATGACGAGGATAAACGTGTTTTTCAGTGCCTGCAGGAAGTAGGGATCCCGCAGCACATAGCGGTAGTTGAACAGGCCCACGCCGGAAAACGTCTGGGACGCGGAGTTGTACCCCTCCTCAAAGGAGTACACGAACACGTCCACCAGCGGGTAGACCATGAACACGCCCAGAAAGGCGATGGCCGGCAGCAGGTACAGCCAGGCCTTGGCATTCCGATTGTCCATGGCGTCACCTCAGGGTGCAGTCCAGCCGGGCCTGCGTCTCCCGGTGGAACAGGAACACCTTGCGGGGCTTCAGGGCAAAGCACACCGTGTCCCGCGCCGTATCCACACGGCTCTCGGTGTTGATGATGGCCCGGATAGCGGCGTTCTCGCAGTCCGGATGGGTGCATACCACGCTGATGTCCCGGCCCATGACCTCTACCCGATCCAGTCTGCAGGCGAGGGGGCCGTCATCGGCCAGCACGAAGCCCTCCGGACGGACGGCGGCGTATACCGGCTGGTCGCCGCAGCTCTCCGCCTCCAGCACCGCCGCATCGCCTATGTACAGCTTACCGCCCTGAATGCGCCCTGCAAAGACGTGGATGGGCGGTGTGCCCAGAAATTTAGCCACGAACAGGTTCACAGGATTGTCGTAGACGTCCTGGGGCTTACCGATCTGCTGTACCACGCCGTCCTTCATCACCACGATCATGTCGGAGATGCTCATAGCCTCCTCCTGATCGTGGGTGACGAACACAGTGGTCACGCTGGTCTGCCGCTGGATGCGGCGGATCTCCTCGCGAGTCTGGAGCCGCAGCCGTGCGTCCAGATTGGACAGCGGCTCGTCCAGCAGCAGTACCCGGGGCCGCTTCACCAGCGCACGGGCAATGGCCACGCGCTGCTGCTGTCCGCCGGACAGCTCGCTGGGCTTGCGGTCCATCAGCCCCTCCAGCTGCACCAGTCTGGCCGCGTCCAGCGCCCGCTCCTCCATCTCCGCTTTGGTGAGCTTGTCCGCGCCCCGCAGGTTTTCCAGCGGGAACGTGATGTTCTGCCGCACCGTCAGGTGGGGGTACAGGGCGTAGTTCTGGAACACCAGCCCCACACCCCGGTTCTCCGGCGGCAGATGGGTCACATCGTCCCCGCCGAAGAAGATCTGCCCTTCCGTAGGCGTCAGCAGGCCGCTGATGAGGTTCAGCGCCGTGCTCTTGCCGCAGCCGGAGGGGCCAAGCAGCCCGATGAGCTGTCCGTCGGGGATCTCAAACGTGAAGTCATTGACGGCGATGACGTCGCCGCCCGCTTTTTTGTTGCGGTTGGGGAACTTCTTGGTCAGATGTTGCAGCGTGACCTTCATGGCAGTGTCTCCTTGCCTGTATTTTGCGGCCCTCCTCCGCCGGGAGGAAAGGGCCGTCCGCGATATCCACGCTATTGTACCACAGTTCCCGACGTAAATCTCCTGTTTTTGCAAAACTTTCCGGAAAATTTTCCGCTGCCCCGTCAGGTGCCCGCCGCGCCGCCGGTACATAGAATGGGGTGAGCCGTTTCCGGCTCACCCCGATATGACCACTTCAAAGGAGGAATATCTCTTGTATACGGAGAGAACGACTGCCGCCGCCGCAGCGGCGCGGGACAGCGCGGCCCGCGATATGACAGCCCGCAGCGACGCGGCCTGCCGCGAGATGGACGGTCTGCTGCCCGGCACCTGCGGCAATATGGCGTTTCCCTATATCGCCATGCAGCGCGAGAACGCCCAGCGCTACGAGAACCGGGAGGCGCTGCTGCAGGGCACGCTGTTCCCGGGGCTGGATCTGCCGTTCCGCAAGGAACTGCGTTCCCGCTTTCCCAAGGTGAACGAGGCTCTGCTGGAGCTGATGGCGCTGGACTTCGCCATCGACGAGCTGGGGCTGTATCTGACCACCCACCCCAACGACCAGCAGGCGCTAGAGCTGTACTGGAGCTACATCCGGCTGGGCCGGGAGGGGCGCGCCAAATATGAGGAGGCCAACGGCCCGCTGCTGCAGACGGACATCACCGAGGGCAGCTTCCGCTGGCTGGATGATCCGTGGCCCTGGGACAAAGGAGGGAACGACTGATGTTTGTCTATGAGAAGAAGCTGCAATACCCGGTGAAGATTAAAAACACAAATCCCCGGCTGGCGTCGCTGATCATCAGTCAGTATGGCGGCCCTTACTCCGTTAAGCTACGATAGAGGGTAAAAAAATAGGTCAGTCAAGCAGGAGGCGGTAGTGGATGGTCAGCTGGTTTTGCGCCTTGTTCCAGTCGATGTGTTCGATGATGGAGCGGGCAGCGGCGCAGCGCTGCTCCAGAGTGGCGTTTTCGTTGGTGATGGTGGCCAGTGCCTGCCGAATGGCGCTGCGCATGAGCTTCGGATCACCGCGCCGGCGGTTCTCCTTCTCAGCGTCACGGATGGCATCGTCGATGCGCTGGAGCTGGGCCTGTGCCTCCTCTTTGGCCTGGCGATATTCCTCCATGGTATCAATACCGGAAAGAAAAGCTTCCCGCAGGCGCTCCAGACGGCGCTCGGTAGAAACGCGCTGGGTGCGGAGCGTAGCCATAACGTCGCCGGCTTTTTCCGTGACGCGCAGGATCTCATAGTGAAGATCATCGGCAGTGCTGGCGTCGGCCTGCAGGCGGCGGAGGATGGCATCCTTCAGAATGTCGCCATTGATATGCTGAGACGTGGTGCAGCGGCCCCGCACATAGTTGTTGCATTTCCACCAGTTAGGCTTGGCAAAAACCATGGTGCCGCCGCAGGAGGCACAGCGGACAAGGCCGCTGATCCAGTCCTTGTTGCTGCCGAGGGGGCGGCCGTGGTAGGGCATGGCGGCCTTGGCCTGAGCGATGCGCTGCTGGGTCTGGTTGAACAGTTCCTCGCTGACCAACGGCTCGTGCTTGCCGTCCACAAGAATGATATTGGGATCATCGAAGTTCCGGCGGGAGCGGCCGGTGGGGTTCCAGCGCAGTTTGCCGATGTACACGGGATTGCGAAGGATGTACTCTACGGTGCGGTTTTCAAAGGGGCTGCCGCGATGGGTGCGGACGCCGGCGGCGTTGAGCCAGCGGGCCAGCGTATAACAGCCCTCGCCCTCGTTGTACCGGCGGAACATCTCGCGGACATACATGGCCTCCTCCGGCGATGGCGTGAGCACATTGTCCACTACAGTATAGCCGAAAGCGGGATTGGACTGGAGCTCGCCGCGTCGGTGCTTCTCCTCCATGCCGCGCTTGACGTCCTCGGCAAGGTTGATGGAGTAATACTCGTCCATGGCCTCGATCATGGATTCCATGATGACGCCCATTTTGCCCTCGTCAATAGGCTCCTTGATGGAGATGACGTCGATCTTCAGCTGTTTGCGGAGGATGCTCTTGTAGTACACGGCGTCGTCACGGTTGCGGGCGAAGCGGGAGAACTTCCAGAGCAGGATGGCGTCAAAGGGCTTGGGCTTTGTTTTGGCGGTGGCGATGAGCCGGCGGAACTCGTCACGGCCCGTGACCTTACGGCCGGTCTTGGCCTCGTCCACAAAGACGAACTCATCCGGTACCAGGTAGTCGTTGGCGGCGGCCCACTTGCGTATCTCCACCAGCTGGGAGGCGGGGGAGAGTTCCACCTGATCGTCAGTGGAGACGCGGATGTAAGCCGCAGCGATTTTGAAATCAGTCATGGGGAGTTTCACCTCCTGACAATTACCAGAACTTACTTGAAGACTTTCGAGCGTTTCGCCTCTACAATTTTTGCGGAGGTGTTACGCATGAACTACAAAGAGTATCAATATTCCCGCAATGCGGCATGGCAGTTGCTTATCGACTGCTGCGTGACAGAGTTGCCAGTCAAGGTTTCCGATATCTGCCGGATGATCGGCGTGCCAGTGCGGGTGGGACCGTCGCCGTCCGGCGGCGACGGGTGCTGCCTGATGGTAGGTGGTAGACCGGTGATTCTGGTTTCAGAGGGGGCCATACCAACCCGCCAGAGGTTCACAGCTGCCCATGAATTAGGTCATCTGATATTGGGTCATGTGGGGCACAGCGGACTTATAAACCGTGAACCGTCGCCGCAGGATAATCCCATCGAACAGGCGGCCAATGTGTTTGCGTCGCGCCTGCTGGCGCCCGCCTGTGTCCTGTGGGGGTGCGGCGTGGAATCGGCGCAGGAGATCGCGGCCCTGTGCGACATCAGTGAGCAAGCTGCCACCTTGCGATGGCAGCGGATGCGGGAATTGTACCGACGGGGCAAGTTTTTGAATCATCCGTTGGAACGGAAGGTGTACGCACAGTTCAGAGAATATATAGAGACACATCGGATCAGAGATCCATTTTCTCTGGCAGACAATCAATAAATCTCTGCAGAGCGGCGAGGTCTTCGTCGCTCAGCTTTTTTTCGACAAAGCTGCCATTGCGGCCGCGGGCAATGACCACATTGGCCGCAGGAGCAGGAGGAGGCGTCGTATTGGAGATGCCCTGGGGAGTAGGGTCATCGGTGATGCCAAGGAGCCAATCAGGGCTTACGCGAAGCGCTTGGGATATAGAATACAAGACAGGGAGCTTCGGACGACTGATGCTGCCAGCCTCATACCGCTGAATTGTAGAGCGGGCAACTTTAACGTATAAAGCGATATCCTCGAGCGTCAAACCGAGTTCCTCTCGCCGCTGCTTGATGCGAAAACCAATTTCTTTTTGGTTGAGCATAATAGTACCTCGCAGATGTTCTTAATTACTGTGTGCAATAGATTATCACAAAAACTTGCACTATGCAATAGAAAAGTAAAAAATAATTGCACAGCGCTATTGACAAAGACGGAGGCGTGGTGTATGGTATATATAAAATTGCACAGTGCAACAGCGAGAGGAGGTGCGATGATGGTGAATACACAGGCGTTGCTGGAACGAATGAAGGCCCTTGGCATTACGCAGAAGACAATTGCAAACTTGTGGGGCTGTGCTCAATGCACGGTTTCACTGAAACTTGGGAACAAAAGACCGCTTATGCTGTCTGAGGCGCTGTCGCTTCAGGCCATGCTGCAAATCAGTGATGCGGAGTTTTGCTCCTATTTTTTGTCCCCAGTAGTTGCGTAGCGCAACTACTGAAAGAGGGCATGAAAAAACAGCCGAGGAGAGGAGGGAATTGGACGTGAAAAACGCAAAAGAAAAATGCGCTGTCGAACCAAGAGGGTTGGACAGCGCAAGAGTGGTGACGGTGATCGAGACCAAAGAGGAGGTCGGGCACGGTACACCGGAGGAGCCGTTCCGTATCGTAGCCAAGTATTGGGGATTGACTGGTGAATTGCTGGGAGAAAGAGTCATTCAGTGAGCTGGGGCTATGGAGGCGGCATCCTCAACAGTAAGTTCCATTCCGATATAGTGCACAAGGGCGTGGATGAAGGTTTTCATATCTGATATATCGCGGCCTTCCAGCTTACGGGTGTAATGCGTTTCGTCGTTGCCAATCCAAACAGCGCGGCTGGCAAGGATGTTGATAGAGGATTGTGCAATGAGATCGGAGATACATCTGCCCAGTGGAAGCCGCTCAATCTCGTCGTCCTTTCCCGGGTGCTTGTGCTTGCAGTAGTCTTTGACCAAAAACTCCAGAGCTTTCCGGTAGCCGATGCCGGCTACTTCATCAAGGCCACGATTTTCTGCTTCAAGTGCTTGATTGTAGATTGTTGCAAACTGGGGCGACAAGGCCAGAATGTCGTCCTCAAACACCTGTGGGGAGAAGAGAGATGGTCCACAGTAGTCAAGGTGGGGAGACATAACGGCACCAAGCGGATTGTTGTCTATAAAATGGGCGACAAAGGGACGGAAACAATGCGGACATATGTAAAGAATGGCAAGGTGCCGAGAGCCGGAGTTGTCCGTATACCATTCATCTTCTATATGGCTGGGCGTAATCGCATAGTGGCAAAGCGGACAGTTGTCCGGTTCGTCGTAGAGAACCGAATAATGAAGTTTATCCTCAAAGCAAGATTGGATTTGGCGCTTCACCAAATATCCCACCTTTCATCACAAATGTATGTTACGAGAGCATCGAGGTGTCAATGAGCCAGACGTTCCGGCTGGTCGGAATGGGGTGAGCCGTTCACAAAGTGCATCTCCGGGTAGATGTGGGAAAGGCGGCCCGTCAGGTGGTCGATCTTCCGGAGAAGAAAGCGGTCCCTTTTGAGCAGTCTGCTCTTGCGCTCGATCTGGTGGCGCAGACAGTCGATCAGAAAATAAGCCTCAAGAGCATCGTGCGACGTGAAGTGACGCGGCGAGTCAGACATGATTTCACCCCCTTCCGAGG
This sequence comes from uncultured Oscillospiraceae bacterium, assembly GCA_934591745.1. Taxonomy (GTDB): domain Bacteria; phylum Bacillota; class Clostridia; order Oscillospirales; family Oscillospiraceae; genus Vescimonas. Next base: position 61,310 of record CAKTPQ010000001.1, read on the forward strand.
GGTATGGTAGCACATTGGCGAAAAATTAGCAAGAGCCATAGGACAGCCCCGGCGGGGCATAAAAATCAATTATCGAAGGAAAGGAGCGTGACGGCATGGCGAAAAGAGAGCGGCCGCCTATCACCGTGAAGGCCTACGTCAAGGTGAACGGCGTGGAGACGGACGTGGACACGCTGAACGCGGAGCAGCGCCGGCAGCTGGGGACGGCTATCAAGGTGACGATGCTCAACGAGCTTTTCGCCGGGAAGGTCCGCTTCTATCCGGCAAGCGAGGACAACACACAAAGGAGGACGGGGTCATGATGGTATTCGGGTGGATCTGCACCTACATAGGAGCGGCCACGCTGGCCTGCGGCGTGATCCGTCTGGTGGACAAGCTGGGCGGTGGTCACCATGGGCGATAGGCACGGCGTGCCGCAGCCGCCCTGCCGGGACTGCGCTGACCGGCGGGTGGGGTGCCACGGGACCGATGAAAGCGGCGCATGGCGCTGCGACGCCTACGGCGCGTATCAGGCGGAGATGGACAAGCTCCGGTCCGCCAAGCGGGAGACCAAGGACGCGGCGGACGTGATGCGCTGGTACGCCAGAGCGCGGACGGCGCGGCTGATGCAGCGGCGGAATCTGGATTCAAAAAGGAGGTGACCGCCATGGCGGCGGCAAAGAAGGAATGGCTGTGGTTCGTGGCCTGCGAGGGCCATGTGACGGCCCCGGTGATCGCGGAGAGCTGGGAGCAGGCCACCGTGGAGGCGGCCCGGTTCTGGGGCGTCCGGTGGGGCGCCGTGGCGGCTATGTGCGAGCTGCAGGAGAAGCGGCCGGTGGTAAAGAACGTGTGCCACAAATGCGGCACATGGTTCCACGGCCCGGGCGTGGTGTGCGACCACTGCCGCAGCGAGGCCGAGATCGAGGAGCGCCGTATGCAGGCGGCAAAGCGGAACTACTTCCGGCGGCTGAACGCCGGGGTGTGATGAATGAAGGAGGAATGTGCGAATGAGTATGTATATCGAACAGGCCCTTGAGAAGCTGCAGAAGGCAAAATGCCCTGCTGGACGCTGCGAGGGCGTTGTTTTCAAACCGGTGGTACGGGCGCTGGAGGACTTCTGCCGGCAGGACGAGGAGTTTGCCCGGGCGGTGATACAGGGCGGCAGCGTGGAGGACTGCATCAAGGCCACCGTCAAAGGGGCCAGAAACAGCCTGAGCGACCTTGATGCCTATAAGCGGGCGGCGGCGTTTTTCTTCCCCGGCTGCGTGGTGACCATGAAGCTGACCATTGCCATGAGTGAGCATGATGTGGCAGCGCCGGAAGCGCCTGCGCCGCAGGAGCACAAAGCGGTGGTGCTGGATCTGACGGACTTTTGGTGAGCGCCATGGACAGCAGGAAAAGAGCGGAGGAACTGGTTCGTTTGGCCCCTGAGCTGAGCGATCCGGAAAAATTGGCCATCAACGCCCTGTTCCGGGCGTTTCTTTTCAAGCGGAACAGCACCGGTGAGGTGTGGATGACTTGCTGCCGGAAGCATGTTTTCATCAGGCCGGATACAGACAACGCGGACGAACTGCGTATTTTGCACGCACCGCACACACCGGAGCCGCAAAGCAGATGGGACAACACACCGCCGCCGAAAATGCGGGCAAAGTGTCCCTACTGCGGCAAAGAAGTCACGGTGAAGGAGCTGCGCTACAGCGGTCGGAGAAAGACCCTTTGGGAATACCAGCGGGCGGTGGTGCTGCGACAATGGCGCGGGGCACTGTGGGCCACAGCGTGGGACTGCTTCAAGGATTACGAAGGCAAGGAACCAGTGACCAACGCACCGGTTCTGACTATGCTGCCAAAGGCGAAGCTGCTGGGCGCTTACCGCTTTACGCCGGGAAAGGTAGAAGCTGCCACACGGGTATGGTGGAGCGACGGCCCCTTCGACTACAGCTATCAGGACACACCGGGGAAAAATGCCGGTCATAAGGGCGGTATGTGGCATATCCACTCGCCCTATGGATTTTGCAGTGAGTTGGGCAAGAGCTATGACATGATCGGACTGCCGGAGCTGCAGAAGAGCGCCCTGCGTTGGTGCCGTCTGGAACAGGTGCGGATCGCCAGCGACGACTTTATAGAGCTGCTGACGGCGGCCTGTTTTTATCCGAAGCAGGTCGAATGGCTGGTAAAGCTGGGTCTGCAAGATGCTGTCCGGGACTTGGCAGGGCGGGGCGTAAAGAACGCCGCTGCTGTGAAGTGGAACGCCAATACACCGGCGGCGTTTCTTGGGTGCGGCGTGAAGGAGCTGGACGCGATCACGAAAGAGAGTGATTGCCCGTTGGTGGCGCTGCGTATCTATCGGGCGCTGCACGATATGACACAAGCACCGACGCCGGAGGAGTGCGCGGCGCTGGCGGACTGCGCGGATGACCGCACGCTGCGTTTCATTCTACCAAGAATGAAACGTTATGGGCTGCGGATTCCGAAGCTGATTTCCTATTTGGAAAAGATACGGCGTCACGGGAAAATACACTGGAGCAATAATGCCGCGCTTTCCGCCTATGCCGATTACATCACGGCGGCAGACGGGTGCGGGCTGGATCTGAGCAATACCATCCACCTGCTGCCGAGAGACTTCTGGGAGAAGCATGACACGGTAACGGCGGCATGGAGCGCGATCTGCGCAAACCGGCGCAATTCAGAAGCGAACGCAAAATACAAGGCGCGGCTGCCAAAGCTGACCGCCAGATACCTCTATTGGAGCGACACGCTCCTGATCCGTGCCCCGGTCAACGCCGGGGAGATCGTGGAGGAGGGCAAGCGGCTGGAGCACTGCGTGGGCAAATATGCTGACAGCCACCTGTCAGGCAAGACGACAATCCTGTTTCTCCGGCGGAGGGACAAGCCCCATGTGCCGTTGGTCACGATTGAAATGGATGGGAACACGATCCGGCAGGTTTACGGGTATCGCAACGATTGCGCGAGATGCCCGGAGAATCCGAAGGGGATACCGGCCCGGAAACTGTATGGGGTATTTCTGGACGAATGGCTGGAATGGCTGAACGCCGGAAGTAAGCGCTATAAGGACGGCAGGCCCAAGCTGCCGAGAAAGAAACACAAGGAGGATGTGGAATGAATATGAAAAATGAGAGGTGTCCGCTGCAGGCGGAGTGTGAGCGGCGGTGCAGCTTTTATGGCAGGGAAAAGGAGTGCGACTACTATCACGGCAATGCCCGTCCCGGCGCCATGATCGACGAGGAGTTGACCGCGACAGAACTGGAGGCGCTGGATGAGCTGTTCGACCAGCGGGACATCGACATCATCACGGAGGAGATCAACTTCTACAAGCAGCAGGCCGGCATGGCCATTCTGGAGATCGGGAAGCGGCTGGCAGAGGCAAAAAGTCAGCTTTCCCACGGGGAGTGGCTGCCGTGGCTGGAGGAAAAGGTGGAGTTTTCCGAGCGCAGCGCACAGCAGTATATCCGCCTGTGGAAGGAGTACGGCAAATCCGCAACCGTTGCGGATTTGGGTGTCCGGAAAGCCTTGGTATTACTGGCTTTGCCGGAATCTGAGAGGGAGGAGTTCGCCGCCGAAAAGCACGTCGTGGACGGGGCGGAAAAGACCGCCCGGGACATGACGGCCAAGGAGCTGGAGGAGGCCGTCCGGCAGCGGAAGATCGCGGAGCTGAAAGCGGATTCTGTACAGCGTGAACTGGACAAGCAGAAAGAATTTGCCGCCCAGGCGGAAGCGGAGGCGGCAAAGGCCCGGGAGGCGGCGGAGCAGGCCGCCTCCGATGTGCAGGAGGCCAAGGACACCGCCATGGCGGCGCAGGAGGAGCTGGCCCGGGTGCGGAAGGAACTGGAGGCGCTGCGGAGCCGCCCGGTGGAGGTGGCGGTACAGACGGTGGACGCCAGCGCGGAGCAGCTGGCGGCGGCGCAGGCCGAGGCGGAGAAGGCCGCGGCTGCCAAGGAGAAGAAGCTGGCCACCGATCTGGACAGGGCCAAAAAGGCACTGGAGAAGGCGCTGGACGACAAGAAAGCGGCGGAGGCCCGTGCGGCGGATGCCGAGCGGGAGCGCACCTCCGCCATGGACGCCGCCAAGAGCTACAAGGCCGAGGCGGAGGCGGCGGCCAAGCGGGCCGCCATGGCCGCCAACGAGGGGCTGACCCGCTTCAAGGTGGTGTTTGACCAGACGGTGGCCAACGTGAACAAGCTGGCGGAGCTGCTGACGGCGCTGCCGGACGGGGAACAGGAAAAGCTCCGGCGGGCGCTGGGGGCGCTGGCCGATCAGGTGCGGAGAGTGAGCGCGTGAACGGCGTGAACCTGCGCAATCCCAAGGCGTACTGTGAGCACCTGCTGCGCATCCGCACCAAGGAGCAGAAGCTGGCGCCGCTGGTATTCAATGAGGCGCAGGAGCACCTGTACGGCGTGATCCGGAAGCAGGCGGCGGCAGGGAAGCCCATCCGCATCATCGTGCTGAAGGGGCGGCAGGAGGGCATCTCCACCGTGACGGCGGGCCTGATGTTTCAGGACACCGTGACGCGCCCAAACGTGAAGACCCTCATCGTGGCCCACGACACCACGGCCACCGGGAATCTGTTCAAGATGAACAAGCTGTTTTACGACTGCCTGCCCCCGTGGGCGCGGCCCCTGCGGAAGAACAGCAACGCCAAGGAGCTGGTGTTCGAGAACCCCACCCGGGACGACGGCGAGAAACGCCGCCGCCCCGGTCTGCGCAGCAGCATCCGGTGCCAGACGGCGGGCAAGGGCGGCGTGGGCCGTTCGGATACGCTGACCAACGTACATATTTCGGAGTACGCCTTCTGGCCCAACAACAAGGAGGACCTGCTGCTGGGCGTCATGCAGACGGTGCCCAACGACCCGGGGACCATGGTGGTCATCGAGAGCACCGCCAACGGCGTGGAGCACTTCAAGGCCCTGTGGGACGGTGCGGTGGCCGGCGACAACGAGTGGGTGCCGGTGTTCCTGCCGTGGTACATGGAGAAGGGCTACCGGATGGCCTGCACCGGCGGAGAGGCGTGGACCCAGGAGGAGCAGCTGCTGCAGAAGGACTTCGGGCTGGACGCGGAGCAGCTGATGTGGCGGCGCTGGTGCATCAAGGCCAACTGCGGCGGAAACGAGGACAAGTTCCGGCAGGAGTACCCTAACACGCCGGAGGAGGCGTTCCTGCTGTCGGGCCGTCCGTTCTTCGACAACCGGGCGCTGGCCGTCCGGCGGATGCATGTACCGAAGCCGCTGCGGGTGGGGTGGTTCGAGTACGACACGCCGGCAGAGACCGGCGCCAGGCCGGAGGGCTGGCGGTTCGCCGAGGTGGAAAAGGGCGGCATCCGCATCTGGCAGGAGCCGGAGAAGGGTGTGCCCTACGTCCTGGGCGGCGATACGGCGGGGGAGGGCAGCGACTGCTTCACCGCCTTCGTCATCGACAACCGGACAGGCCGGCAGGTGGCGGAGCTGCAGCAGCGGCAGTCCGAGATCCTGTACGCCCGGCAGATCTACTGCCTGGGGCGGTACTACAACGACGCGCTGGCTGCCATCGAGGTCAACTTCTCCACCTATCCGGAGCGGAAGCTGGAGGAGTGGGAGTACCCCAGCCTGTACCAGCGGGAGCGGTTCGACACCTACGCCAACACCATGGTCAAGGCCTTCGGCTGGGAAACCAGCGGCAAGACGCGGCCGCAGGCGCTGGCGGAGCTGCACACGGTGATGGAGGAATCGCCGGAGCTGGTGGTGTCCCAGTGGACGCTGGGGGAGATGGTGGTATTTGTGTACGATGCCCACGGCAAGCCGCAGGCGGCGGTGGGGGAGCACGACGACCTTGTGATGGCGGCGGCCATCACCCATACGGCCCGCACCCAGCAGCGGTACACGGCGGCGGAGGACGCCGCCGACCGGAAGCACTGGACGCCGGACATGTGGGAGGACTGGCGCCGGGCCGACCCGGAAACGCGGAAATATCTGGAAAAGAGATGGGGAGCGAGGTGAGCGCCGCTTGCCTTACCCACCGATAAAAAATGACAGGAGGAGCTTTTTATGAATCTGCTGGAAATTCTGGCGTGCGCGGCGCTGCTGCTGTGGACGGCGGGCGGCGCCTATGTGGTGCTGACGGCCCGGAAGTGGGACTTTGTGATGGAGGCCCTGCTGGACGTGCTGGAGGAGGAATACGGGGATGACGACTGAGAAGATCGCGGCGGCGCTGCGGTGCACATCACAGGTGCCGGGGCCGCAGCTGGATTGCAGAACCTGCTCCTATCACATGGAAGAGACGGTTGACGGTGTCGACTATGCGGGCTGCGACTGCGACCGCATTGCCGTGGATGCCGCCGACCGGCTGGAGAAGCTGGTGGACCGCTGCGCCCGCTACGCCGAGGAGATCGCTGTGCTGCGGGAGCGGGTGAACTGGGCTGTCGAGGACACGGGGCTGACGGCGGATGTCTGCGCCGAGTATCGGAAGTTCGAGAACGAGGTGGTGGCCAGCGGGAAGACCTTCGGGCGTCTGCTGGAGCTGCTCCGGGCGGACACAGACGGGCGTGTGGTAGTGCTGCCATGCAAGGTGGGTGATACGCTATGGGTGACCGGCCGTGACAATGTGCCACGAGAAATGGAGCTTGAATCCCCGGACATCAGAGCTGTTTGCACGGATGAGGATAATCTGTGTATGTCAACGTGCAATCGCAAGCCGGACGGGTTCTGCGCGTATCGTCTGCATAATGATGGCGCAGACGTTGGCAAAACCGTATTCCTGACCCGCGAGGAAGCGGAGAAAGCATTGGAGGTGTGGACACATGGAACTGACTGAAATGTTTAACATCTGCGACACCTGCGTATATGCTCCGTGCTTTTGTGGAAATGAGCCAGAAAACTGCATTACCTTTGCGCAACGCCACGGGGGAAAAGGACAGGAGGTGGAGGTATGAGCAAGGCTGTACTTATCAGCATCAAGCCCAAGTGGTGCCAGAAGATCGTCAGCGGGGAGAAAACCATCGAGATCCGGAAGACGCGGCCGAGGCTGGAAACGCCGTTCAAGTGCTATATCTACTGCACACTGCAAGGAATGAATGAGTTTTTCCGCGCAGAACTCGGTGGAGATGTTGCCAGATGGAACAGGGATAAATGGGGCGTCAGAAAGGGCGCGGTCATCGGGGAGTTCACCTGTGACCGTGTCTATCGCCTCGTGACGCCCGGCCCCGGCGGTTCCTATCACGTCGAGGGGGAGGATCAGGGTACGACGAATCTGGTGGCCAGACAGTCGTGCCTCAGTCTCAGAGATATGCACACCTATTTGAAGTCGAAGACCGGCTACGGCCTGCACATCTCCGGCTTGAAAATCTACGACACGCCGAGAGAACTGAGCGAGTTCCGGAAAGCGTGCGCGCATGACTGGTACTGCGACAGCTGCGCTATGTATTGGGAAAACAACGGAACCTGCGGCAACGAAAGCCTGCGGTTCCGGCGCCCGCCGCTGAGCTGGATGTATGTGGAGGAGGTGGACTGATGGCGACCTATGTTGATCGTGAGAAGCTGGAGAAGGTTTTGACTGCCGCAGCGGCGATGGCCAACGCCAGCCAACGCAGGGCCTATGTGCGGGCAATATGTGAGCTGCATGACATGCCTGCCGCCGATGTGGTGCCGGCGGTACGCGGCAAGCCGCGTACAGAGAGACGCACGGTGCAGACGACAGGATACCACGAAGAAATGGGCGTCCATGCAGAGGATGGCGCCACGCTGTACCGCAAGACGGTGACGCACGTTGATGTGCCGTATGAGTATTGCCCTGCGTGCGGAGCTACTCTCTGCTCCCGCTGGAACAACTACTGCGGGAAATGCGGGGCGAAAATGGACAGGGGTGACGGTGATGAGTGACAAGCAGGCCGCAGCTGCGCTGCGGGAGTATCTGGAAAACCGCGAGATGCCGGCGACGGTATACGCAGCCATCTGCGTGGCCATCCAGCGGCTGGAGGGACCAATGGACGGAGGTGCTGACGGTGAGTGACCGTGAACTGCTGGACAGTATGAAACGACTGAAGGTGCAGACTGGCAGCCTTGCGTGCCTTGGATGCGCGTATGAGAACGACTGCGGCATCCATGGGTGCGCCATTCTGCGGGAGATGATCGCATGGCTGGAGCGGACGCTGGCTGAGGGCAGGCCCCGCAGCGTCATGGAGTATCGGGAATCGTGATTCAGAAAGGAGTAAAGCATGAAAGTTTTTATCAGCCAGCCCATGAGGGGCAAGACCGCCGAGGAGATTATAACCGAGCGGGAGCGCCTGATCGGCAAGGCGCGGGAGCACTATGGCTCGGACATTGAGGTGATCGACAGTTACATCCAGCATGGTGTGCATTCGGAGCACAATGCGTTGTGGTGTCTCGGAGAGTCCTTGAAGCTGCTGAGCACAGCGGATGCGCTCGTGCACGCACGGGGCTGGGAGTGGTACAGCGGATGCATGGTCGAGAATCTGGCCGCCACCCTGTACGGCCTTGACGTGCTGGAGGTGTAAAACATGGGCCTTGATAAGGTATACGCCGAAGCAGCGCGGCCGGGGTTACGCCAGCGACAAGGAGAGCTGGGCGGACCTGACCAAGCGGGTGGAGGAGTGCGACGACCTGCTGAAGAACGTGAAGAAAGTCCAAAAGGACATGTGGAAGGCCATCCGGGAGAACGACCCGGACAGCTACGGCGCTCTGGCCGCAGAGATGGTGCGGGAGAGCATGACCATGACGGCCAACTGGCTGGGCATCACGGCGGCCAGCAAGGTGGCGCTGGAGATGACGGAGGAGTAGAGCCATGGCGCGGAAATATCCCATGACGGTGGACGAGATCGTGACCAGCTACCGGCAGGCCAAGAATCCGCAGCTGCAGATCGGTGTGCTGGCCGATCTGAACGTGTGTACCCGGAAGGAGATCAAAGACCTGCTGGCCGAGGCGGGGGTGCTGAAAGCCCCCCCCCTGAGAAGAAGGGCGGGCGGCCCGTTACCTTCGACACGGAGCTGGCCCGGCGGCTGTGGGGCGAAGGCCTGACGGACACGGAGATCGCGGCCCAACTGGGCATCCCCGTGGTGCGGTTCGCCAAATGGCGGCAGAGGGTGGGCCTGCTGCGGCCCCGCACCGCTCAGCCGCGGCGCGAGGACACAACGAAAAAGCCGGCACAGACCGGCGATGTACAGGAGGAGCAGAACATGAAGAAGCAGAATGTAGATGCGCAGCCGCTCTGCGCGGCGGCGCCCGGTGCGGTGACGGTGAAGGGCCTGCGGGTGCTGCTGGATGCGGCGGAGGCAGCCGGGTACGGCGACGTGCCGCTGGAGGTCAAAGGCTGCCGGTTTACCGAGATGCACCTGCGGGTGGAGACGCTCATCGGCGCGGAGGCGCCGGGGACGCTGGTGGAGCTGATGGCCACGCCGGCGGAGGCGTAAAAAACGGAAAAGCCCTCGCCCCAGACAGGGGCGAGGGCTGCGGCGACAAAGCGCTATTCTTTGTTATGAAGCCGGTAGATCTCAATGCCCAAAAGGGCTGTGGCAATAATGACCTGCAGAACGTTGCAAATCAGGTTGATGATATCGCTGCTACTCATAAAGAGCATTCCCTTCCAGGGCGGAAGATTAACGATAAATTTTCGTTACGCCCAATAAAAAGGGATGAGTGGGAACGGAATGGTCAATTTTACTGAAACGCATAGCAATTCCCGTCCTTTCTTTTGCGTTTTTTGATTATACACCGAAAAGCAATCGGAGTCAAGTCGTTTTCGCGATTTGGCATGAGGGCCTGTGCTCGGCAGGTGTTCATGCGAGGACGTGAAGGACAAGCCCTACATATATACAATACGCGCACGCGCGTATCTGAGGGGCTCTTAAACGCCTATGTTTGCCGGGATGGTGCCTTGCGAGGGACAGCGGGGCGGCATCCTGCCGTCCGGATGGCGCGGCAGACGCAAGGGGCACATGCCGGTGCGAGAAATGCGAAGGCCTCCGCGCGGGATGCGGGCGCGACCTATGCTATTTTATCGCGTGAGGGAGCGAGGTGAGCGCCGCCGGTGGACGGTGCAAATTTTGAGGGAGAGAGGAAAACAGGATGGAAGCACGGGAGGGGATGTATGTGATCACCAAGATCGTATCCGGCAGCGTAGTGGAGCGCCGGAAGAGCAAGACGATGCGGCGGCCATCCAAGCGAGGAGGCCGCGTGCGTGGAAACAGCAGCGAGAAGAAGATGGAGGGGAACCGCCAGTACGCGATTCTACAGCTGACCCGCTCCTTCAACTGCAACCTGCGGCCCGGGGATGTGTGGCTGACGCTGAAGCTGGACGAGGAACATATGGCCTGTTGCGGCGGCACCTTCGAGGGCGTGAAGAAAGAAGCGAAGAAGTTCGTTGACAGGCTCTGTTATCGGATGAAAAAGGCAGGGGTAGTGTGCAAATGGTATCTGGCTCCCAGCGAGATCGACGGCGAGACGGGGGAACTGGTGCGGCCCCACGCCCATCTGGTGATGACCGGAACGGGGTTCCGTATGGAGGACGGCGTCCTGCTTCTTCGGAATGAGCGCGTGGACGATATTTGGGGACAGGGCAGTGTGGACGTGCAGTTCGTGCGGCACCAGAAAGACTATTACCCGCTGGCAAAGTACATCATCAATCAGTCGCGCGGCGTGCCGGATGAGAAAAAGTATACATGCAGCCGGAATCTGAAAAAGCCAAAGATCACGCGGTCGGTCGTGTTCTCCGGCGCACAGCTCCGCGTGCCTGCCGGTGCCACGGTGCTGCCTGGGACACGGTACGATCCGGAGGCGGGTCAGGACTTTGTTCGTTACATACCGGCAGATCGGCAGGAGCGGGCGGCCCGGAAGGTGGGCGGCCACCGGGAGCTGGCGGGGGCGCTGGCCGCAGAGCCGGGAGAGGAGGCGGACGGCGGTGGCGTTTAAGAAGCTGCGGGGCGTGGATCTGCCGGAGGAAAAGCAGGGGCTGATCCGCTACACCTGCCTGGACTGGCGCTCACAGCCGGTCTGGGTACAGGAGAAAATACGCTACATCTGCGAGCAGGTCGCAGGTGCGTATCAGCATGCCCTTTTTGAAGTGATGACCACCAATCGCTCCATCACGGCCATCGCCATGGAACACGCTATTTCAGAGAGCCTGCTGTATGCCATGAGGAAGAGCTTTTATGAGCGGTGGTGAAAACACTGCTCTGTGATAACTGGCGGTCTTTAGCGAAATGAAGTGCCCCGGAAACCGTGCTGCGGCGCGGCTTCCGGGGTGTTTTGCTGTCTTCGGAAAGTCTGTGATAACGGAGGGTCTACCTATGCAACAATGTTGATAACGAAAAGTATTGCCGGCGGAGGGGGTGGTGACGGTGTCGGAGGAAAAGCGGCTGACGGAGAAGCAGAAGCGCTTCGTACGGGAGTGGCTGGTGGACATGAACGGCAGCCGCGCCGCTATCCGGGCGGGGTACAGCGAGAAGAGCGCGGCCCAGACGGCCAGCAGGCTGATGAAAGACCCGGCGGTGCAGGCCTACCGGGACGGCCTGCTGAAGGAGCAGTTCGACGCGCTGGGCATCACGGGGCACTCGCTGGCGCTGGAGGTCTGGAACGTGTACAAGCGCTGCGCCACCGCCGAGCCGGTGATGATCTGGGACAGCAATCTGCGGGAATATGTGGAATCCGGGGAATGGAAGTTTGACGCCAAGGGGGCGCTGCGGGCGCTGGACATGCTCCACAGCATGGTGGAAAAGCTGGACAGGCACGACGAGGACGAGGGCGGCAGCTACGAGGACATGATCGCCTCCGGCGGCCGGGAATTTTGACAGGGAGGAAGCCATGAAACAGGACGAGAAGAAGCTGCGGCTGTGGCAGGACCGCCTGACGGCGGCGGAGAAAGCCATCGCGGGCGAGCGGGACCGGATGAGCAAGCGGGAGAAGCTCTACGAGGGCGACCACACCATCTACGGCACCGGCGGCCGTGCCCAGGCGGACGGCGCGGGCGGCATCAGTGAGGCCACCCATGTGCGGAACGTGTGCTTTGAGATGGTGGAGACGCAGGTGGACAGCACCTTCCCCAGCCCCAAGGTGACGGCGGTGCGGCCGGAGGACGAGGAGCTGGCGGACATCGTGGAGAACCTGCTGCGGGACGTGCTGGACCGGCTGCCCATGGAGCGCATCAACGACGAGGGCGAGCGCATCAGCCCCGTGCAGGGCGGCCACGGCCTGCTGGTGGACTGGCTGGACAGCGTGTCGGGTCGGGACTGGCTGGGAGACCTGCGGGTGCAGCTCATCCACCCGCGCTGCATCGTGCCGCAGGCGGGTGTGTATCAGGTGGCGGACATGGACTGGGTGTTCCTTCTGACGCCCCAGACCAAGCGGCAGATCCGGGTGAACTACGGCGTGGAGCTGGAGGCCGAGAGCGAGTCCGACCCCGACACCCGGCGGCTGGGCGACGGCCCGGACACCACGGAGGAGATCGTGACCATGGTGACGGCCTACTACCGGAACAAGACCGGCGGCATCGGGCGGCTGCGCTGGGTGAACGACACGGTGCTGGAGGATCTGGACGACTGCCAGGTGCGGCGCATCCACCGGTGCAGGGCCTGCGGCGCTGTGGGCGACGGGCGGAAGTGCAGCTACTGCGGCAGCACGAGGTTTGAGACGGACACGGAGGAGGACGAGGTCCTGACGGAGGATATCACGCTCCGGGACGGCACGGTGATCCCCGCCATGAGCGTGGTGCGGGACGAGCTGGGCCAGCCGGTGCTGGAGGAGCTGACGGAGGGCGGGGACGTGCTGCCCCAGCTGCGGGCGGCCGGCGGTCCCGTGGTGCGGCACCAGCGGCTGGTGCAGGCCCCCACCCGCATCCCGTACTACAAGCCGGACGTGTACCCGCTGGTCATCCGCAAAAATGTCAGCTTGCCGGGGCGGTTCATGGGCGGCTCGGACATCGACGCCATCGCCGACCAGCAGAACGCGCTGAACAAGCTGAGCACCAAGATCAACGCCAAGGTGCTGGGCGGCGGCTCCTTCACCACCATCCCGGAGAGCGCCGGCTCCATTGTGGACGACCGGGACAACCGGGTGCTGCGCATCCGGAACGCGGCGGAGATGCAGATGGTCAAGACCTTCAACACGCAGGTGGATATCTCCGCAGACCTGACGCTGCGTGCCCAGATCTACGAGGAGGCGCGGCAGACCATCGGCGTCACCGACAGTATGCAGGGCCGGAAGGACCCGACGGCCACCAGCGCCGTGGCCAAGGAGTTCAGTGCCCAGCAGGCGGCGGGCCGTCTGGAGAGCAAGCGCGTCATGAAGCAGGCCATGTACCAGGACCTGTTCGAGGCCATCTTCAAGTTCTTTCTGGCGTACTGCGACGAGCCCCGCTCCATCCGGCGCACCAACGAGAACGGCGACGTGAGCTATCAGGTGTTCGACCGCCACGACTTTCTGTATCAGGACGATGCGGGGGAGTGGCGCTACAACACGGACTTCCTGTTCTCCTGCGACAGTGCGGCGCCGCTGGCCACAGACCGGCAGAGCCTGTGGAAAGAGGCCCGCATGAACCTGCAGCAGGGGGCCATGGGCCCCACCTCAGAGCTGACCACGCTGATCCGCTTCTGGGCACAGATGGAGAAGCTGCACTACCCCATGGCGGCGGACATGAAGAAGAGCCTGGAGGAGCAACTGGCCGACACGCAGGCGGCGCAGGTGACCCCCGCGCAAACCGTGCCGGGGCAGGTGCCGGGCGCCGGTGCTCTGACCGGCGGCACAGGCGGCATCCTGCCGGCCGGCGGGGAGGTGACGGCATGAAGTGTCAGGAGTGCGGGCTGGAGCTGATGATCTATCAGGTCAGCACCAAGGCGGACGGCAGCGAGGAAGTGGAGTATGCCTGCCGGAATCCCCGGTGCGGCTGCTATGACCGGCGGCTGATGCGGAAGCTCTCCGACACACCGGCGGCGGACGCCGGCGCGGAGACGAAGTGAACAGGGCTCCGGAGCTGCGGCGGGCGGGATCGCACACCGCCCCCATGGACAGTATCCTCCTGTCAAATGGCGGCCCCTGCCTTACGGCGGGGCGTCCGCCCCAGCTTCGGAGCATAAAAGCACCAACGATTCGCCGGCGGGACGGCGGGAAAGACCCGAATCGGAGGAAAGGAGGACCACCGCATGAAGAGCAACACCGGCTACACCGGCCGCGTGGCCAATACCGGCAGCCAGCGGGTGGAGGCGCCCTGCGCCAAGGCCGCGCCGGCGCCCAAGGGCACCGTGCGGTACACGGGCACTGACCTGCGTACCGGCACCGGCGGCAAGCAGGCCAAGAAGAGCAAGTAACCCCATCTGATGCATGACCGCCGATGGGCGGCACTTTCGCTTGACCCCGGCGGGAAAGGGGTATTTCGCACGAAAAGCGTGAAAATCGGAAGGAGAAATTGACCATGGAATTGACCGAGAAGGATTACGCCGAGGCTTTCGGCGTGGAGCTGCCGGAGGATCCGGCGGGACCGGAGGACATCAACGGCACGGAGCCGCAGGAGGACGCACCGGGTGCCGGAGCAGCGGACACCGGGGGTGACGACGGCGGCGAGGGTGGCTCTGAGGAGGGGCAGGAGGACGCACAGGAGGCGCCCGGCCAGCCCCAGAGTCCGGAGGAGCGCCGCAGACAGGCCCACGGGCGCCGTCAGCGGGAGCTGGAGGCCCAGCGCCAGGCGGCAAGGGATGCCGCCTACGAGGAGATGTTCCGGGGGCAGGTGAACCCCTACACCAACGCGCCTATCCGCACAGAGGCGGACTGGCGGGCGTACAGGGATGCCATGACACGGCAGGGCGCCGAGGCGGGCCTGCGGAAGTCCGGCATTGATCCGCAACTGGTGCGGGACATCATGGCGGCGGAGCTGCGGCCCCTGCGGGAGGAGGCCCAGCGGCGGGAGCTGTCGGCCATCGGCGAGCAGGCCCGCATGGTCAGTGCGCAGGCAGACACGGCCATCCGGCAGGCGGTGGACAACATCCGCCAGCTGTACGGCGGGGAGGCCCAGTCCGTGGAGGACATCGTGGCCATGCCCACCGGCAAGGCGTTCAGCGACTACGTCGACAAGGGCCTGTCGTTGGAGGACGCCTACTACCTCGCCAACCGCGAGGCCATCGACAAGCAGCGCCTGACGGCGGCGAAGCAGGCGGGCGTGAATCAGGCGCGGGGCAAGGGTCACATGGCCAATCCCGCGCCGGCGGCCGGTCCGGCGGGCTATCAGGCCACGCCGGAGGAGGCGGCGGCCTACCGTGAGTTCAACCCGGACGCCACGGACAAGGAGATCAACGCCGCCTACGGCAGGTATCACAAGAATCAGTGACGCCCCGGAGAGGGGCAGAGAAAGGAGCAAAAGAGCATGTTCAGGCTCAGCAGCATGAAGGTGGGGCTGACGCCCCCTATTGAGTACAAGACCGCCACGGCCAGCGAGAGCTACGCCGTGGGCGAGGCCCTGAAGCTGGCAAGCGGCAAGGTGACGCTGTGCAGCGGCGCCGTGAAGCCGGAGTTCGTCTGTGTGGGTCCGGCCAACGACGCGGGCGAGGTGCCCTGCGTGGCGGTGCAGGACTACATGGAGTTCGAGACCACGCTGGCCGTGGCCCCGACGGATTCCGCCACCATCGGTGTGGGCGACAAGGTGACCATCCACACCGACGGTATGCAGGTGACGGCCACCAAGACCAGCGGCGTGGCGCAGATCGTGGCGTTGGACGGGCAGGCCGTGGGCGACCGTGTGGTCGTGAAGTTCTGAGAGAAAGAAAGGAGATAACACATGAGTGGTTTTGTGACGGTGTCCATCGGCTCCGGTCTGGTGGACCCCATTTTCGGTAAGTGCCAGGTGCCCCTGGCATCCTACATCGAGCAGCTGGGTGAGGCCTTCGAGCGGGAGAGCCTGCTGAAGTACCTGTTCCATTTTGAGAACAGCCGCCACTGGGCGGAGCAGCATTCCAGCGAGACGGCCATGGACGACTTTGTGCCCGTGGGCGAGGGCGGCGAATACCCCCGCACCGGCTTTGAGTCCGGCTACGACCGCATCATCGAGAACATGACGTTCAAGCAGTCCTTCTCCGTGACGCAGGAGCTGGTGGAGGACGCCCAGCTGGGCGAGATGAAGCGCCGGGCCAGAAAGCTCATCACCGCCTACGGACGCACCCGGGAGAAGTTCGGCCGCGCCCTGTATGCCGGCGGCCTCTACGGCACCACCGTCAGCTTCGGCGGCAAGAGCTTTGCCTGCAACAGCGCGGACGGTCTGGCCCTGTTCCACAAGAAGCATGTGAACAAGGTGAACGGCAAGAAGCAGTGCAACCTGTACAAGGGCAGCTTCACCGCGTCCCTGCTGGGCAAGATCGAGACGGAGATGCAGCAGCTCACCGGCGACAACGGCGAACTGCTGGCGGTGGCTCCGGACACGATCCTCATCCCCAACGACGCGGCCCTGAAGGATGCGGTGTTCAGCGCCATCGGCGCGGACAAGGAGCCCACCACCTCCAACAACGCCTACAACTACCAGTTCGGCCGCTGGAATATCATCATCGACCCGTACCTGACGCAGGCGCTGGCGGCCATGGGCAAGACGGACAAGCCCTTCATCCTGCTGGACAGCAAATTCCTGGAGACCGGCGATGGCGCCATCTTCCAGGAGCGCAAGAAGCTGGAGGTCAAGTCCGTTGTCGACCAGAACAACGACAACAACAGCTGGCGCGGCCGTGCCCGCTTCGGCGCGGGCTTTGTGGACTGGCGCTTCGCAGCGGCAGGCAACATCAGCACCGGCAAGGATCTGTCCTGACCGAAGGAGGGGAGCGGTATGACGTGGAGCGAGGTGAAGCTGGCGGCGCTGCAGACCATGTTCAGTAACGAGGGAGCGGTGCTGACGCCGGACGACATCAACCAGGAGTACATAAACGCCATGCCGGCCAAGGCCAACGAGGCGCTGCAGCAGGTGGCGTCCGTTGGCCGTCCCATCCTGAAAAGCTGGCAGGTAGAGGTGGCGCAGGTGGAGGAGGCCCAGGAGACGGCGGAGAAGCTGGTGCTGCCCGCCGTGGACAAGGCGTACAAGATCAGCCTGCGCCAGTACCTGCCCCGCTTCCGGTGCATCGACCGGGGGCAGGTGCTGTTTGACGACGGCGCCGTGTATGATCTGGCGGAGGACTGGCGGCTGGAGGGAGACGACGTGCTCATCCTGCCGGGGATGCCGGTGGGCGTCTACACCATCTGGTACAGAGCCTATCCGCAGGTCATCACCCGGGAGACGCCGGACAGCGAGGAGATCGACCTGGCGCCGGAGGCCGTGGTGCTGCTGCCGCTTTACATGGCGGCGGAGCTGTACAAGGAGGACGACCTGGCACTGGCCACCGTCCTGCGCAACGAGTACGAGGACGGGCTGGAGAAGCTGCGGCAGTCCTACGAGGACAGCGGCAGCGGCCTGCTGTCCGGCGCGCGCCGGAATACGACGGGGTGGTGGTAAGCGATGGCGAGATTTACAGTGCCGGCGGAGAGCAAGACCTACAGCACGGTGGTGGAGACCTTCCGGGGCGTGGATCTGAACAACAGCCCGGCCAACGTGGACAAGTCCCGCTCGCCGTCGGCGCCCCACATGATCCGGGATCAGGTGGGTAAGGTGCGCAAGCGCACGGGCTACACCACCATGGTGACGGCGCCCGGCGGCGCGGCCATCAACGGCATCCACCACCTGCTGGATGAGACGCTGATCCACGCCGGCAGCAAGCTCTACAGGCTGACTGTGGCGGCTGGCGGTGCATGGAGCCTGACGGCCATCGGCAACATGGCCAATGCGCGGAGCCGGAGCTTCGTGTTCGACGAGAAGCTGTATCTGCTGGACGGCACGGCCTACCGCGTCTATGACGGCGCCGCGCTGTCACTGGTATCCGCCCACGCCACCGTGCCCACCATCATCATCTCCCGCCGCCCCACAGGCGGCGGACAAGCCTATCAGGGGCTGAACCTGCTGGGGCGGAAGTGGACGGAGAGCTTCCTCGGAACGGCGGATGCCAAGATCTATCAGCTGACCACGGCGGGGCTGGACAGCGACGCCGTGACGGCGGAGGTGCTGAACGCAGGCGGCGCGTGGGTGGCCAAGACGGAGGACACGGATTTTACCGTGGACCGCGCAGCGGGGAAGGTGACGTTCAAGACCGCGCCGGGCGAGAGCCCCGTCACGGGACAGGACAATGTGCGCATCACGGCGGCCAAGACCCGGGACGGCTACCTGGACAGCATCAACAAGTGCTCCGTGGCGGCGGTCTACGGCGTGGGCGGCAGCACGGACCGGGTGTTCCTCGGCGGCAACGCGGGGAAGCCCGGCGTGGACTATTACAGCGAGTTCGAGGACCCGGCGTTCTTCCCGGACGTCAACTACACGAAGCTGGCCCGGGACGGCGGCGAAATCAGGGGCTATGCGGTGCTGAACAATGCGCTGACCGCCTTCATAGGCGGCGCCACGGACGGTCGGAATGTGGTGGTGCGCACCGGCACGCTGGACGATGACGGTAACGCGCTGTTCCGCATCGTGAACACCATCATCGGGCAGGATGCCGTGGCGCCGGGCAGCTTCTGCCAGACAGACAAGGAGCCGCTGTTCCTGACGGATCGCGGGGTGTTTGCCATCACGGCGGAGGAGCTGACCGGCGAGAAGTACAGCCAGGAGCGCAGCTACTACATCGGCAGCGCCATCCGTGCGGCGGCGGGCCGCAGCGCGGCCAGCGCCTGCATCTACGGCGATTTCTACGTGCTGGCGCTGGACGGCACCCTGTACCTGCTGGATCTGCAGCAGAAGACCTACGAGCGGAACAGCCCCTATTCCAGCTTCCAGTATGAGTGCTACTGCTGGCCGGACATCCCGGCGCGGGTGGTATTCACCGACGGGGAGGGGGCTCTGTGCTTCGGAACGGCGGACGGCAGACTGTGCCGGTTCAGCCGTGCGGTGGAGAGCCCCATGGCCTACAACGACGACGGCGCGGCCATCGACGCCTACTGGGAGACGGCGGACTATGACGGTGAGCTGTTCTTCCGGGTGAAGACCTTTACCGGTGTGGCCGTGCGGCTGGCAGCGTCGCCGGTGACAGGCGTGAAGGTACACGCCCGGGTGCGGGGTATCTGGCAGCAGGTGTTTGACGCCAAGGGCAAGGCCCGGTATTTCGATTTCGCCTATGTGGATTTTGAAAAACTCAGCTTCTCGGCGGATAAGACGCCCCGCACGCTGTACGGCAAGGTGAAGCTCAAGAAGGTGGATAAGGTGAGCTTCCGCCTGCAGAACAGCGAGCTGAACGAGCCCTTCGGCCTGTACGCCTTCGGCGTGCAGTGGAAGGAGTCCGGCGGGAATTACAAGAGGTGAGGTGAGAACATGGCATTGAAAAAGATCTCAGACGCGGAGATGGACGCGGCGGGCGTGTGTGCCGCACCGGATGTGCTGTCCGGCACACCGGCGGAGAACAAGCAGGTGTTCGACCGGATGGTGCGCCAGCTGGTGGCGCCGGCCTACAACGCGGCGGTGGACGCCGTCAACGAGATCAACGACACGGAGGCAGGCATCAAGACCGCCGAGAGCAAGCGGCAGACGGCGGAGGCCGGGCGCGTGGCGGCGGAGAAAAAGCGCGTGACCGCCGAGACGGCGCGGCAGACGGCAGAGACGGCGCGCCAGAACGCGGAGGCGGCCCGGGAGGATCAGGAGAAGGGCTACGTGGCGGACGCGGAGGCGTGGGCCAAGGGCACCCGGAACGGCGTGCCTGTGGGCTCCGGCGACCCTGCGTATGAGAACAACGCCCGCTATTTCAAGGAGCAGGCCCGCGCCGTGGTGGGCGGGGAGTTTGTCAGCTACGGCCGTGCCCAGGCGCTGACACCGGTACAGAAGGAGCAGGTCCTGCAGAACATCGGCGTGACGTGGGCCTGCAACCCGAATTTGCTGGACAACCACGACTACGCGGTCAACCAGCGGGGCATCACGAGCATCACCGCAGGAGCCGGCTACTATGCCGATAGGTGGCGGAAGTACGGCAACGCCGCGACAGGAACTGTCGCAAGAGGCGACGTTCATATCGTCAGCCCCGGGACGACAACCTTCGGGTGGCAGCAGCGCATGGAGGCGGACAGGCTGATAGAGGGGCTGACCTATACGCTGTCCTTCCTGATAAAGCCCATCTCTATTGACAATTTGACGCAGATACGTCTGTCCTACGGAGCTGCGCTGGATACCATTTCGGGTTCGATCGCTTTGCCTGCAAACACCCCGCTGAATGCATGGACCGCTTTTTCCTACACATTCACGCTGCCGGAATCTTCTGATGGCTTCTACAATTTCAGGGCGCGTGCGTCTGCTGTGCCCTGTGAACTCGAAATCGGTCCCGCCAAGCTGGAGCTGGGCAGCGTGCAGACGCTGGCCCATCAGGACAGCAGCGGCGCGTGGGTGCTCAACGAGGTACCCGACTACGCGGAGCAGCTGCGCCGCTGCCAGCGGTATCTGTACATACAGAAGACAAACACGAGCATGATTACAAACGGTGTGCTGACATCGGACAAAACTGCGATCCACTTCGGCGTGGCTGTGCCGGCTTCCATGCGGGCCCTGCCTGCGCTGCTGTCCGCGCCGAGCGTTGTGCGGGTCCGGACGACGGCCGGCGGAAATGTCGACCCGGTAGTGAGCGAGGTGTCGGTCTACGCGCAATCCTCGTTTGACGCGATGATCACACTGCGGGCGGCGACGGAGACCTTTAACACGGACGCTTATACCAACAACACGCCGGTCGCGCTGTTTGTGGAAGATTTGCAGCTGTCGGCGGAGCTGTGAGGGGGTGAGCGTGTGACGGAGGCGATCATCGTAGCGGTCATCACGGGGATGCTGAGTCTGTGCGGTGTGCTGGCCAGCAACCGCAAGACGCAGGCCGTGACGGAGACCAAGATCGAGGAGCTGACCCGGGAGGTCCGGGAGCACAACAACTTTGCAAGGCGGATGCCGGTGGTGGAGGAGCAGATCAAGGTCATCAACCACCGCATCGCAGATTTGGAGAACGAAAACCACGGACAGGCGCACTGACGCCGGAAAGGACAAATCATGAATTTCAAACAGGCATTCGAGGCTATGAAGCGCGGCGCAAAGGTGAAGCTCCCCTCGTGGGGCGGCTACTGGTGCTGGGATGGGCAGACCATTCTGATGCACACCAAGGACGGTGCCGTGCTGGACATCCGCGACACGCAGGTCGTGGAGTACACCATGACGAACATCTGCTCCGACGAGTGGGTGATCGCGGACGGCACCAACTGCCCGCAGCTCGACGGGGAGAATACGTTCTCCTTCGGCGAGGCCATCAAGTACCTCAAGCGCGGCATGAAGGTGGCGCGTAAGGGCTGGAACGGCAAGAACCAGCATATCGAGCTGGCGTCCGGTATCAGCTACACGGCGGCGGACGGCACCGTGGTCAACGTCGAGCACGAGGCCATCGGCAACAAGGCCATTGCGTTCGTCGGCACCTCCGGCGTGCAGATGGGCTGGCTTGCCTCGCAGGCGGATATGCTGGCCGAGGACTGGGTGTTCGCCCAGTAAGCGGACCGCAGCAGAAATAAACCACGGACAGGCCAAGTAAGGCCGGAAAGGAAATCAAACTATGGATATCGCATCTCTGGGCATCGCAAGCGTGGCGGCCATCACCGTCATCTGCTATCTCATCGGCATGGGCGTCAAGGCCAGCGGCCTCGACAACAAGTGGATACCGGTGATCATGGGCCTGTGCGGCCTGCTGCTGGGCGTCGCGGGCATGTACATCATCCCGGACTACCCGGCCAGCGACTACATCACAAGCGCCGCTGTGGGCATCGTCAGCGGCCTTGCGGCCACCGGTATCGACCAGATCGGTAAGCAGCTGAAGGGAGCGGGCAGCAATGAAAATTATTGAGAGCTTCGCCGCCCGCAACCCCTACTACAAGGCCAACCTGAGCGGCGCGGACAGCCGTTACACCACGTTCCAGCGGCGGGGGCCGCTGGGGCTGGTGCTGCACTCCGTGGGCTGTGCGCAGCCATCCGGCGCCGTGTTCGTCAAGCTGTTCAACAAGGAGAGCAAGGATGTGGCCGTCCACGCCTTCATCGACGCCAACGACGGCACCGTATATCAGACGGCGCCGTGGAATTTCCGGCTGCCCCATGTGGGCGGCAGCGCCAACAATACCCACTGCGGCATTGAGATGTGCGAGAGCAGCAAGATCACCTACACCGGCGGCGACAAGTTCCGCGTGCGCGACCGTGCGGCGGCGCTGAAGCACTGCGAGACGGCCTACAAGGCCGCCGTGGAGCTGTTCGCCCACCTGTGCAGGACGTATGCCCTCGACCCGCTGAAGAAGGGCGTCATCATCTCCCACAACGAGGCGCGTCTCAGCGGCGTCGGGGCGGGTCACACCGACCCGGAGCACTACTGGAAAGGGCTGGGCACGGCCTACACCATGGATACATTCCGCCACGATGTGGCGGCGGCCATGCAGGGCGGGGCAGGCGTCACGCCCGTGGAAAAGGAGGACGAGAAAGTGGAGGTACAGGTTCGTCTTCTGAAGCGCGGGATGACCGGCACAGACGTGAAGACGCTGCAGGCGGCACTCATCGCCTATGGCTACAGCTGCGGCAGGGCCGGCGCGGACGGCGACTTCGGCGCGGGCACCGAGGCGGCGCTGAAGAAGTTCCAGACCAAGTACGGCCTGGGCGCCGACGGCATCGCCGGCAAGGGCACCTGGGGCAAACTGCTGGGGGTATAAACAGACAGGGGCGCCCCCGCGAGATGCGGGAGCGCCCTTTTGCGTGAAAGAGAGGTTACTACAATGCCTGACATTATCAAGGGGACCAAGAGAAAAACGCCGATCTCCGGCGGCGGGGCCTATTTGGACTATGGCGGCGGCACCGGCGGCGGGAGCCGCACCGTATCGCAGACGCCGGCAAAGACGCCCTCCCGCTCCATGGAAAAAGCGGCGGGGAAGGTGCCCGCACTGTCGCGGGATGCGCTGGGCAGCTCCAGCGACTACCAGATCGGCCGTCTGCAGGGCGTCAGATCTTCCGGCAGTTCCGGAGCATCAAAAAGCACCGGGGCGTCCGGCGGTATCGGCGGCAAGATCGCGGGGGCCGTCAAGGATGTGGCGTCTCGGGCCTCCTCGGCGGCTGCGTCTGCGCCGTCTGCCGTACAGGAGGAGATCAGGCGCCGGGTGAGCAACGCGGCGCAGAACGTGGGAAAACGTACCACCGGGAACGGTTCCTCGGCGGCATATGCGCCGTCTGTTCCGGCCACATTGCCTGCCGCATCCACGCCCTCTGCCGCCGATGGCGGCACCGGCGGCGGAAGCAGCGGCGGCAATGGCGGCACGGCAAAAGACGAGACCACAGGAACGGAGGTGCCGGAGGCCATGAGCTACGAGGATTACTACAAGAGGATCGGCGGCGACGTATACGAGAGCGAACTGCAGAAGGCCATCGCTGCCCGCGTACAGCAGGCGGCGGATGCCTACGACCGCCAGAAGGCGCAGGCCGGCACCTCCTATGAGGACGCCGCCCGGCAGGCCTATATCAGCAGTATGA
This sequence comes from uncultured Oscillospiraceae bacterium, assembly GCA_934591745.1. Lineage (GTDB taxonomy): Bacteria > Bacillota > Clostridia > Oscillospirales > Oscillospiraceae > Vescimonas. The sequence goes on from CAKTPQ010000001.1 coordinate 84,837, forward strand.
TGTCGCAGCGGAATCTGGACCAGCAGCTGGCGGCCAACGGCATCTATGGCGGCATGGCGGACAGCCAGCGCATCGCCATGGACGCCAGCTATCAGAACGAGGTGGCCGACTTGGAGCGGCAGTACATCGAGACACTGGCCGACCTGGATCAGGCCATCACAGATGCGCGGCTGGCGGGGGATACGCAGGCGGCGGAGCAGATGGCCGGCTACAAGTCCACGGTGCAGAGCCAGTACGCAAACTATCTTTTGCAGAAAGACCAGGAGGCGGCCAATGCCGCCCAGTGGCAGAGGGAGTACGAGGCGCAGTTGGAGCTGCAGCGCCAACAGGCGGCAGCGCAGGCAGCGGCCGACAGCGCCGCCTACAGCGGAGGCGGATACTCCGGCGGTTCCTATTCTTCCGGAGGGTACTCCGGCAGCGGCTACGACAACGGCGGGCTGTCGGCCTCGCAGGTGGCGGAGATGCAGCGTGCGCTTGGCGTATCGGCGGATGGGCTGTGGGGACCGCAGTCCAGCGCGGCGGCGGGCGGCATGACGGCGGCGCAGGCGTGGCAGGCCTATCAGGAGGCTACGCAGGGCAGCAGCCAGAGCGGATACAGCTACGGCGGTGCCAACGTCAACCGGATGAGCCGCATGTGAGCGGTCAGGAGGTACACCATGAAATTTCTGGACGACTGGAACAAGAAGGACACACAGAGGCAGGCAGGGGTGCAGCGCGCATCCCTGCCTGCCGCGCAGAAAACCACCCTGAAGCCGCCGCTGCTGTTGACAAAGAGCGGCGTGGCCATGGCGGACGGCAGCGGCGGCATGAAGCTCATCACGCCGTCGGCGGCGCAGCAGACCACGCCCATCGTGAAGCCCAAGGCGGCGCAGAACGCCGGGAGGCAACTGGTGAACACCGGCACGATGATCTCGGACACCGGCAGCAACAAGCGGCAGGTGCCGGCGGTCACGGTGCCTAAGAGCAGGGCGCAGCAGACGGTGGATAACCTGCCGAACATCCGGGCTTTCGGCGCGGGGGACTATACCGGCGCGGGGGAGCTGATGGAGCGTGCGGTCAAGACCGTGAAGGCGGGCGCCCTCAGTACGGCGGGCAGCTTCACGGAGCTGGCCGGACAGGCCACACCGGTGACCGGAGAGCAGCATCTGGGACAGTTCTCCGGGCTGGGCGATCTGGGCCGCGCCGTGCGGGAGAGCCGGGAGACCGGCGAGGACATCAACACCATCACGCAGCGCATGGAGGAGGAGCGGAAAAACCGGCGGGCCCAGCAGCGGCAGGCCACCTTTGACAGTGCCACGCGCCTTTTTGAAAAGAGCGCACAAGCGCAGGAGGAGGCCAAGGAGGGCGCGGGCACCGTGGGCCGGTTTCTGGTGGACATGGGCGTGACCGGCACGCAAATGCTGGGGGACGCCGTGGCCAATCTGGCGCTGCCCGGCAGCGGCCTTGCCATGATGGGCATGCGTTCCTACGGTCAGGCGGCCAACGAGGCCCGGCAGCAGAGGAAGTCCGAGGAGCAGCAGTTTCTGGCCGGCCTGAAGTCGGCGGGCATCGAGACATTCACAGAGAAGATGTTCGGCGCGTTCTCGAAGATCTACGGCAAGGCCGGAGCGGACGAGCTGGTGGAGAAGCTGGTGACGAAGCTGACCAAGAACAGGACCGGGCAGGCGCTGCTGACGTGGATCGTCAACGGCGCGGGCGAGGGCGTGGAGGAGGTGACCTCCGACGTGCTGAACCCGCTGGCCGACCGGCTGCTGCGGCTGGACAACGGCGGCGACCTGTTCACCACGGAGGATGTGGCCCAGATGGGCTATGACTTCCTGTTGGGCGCCGCTATGGGCCTTGTAGGCGGCGCGGGACAGCTGGGCCGGGCCGTGAAGCAGGGCCGGGCCATGCCCACCGAGTACGTCCGGATGCCCCGGCTGGTGGATGCCAACGGCATGGACGCGCAGCAGCGCACAGCGTGGCTGGGTGCGCTGGAGCAGATGCCGCAGGCACAGCGGAACCAGTTCGAAACGGCGGCGCAGATCGCCCGGCGCTTCGGCGCCACGGTGCAGGCCCGGACCATGCAGGAGGGTGTGCAGGGCAGCTATCAGGACGGCGTCATCTCTATCGATCCAGCGGCCACGGACCCGGTGCGGCAGGTGTTGGTCCACGAGCTGACCCACCACATGGAGAGCAGCGGCCTGTACGGCAAGTTCTCCGACGCGGCGCTGCGATTTGTGGCGGAGGATATGGGAGCGGACGTGGACGCCCTGCGCCGCGCGGTGATAGAAGACTATGCCAAGGCGGGGGTAGCGCTGGACGAGGACGGCGCCACAAGGGAGCTTGTGGCCAAGTTCGCGGAGGAGAAGCTGTTCACCGACGAGGCCACCGTCCGGAGGCTGCTGGCACAGGACCGCAACCTGTTCCAGCGCATCTATGACTGGCTGCGGGATACGGCGGCGAAGCTGCAGGGCACGCAGGAGCAGCGGCGGCTCATCGACGCGCAGAATCTCTATGAAAAGGCCCTGCGTCAGGCGGAGGCCGGAACACAGGGCAGAGGGGTGCAGCTGCTGTATGCAGGGGAGAATGCCAGAACGGCAGATCTGAACGCGCTGACAAGGGCATCCGCGATGGAAGCGTCCGGTGCAGATGCACAGACCATCCGCAGAGAGACCGGCTGGTTCCGGGGAATGGATGGCAAGTGGCGCTTCGAGATCGACGACAGCAGCATGGAGTACCGCCGTGACGGCGATGCGCGGCTGATGGAGGAGAGCAGCTACCGGCGGCTGCGGGAGCTGACGGACAAGTGGGCGCGGAACGCCGAAAATCGGGGCGAGCCTCTGACAGCGGAAGAAGCGGCGGAGAGCGAACGGCTGGAGGGCGAATACTATGACCGTGCATGGGCGGAGAAATATGAGCTGGCGGACTTCCTGCGCCACAGTGACCTGTTTGAGGCATATCCAGCCCTGCGGCATACATCGGTGGTGTTCAAGGAGACAATGCCGGGCGTCAACGGGTATTACGACAAGGCGATGGACGCCATTGTGCTGAGCAAGGATCTGGTAGGCTCACCGGAGCGCACGCTGGTACATGAGATCCAGCATATCATTCAGAGCACGGAGGAGTTTGCCGGCGGCAGCAACCCCAACTACTGGAAGTACAAGAACAAGGACGGACAGGGGTATGTGACCGACCGGCGGCTCGTGGAAGCGGAAAACCGTATGAACGCGGCCATGGACGCCATGCCGCCCGCCGTGCAGGAGACCGTCAGGCAGGTCAACAGGGCCAAGATCGCCCAGGACTGGGACGAGGTGCTGCGGCTGGAGGAGAGCCTCTACAACGGCCCATATGCGGATATGTACTCCGCCTATACACAGGCGGACTTTGACCGCAGAGCAAGAACGGACTACTTCAAAAATGCCAACACGCTGGAACTCTACCGCAACACGGCAGGCGAGATCGAGGCGCGGGACGCAGCCAACCGCCGCGGCTACAGCGCGGAGCAGCGCCGCCAGCTGCGGCCTGACATGGGCAATGAGGCCACGGTGTTCGCCGACGGCGGCGTGGGGTATGACATCCAGACCATCGGCGGCGAGACCATGCCGGTCATCGACACGCATAATGACACAAGGAATTATGCGACGGCGGAGGCATATCTGAAAACGTTGGTCAATGCGGAGCATCCGTTTTCCACCATCCTTATGGACGCCCAACCGGTGTATATCGGGAGAGATCTTCCGGGAGAGTACAAGGGGTCGGAATACACATATGGAATGAACCGAGCCTTGCGCGAGGTTAAAATGCAGGCGGCCACGAACCTCGACGAGATGCTGCTGTTGGCCGAAAACGGCGAGTGGCGGGAAAATGTGAAGCCGAAGCACAGCAAGGATGCACAGAACGGCTGGTATCGGTACGAGACGCAATTCGCTGTTCCGGTCCTGAACGCAAAAAAAGCCATAGACCACTACACGGTCTATGGCGGCACGCTTTTGATCCGGAACGATGCAGATGGCAGATCCTATCTATACGACCTGCTGGATGTGCAAAAAAAGAAGGTAATCAGCGCACCCTCCTTCTCCGCCGCAAGGCGTTCGGAGGTATTCGCGCCAAAACCTTCTGCTAATAGTATACCCATCTCCGGCGGAAATGTCAACACGGAAAAATTTTCCACCGGCCGGAGCATCGAGGAGATGGCGGGGGTGGATGCCGGGCGCACGGTGCAGGAGAACGGCCTGTACCGGCGGGACACCGGTGACGCGGCACCGGAGGATGCCATGTCGTGGCAGGCGCTGTACGGCGGCTCCGACCGCATGGCGCCGCCAGAGGTGACGACGGAGCCGGTATCGGCGCAGGACGCGGCGGAACAGAACGGCTACATGGAGCAGCTGGCCCGGGATGAGAACATCATCGGGGATGACCCGTACACGGTGTCGGATGCGGTGTATGACGCACAGCTCCGGCGGCTGGAGCGGCAGGAGGCCCCTCCGGAGCGGACGGTGGAGCAGACCACGCAGGCCGATTTGGACGACCTTGTGCGGCTCTACGCGGATCAGGCAGACCCCATCGGCTCCCGCGAGGACCGCATCCGCGCCGCAGAGTCGATGGTGACGGACCACACGGTGCCGGAGAGGAAGAGCGCCGGGGAGAAGGCGCAGGAGGCGTGGAGCTATCTGTACCGTAAAATGGTGGACGCCGGGCACAGCGTCAGCAAGGTGTCGGAGGCGGTCAACGACCCGTATCTCTACCAGTTCTACAACCAGGCGCGGGCCTCGACCTCTGCGGGCGTCAGCATGATCGCGGACGCACAGACGGACGTGAACGCTCAGAAGGTAGGAGAGAGCCTGAACGCCATCTTTTCTCCCATCCGGCAGAAGGGCGAGGACTACTACCACGAGTTCCAGATGTATCTTTTTAATCTGCACAACATCGACCGCATGAGCCTGTCGCAGAACAAGGAGCGGGCCATGCTGGAGGCCCGGGCGGCGCTGCGGGAGTTCGATACAGACCATCCGGAGATCCGCACGGACACAGAGGCACAGCTCCGGCGGCTGGCAGAGGACACAGATCCTGACACGGCGGCACTGGCCAGACAGCGGATGCAGTTGCTGCGGGCCGTGGACCGGGCGGATGCCATCAAGGACAAGCCGGTGTTCGGCGTGGATGTCACGGCGGACGTGAGCCGGGAACGGGTGCGCCGCGCTCTGCGGGCCCATCCGGAGTTCGAGGGCTACCGGCAGCAGGTGCGGAGCTACATCGACAATCTGATGCAGTACCGGGTGGACAGCGGTCTGATGACGCAGGAGAACGCGGACTTCCTGAAGGAGTTCTATCCCAACTATGTGCCGACGCTGCGTGTCACGACGGGAAATGCCGGTGCGGGACGGGATCGGAACGCCGTGCGTGTCGGCAGGACCGTGGGCCGCGCACAGGGCGGCACGGAGCAGCTTGTGCCCCTGCACGAGGCGCTGGGCAAGCAGACCATGAAGGTGGTGCGCGAGGGCAGCAAGAACCGGTTCGGCCAGCGTATGCTGGACGACTACATGAGCGCCGGGGATTCGCCGGCGGTGCATCGGTACATCAAGGAGGCGCAGGAGTTTGACGGCAGCGATTTTGACCCGGATACGCTGAACGACGTAAGCAGTCAGCCGCTTGCAAAGGATAAGACCTTTACAGTGTTCCGGGACGGCAGGCTGTGGGAACTGACGGTGGACGACACGCTTTTCGACGCGCTGAAGGCCCTGTCGCCGGATGCGGTGGAGAGCAACACCCTGACGAAGGTCATCCGCGCCAGCAACAACCTGTTCAAGTCCCTCGTGACCGGCTACAACCCCACATTCCTTGTGCGGAACACGGTGCGCGACCTGCAGACGGCAGGCCTGTACACCCGGGACGGCAAGGCGTTCCTGCGGAACTATCCCAGGGCGCTGGCGCAGATCAAAAACAACGGCGAATACTGGCAGATGTACAAGTCGCTGGGCGGCTCCTACTCCTCGGTATTCGACTACGCCACCGGCACGGTGAAGGAGCCCACCAGCAAGGCGGGAAAGCTCATGGCGCGGCTGGAGTCGCTGAACATGGCCACGGAGCAGGCGCCACGTCTGGCGGAGTTCATGAGCGTGCTGGAGAAGGGCGGCGTCAACTCGGAGACACTGGCGGATGCCCTCTATGCGGCGGCGGATGTGACCGTCAACTTCGGTCGGTCCGGTACGCTGGGCAAGGTGTTGAACGCCAACTATGTACCGTTCCTGAATCCGGGCATCCAGGGCTTCGACAAGATGATCCGGCGGGTGACGGAGACAAAGGGCGGCCGGGAATGGGCAAAGCTCATCGGCAGGGCCGCCGTGCTGGGCATCGCGCCGACGCTTATCAACTCGCTGCTGTACCACGACGATGAGGAGTGGGACGACCTGCGGGACAGCGACAAGGACACCAACTACATGTTCAAGTTGAAGGACGGCATCTGGCTGAAGATCCCCAAGGGCCGGGAGCTGTCGCTGCTGGGCATCACCGCAGACCGCGTATCGGACGCCGTACAGGGGCAGGACGTCGACCTCATCGCCACGCTGAACACCATGGGCAATCAGGTGGCACCGGCCAATCCTCTGACCAGCAACATTGCATCGGCGCTGGTGGATTCAGCACTGCTGGATCCGGACAGCCCGGGCCGGACGTGGTACGGCGGGGACATCGAGAACCAGCGGCTCCAGAGCTACGCGCCGGGCCAGCGGTACGACAGCAGCACGGACGTATTTTCCAAGGCCGTGGGCGGTGCGCTGGGCATCTCGCCGAAGAAACTCAACTATGTGCTGGACCAGTACACCGGCGTGGTGGGCGACTTCCTGCTGCCGATCCTGACGCCGCAGGCGGAGCGGGGGATGTTCGCCAAGGCCTTCACCACGGATGCCGTGACCAGTAACCGGGTGAGCGGCGACTTCTTCGACGAAGCGGATGCGCTGACCTATGCCAAGAACGGCGGCGACGAGACGGCGGCGGTGGTCAGCCGGTTCTGGAGCAAGCAGCAGTCCGCCTGCTCCGACCTGTGGAAGGAGATCCGCGAGGTGGAGTCCTCCGACCTGTCCGACAAGGAGAAGCGGCAGAAGACCCGGGAGCTGAAGGCCGTCGTGACCGGCATCCAGAAGAACGCGCTGGCGGTGGAAGGATCCTACCGCGCCGCCGCGGAGAAATTTCTGGGGAGGGGACTGGAACCGGACGATGCCTACCGTGAGGCCAACAGGGAATGCTTCGGCGCGGAGTACACCCTCCAGACCTACAACAAGGATGTGTACCAGCGGGCGATATCCGCCAAGTCCAATGGCGTCAGCTATGAGGACTTCTACACCTACTACTTCGGCACCAAGGACATCAAGTCCACGGCGGAGAAGAGCGCGGCCACACAGAAGTTTGAATGGCTGCAAAGCTCCGGCATGAGCGTGACGGCACAGGCGGAGATCTATTTTGCCGACATGGCCAGTGATACCACGCTGGAGCAGCTGGCGGAGTTGGAGAGCAACGATGTTGTCACGCCGGAACAGTTTTATCAGTACAAGGTGGCCACCAGCGGCCTGACCAAGAAAGCGGAGAAGCTGGAGGTCATCAATATGCTGGAGCTGGACAACTATCAGAAGGACGCGCTGTACTACATGAACGGCTGGTCGAAGAGCACCATCGGACAGGCGCCGTGGAAAAATGGGTACTCCGGCGGAACCGGCAAAAGCGGCAATCCGTTCCTGCGGGGAGAAGCATCGAATCCGTTCCTGCGGGCATCCGGTTCCGGGAGCGCGACCGCATCTGAGAACCCCTTCGTGCGGGCGATGCAGAAGCGCGAAGCGGCGCAGACAGAGCAGGCCGCACAGAACAATCCGTTCGTGCGGGCCATGCAGCGGAGGGGGACGACACAGACCACGCAGACGGAGAATCCGTTTATCAGAGCCATGCAGAAGCGCGAGGCAGCACAGACGAATCCGTTCCTGCGGGGGCAAGGGTAAGAGAAAAGGATGAGGGGCCGGGAGGCTCCTCATCCTTTTATCCTTTATGTTGGCGGGTCACACCGCGAGCACGGGGTGTACCCCATGTCAATGGCAACAGATAGCCGTATGTCATGCCTGCTTTTCAGGTACGAGCATCCGGCATTGTGGTATTTGCTGCCGGTGTCGGTCACATACACAGTGGGGTCATAGGCGTCACCTCCGGCTATGAATCATGGGTTGCGTGGACGCAGGAAGGGGTTGCTGCGAATGCGTAGATCGTGGCGAAACTTGGTAGACGTATAGTCTGACGGTAAATCGTATTGCAGAAGATCTTCTTGCAAATAAGAATTGTATTCCTCCAGATATTCGTTGGAGGTTTTTAAGTCGTCTATGGTCGCCGTGTACGAGCTGATCTTTTTTTCGTTGGCTACGATAGCAGCGTCTTTGCTCGAAATGTCAGCTTGAGCAGTGGACAGTTTGCCTGCCAAGATGCCGCAGGCGGCAAGAGCAACCGCAAGGGCTACACCCAGCAGAGGAACAGCTGCGGAGCGCTGCTTTTTCGGTGTAGGGGCGGTTTTCTCTGGGGGCGCGGGACAGTATCCACAGTCGCAGGGCTTGCCAGTAGCAACGAGGGAACCGCAAGCGGGGCAGGTGTACCATGTTTCTGTGATGGGCGGCGGAGTGAGTTGCACAGGGGCGACTTCTTGCGGAGCAGATGGCGAGGCGGCCTCTGGTATTGATGGCTGCGGAGCGGGGGGGGAGGACTCAACGGGCGATTGCGCGGTGCGCTTGGGGGGCGCACTGTCAGAGAGCCGGTTACGTTTGCGAAGGATGGATATGCCTACGCTGTAGAAAATTACGCCCCAAAGAATAGCGGGAGTGAAGGAGCTGCCACCAACGCCGGTGGAGACGCGCCAGTATTGAAAAGCGAAAGCAATAACCGTTTCACCTGCAATGCAGATAATGAGGTACTTCTTCTTTCGGATGGAGGTTTTACAAAGGCTGGCAACGGCAAGAGGAATGATGCAGTAGATTCCGGCTGTGAGTAGCAGGCCAAAAGCAGCGCTGATATATTCCACGATGAATCCCCCTTTGCTATATTGTGACTTTAGAGTATGCTTTTTGCGAAGAAATGTCAATAGGGGGACAAAATGTAAATGGACAGGGCGGTATATGGGCAGAAATCACTACCCAGCAGCCTCGATTATCCCGGGCTGCTGGGTAGTGATTGAGTCTGTTTCACTTGATGGGAATGCCTTCTTTTTCACACTCTGCGTCCAAGTGTGTCCAGATGATCGAGGACAGGCTCTGTCCGCGTCGCTGCGCCAATTCTGTGGAAAACCATAGCTTAATGGAGTACGGCGGCCCAGACGGAGAGCTGGGCGCGTCCCTGCGGTACTTGAGCCAGCGCTACTCCATGCCCTATCCGGAGCTGAAGGGCCTGCTCACCGACATCGGCACAGAGGAGCTGGGGCATCTGGAGATGATCGGCGCCATCGTCCACCAGCTGACCTGCGACCTGTCGGAGCAGGACATCAAGACCGCCGGCTTCGACGCCTATTTTGTGGACCACACTGCCGGTATCTATCCCACCGCTGCTTCCGGCTCGCCGTGGAACGCGGCGTCCATGGCCGTCAAGGGCGACCTTATCGCCGACCTGACGGAGGATCTGGCTGCGGAGCAGAAGGCCCGCGTCACCTATGACAACATCCTGCGTCTCAGCGACGACCCGGATGTCAACGACGTCATTAAGTTCCTACGCGCCCGGGAGATCGTGCATTTCCAGCGCTTCGGCGAGGGCCTGCGCCTTGCCAAGGACCGCATGAACGAAAAGAACATCTACTTTATCAATCCGTCTTTCGACAGCTGACGGCGCAAGGAGCCCGCAGGCCGGTCATCCCGGCCTGCGGGCTTTCATTCCTCCACCGGCAGGACGAGCCGGGAGCAGTAGTGCCGCGCCTCGATCTCCCGCCCTGTATAGGGCGCCACGATGCCCAGCACACGCGGAAGCCCCGCCGGCTTCAGCCCCCGCGCCTTCGCCTCGCGGCCCAGCGTCAGCCACACCTCGTCCATGTTGTCGTAGCTGCCGTAATAGAGCACCGACAGCGCCCGGCATGCCGGCAGCACCGCCGCCTCCTGATCCGGTCTGCCCGGCCGGATCGGAACGCAGACGTAGAAGGGATACGGCTGGCGGCTGATCGGTCCGTCCCAGTAGTCATGCCGGTCCTGCACGGTGAACAGCGGCTCGTCGGACAGCACGCAGCCATCTTTGATGCACGCGCTGTAAAAGTCGTACATACAGCGATACTTTTCTTCAACGGTATGGCCCTCACACAGGCGCATCCGGCATGTCACGGCGGGCAGTGTCATCATCTGCACGGAGGTGCTGGGCGGCTCCGTGGCCCGCAGACGCATCTCCTCTACGCTGCGCTGCAGGTCCCGCAGACGCTTTTCCAGAGCCGCCAGCAGTTCCGATGCCTCGCCGCCATGGGCGAAATACGCGGCGATCTCCCCCGCGCTTAGCCCCATGGCTTTGAATTTCTCGATTTGCAGGATGCGTGCCACATTGTGGTTGTCGTAGTACCGCCGTCCGCTGTCCGGCGCGGTGTAAGCCGGCATCAGCAGTCCCTTTTCCTCCATCCGCATCAACGTGCTGCGGGACAGCCCGCAGGCCCGGGCCGCCTCGCTGATCTGAAAGAGCTGCTTTTTGTCTGTTTCCATAAGGTATCTCCTCAAAAAAAAAGTACTTGCTTCGTTCATGGATGAACGGATTATAATGCCATTATAAAAGAAACAGCGCCGCTGTCAAGCGAGCGCATCATCCGGATACGGCGTTTATGCCGCTGTATGTACCGTGACCGGCACAGCATTCCGTAACATGCTGCGCCTTGCGGAAGAGAGAGGAACGCACCCCCATGCGGCCCTCTCTCTTTTTTTATGCTGCTGCTTCTGGACAAGGATGTGCACTGACACAAGATTTGGAAAAGCGGAATATGCTGCTGTTCGGAGAACATATTCTCCCGTATATGGGGTTGCATTTTTGGGTGGAATGAGGTAAAATTGAAATAAAATACACACACAGGCGCGTGAAAAAGCTGCTGGCTTTGGTGATGTTTGCCATGCTGCTGCCGGCTGGCCGTGTGCCTGTTCCTCAAGAGCAAGATGAAGTCCGTCCGGCAGGGCGCGGAGGCGGACGCCTATGTGACAGCCGAGGGCCTGAACCTGACGGAGCAGTATGACCGCTACACCCACACCACTGAGACCCGCCGGAAGATCTCCAAGGACAGCGACAGCGGGAGCAGTGACCATTCCGGCGGCGGCTCCAGCACAAGCGGTAAGTTCTGATCGACCAGCGAAAGGAGGTGACAATGAAAAAGAACAAGTTTTTCGCACTGCTGTTGGCCATGGCCATGGCACTGCTGCTGACGGCGTGTCAGGTCGACATCCCCGGCGTCGGGACGCTGCACATCAGCGGCGACGGCAAGGAGCCTGCCGGCAACAACGGCAATACCGGCAGCAACGGCACGAACAACGGCAACACAGGCGACGATATGGGCGGCGTCAACATCGAGGGGGACTACGACGACTCCATCGACCTGCTGCGCGAGTCGATGGCCGACCCGTCTTATCTGTTCGCGGCGGCCTTTATCGGCAGCTCGGCGGGCGGCCCCGACGATCTGGAGCTCCCCCTGCGGGAGTGGATTTTGGAGACGGACCCCGAGCTGTGCGCCCAGTATACGTTCATCCGCCAGATCCCCCGTGAGCGGGTGGTGGGCAGCGGCGGCAGCCTGTTCTGCGTGGTACCCCGCGACCCCAACGCCACCCTCGCGGTGAACCGCATCCAGTGGAATCCCCAGAACGAGGACTATGACAATCTGGAGGTGCTCTACCGCAGCGAGAGCGGCGAGCCCATCCTGCTGTATGCCTGTGCCGACATGGGCGAGAGCCCGTACCCCGACACGGAGGTCATCGTGACCGACAGCAAGGGCCGGACCATAACGTGGTACCCCATCTACGGCGCGGCCATGCTGCCCTACGACTTTGACAACGACGCGCCGATAGGCTATGACTTCACCAACTATGGCGGGGAATACGACGGCGACATCGGCTGGACGTACCCCACGGCGGAGCAGCTTGCAAATGTGTGGGTGTGGGAGGGCTACAAGGACGAGCAGTACAGCTTCGGCACCCTCACCCTGCACTCCAACGGCAATGCCGCGCTGACATGGTGGTACGAGAAGGACGCCGGCAAGGCGCAGGAGACCTATGAGGGTACATGGAAGCTGCAGGGCAAGGACAGCGACCAGCTGGCGCTGAACATGACCCTCGTCGGCGGCGAGCGCTGCAAGAGCGGGTCGACGGTGCAGATCAACGGCGCTTTCCCGGTGCAGGTGCCGCTGGGCTTTGAGGATTTCCCCATCCTCAATATTGCCGATGACATCAACGGCGAGCTGCTGCCCTTCCAGGTGCCGCCCAGTACCCTGATCTATCTGATGCCTGCCGCGGGCTGAGAGCGGGCAGGTAGCCAACAACCAACTATGCAAGAAGGAGGTAAAAGACCATGACGCAACCGAAACGAACAGTGAGCAGACTCCTGAGCGCCCTGCTGGGGCTTATCATGCTCCTGAGCCTGCTGCCCACCGTGACATTGGCGGCGGAGCGTGTTCCCGAAGAGCTCAAAGCCATGGAAATCTCCTCAGGTGTCAAGGATGAGGTGAACTTCCGCGATTTAGTATGGAACCCGTCGTTCAGGGAAATCCACGATAAGCCGGTGAGATTCGATGGTGAGCGCCGGTGGGTGCGATGGAACGAGACGGCGAATAAGTGGGAGCACTATACCGAAAAGACCTTCAAGGAGGGTAAATACAAATATTTTGTAGAGGCGATCATCAAAGGTCAATACTACGATCAGTACCACTTCGCCAGTCAGGTCGCCGTCACGGTGGATGGAGAGAAGTGGACGACCACCGGATCGGCGATCGATCCCGGCCGGAAGGTATCGCGTATTATGATGATATCTCCTGAGTATACCATCACCAATGACCGCGAGCTGGTCAACCGCGTTGCTCTCACCTCGGATGTGGAGAAAACATTGGTGGACGGAAAAACTCTGTATAGACTGGACATCGATGTCCAGTCTGCCAGCACCACATCGGGAGGAGACGTGCCGGATTTGAAGACAACGCTCGAGACAACGCTCGGGGAGGACTACTGACAAGTACGATACCCGGGCCAAACGGAGTGGACCAGGGCTTGGGATCCAGATGATGACCGGCCTTCGGTTCAGGGCGGCGCGTACTATCGGTATTACTTTCATGTTGAACTCAGAGGTAAGTTCCTCTTTGTCGATACGGATAAGCTTAAGGTCACCTTGGACGGCACGGCGTGTACGTCTATAGGAGATGCTCCGGACGAAGGACGACGATACGGCAGAGTAATATACGCATACAGCAGAGAGTACTATGCGCCGAAAAAGAGCGAGCTCCGAACGATCACCAGCATCGATCTCAAGACGAGCATCCCCAATATATTGCAGGCCAACAACCTCATAGAGAAACCGAGCATCACGGAAACGAACAATAAGATGGTCTTTAAGGCGGACAGCAAGAAGGATGGATGGCAGTGCAGCTACAAAAGAGCTCTTCCCAACAACGGCGGTTACTCATTTAACTGGAAAGCGCCTGAGACCCAGTACTTTGAGAAGGTCCGCCATTACCGGTACGGCGCTGTGCTGACCGTCAAGGACTGGGAGCACTGGAAGCTCGGAGCGGCAAGTAATCTCACGGTCACGGTGGACGGCGAGCGCATTCCCAGTGAAAACATAGAGAGGCTCGACAATTACCGTCTGTTTGTGTACTCGAATGAGCATCAGGCGCGAGATCGCACACCGATCGAGGAAGTCAACATCACTTCGAATATGGCGAGCATCGTGAAGCTCGGCGGCACGGTGCAGACTCCCACTATCACCTTTGACGACGGCGACCAGGCCCTGTATATCGACGGCTCCATAGGGTTCGGCTGGCTGAGGTGGGAGGACTCGGACTGGTACACCTACGAGAAGGGAGAATTTGAGCCGGGTAAATACTGCTATTACACCAATATCCACGTCGAAAACTGGGATAAATATGCGTTCTCCGACGATGTGACGGTCAACTGGGACGGTAAGCCATGCGACCGCCCCACGGGCCGCGCCCCGTCGCAGATCTTTGTGTCGTCCCCTGTGTACATCGTCCCTGAGACGGTCGAGTTGGTCACCGCCACGTCCTCGGACATCGACAGCATCCCCAAGGTGGGCGGCGCGATGACGGTCCCGACGTTCACTGTCCAGACCGGTCAGCCGGCACGTTTCCGGGGGGATTATCCCTACTGCGCCTGGTTTAAGAAGGTCGACGGCGCGTGGAAGGAATGCGGCCTGCATGTGGACATGGACAAGATCTTTACGGAGGGTACGTACCGGTACTGCGTCTATCTGTTTATCGGCGGCAAGGGACATACCGAGGACCGTGAAAGCTATGTGTTCTCCCCGGATTCAAAGGTTATCGTAAACGGGACGATGTGGGAGACATGGAGCTATAAAGTAACGGATACCTTCTCATGGTTACGTGTGTTCTCTCCCGAGTACACCATCTCCGCCAGACCCGCCACGGTGACGCTGACCGGCGCCAAGGCGGTCAGCAACGGCATTCAGGTGACGTGGCAGGCAGCCGACGGCGCGGCGACATACAACGTCTACCGTAAGGACGCGACGAATACCAAGTGGGTGATCGTTGCGACAGTGTCCGGCACCAGCTATGTGGATAAGACCGCCAAGGCGGGCGTGAAGTACACCTACACCGTGCGGGGCATCAACAAGGACGGCGTACTCAGCCCCGGCTATAACAAGAGCGGTGTCAGCGCCACGATGCCTGCGGTGTCCGCCGCACCCGCCAATGTGACCCTCGGCAGCGCCAAGGCAGTCAGCGGCGGCATTCAGGTGACGTGGCAGGCAGCCGACGGCGCGAAGACATACAATGTCTACCGCAAGGACGCGGCGAATACCAAGTGGGTGATCGTTGCGACAGTGTCCGGCACCAGCCACGTGGATAAGACCGCCAAGGCAGGCGTGAAGTACACCTACACGGTGCGCGGTATCGCCGCCGACGGCAAGACCCTCAGCTCCGGCTACGACAAGGCCGGCGTCAGCGCCGTCATCGCCCCGGCAAAGGTGGTGCTGGTCAGCGCCAAGGCCGATTCTGCGGGCATTCTGGTGACGTGGCAGAAGGCCGCCGGCGCGCACTCCTATCAGGTGTTCCGCAAGACGGCAGGCAGCAACTGGAAGTGCATCGCCAAGAATATCCACGACACGGAGTGGAAGGACATCGACGCTGCCAAGGGTACAAAGTACATCTACACGGTGCGCGCAGTGGCGGACGATGGAACGACCCGCGGCGGTTACGACAAAACCGGCAAGACAGCCGCGGTGACGAAGGATCCCACCACCCCGGCCAATGTGACGCTGGGCAAGGCGGTTGCTGGTAAAAACGGCATCACGGTGACGTGGAGCTACGCGGCGGACGCCCGGACGTATCGCGTGTACCGCATGGGCCCCGGCGATGCCAAGTGGACGATCGTGGCCAAGAATGCCAAGGGCAAGAGCTGGACGGATACGAACGTGACCAAGGGGACGAAGTACACCTACACGGTGCGCGGCGTCAACGCCAACGGCACGCTCAGCCCCGGCTACAACAAGACCGGCGTCAGCGCCGTCGCCAAGTAAGCGCGAGTACCCAAGACGGTGAGCAGCGCAGAATAAACAGAGAAAGCCCCCTCCGGCGGTGCCGGAGGGGGCTTTTGTATGTGCAGCAACGTAGGCCGCAGGCGCAAAAAGCAAGACCGAATACAAGAAAAATCGCGGCAGGGCGGAAGGAAACCGGCAGTCCGTAAGGAAAAGCATTTCTTTTTCCCGCCCGCTGTGCTATGATACATAAAACGCCGCCCGCCGCCATAGGCTTTCCCGAGGAGGGGAGACCCATGGTGCTGTTCATTCCGAAAAAAGCGATATATGCCTGTGCGTTGACCGTTGTGCTGGTTACAGCGGTGGCGGTGGCGCCCCGCCCATCGCCGGAGGTGCCTGCCGCTGCGCCTGCCGCACCCGCTGTGTCCCAGACCACGCCGGTGCTGGACGCCGGTCATGGCGGGGAGGACGGCGGCGCCGTGTCGGACAGTGGCGTGGCAGAGAGCGGCATCAATCTCCAGATCACCCGGCGTCTCTACGAGATCCTACGCTTTCTGGGGCATCCGTCGGTGATGACCCGCAGCGGCGACGAGGCTATCTATGATGATACCGCCGTCACCCTGCGGGAGAAGAAGGTTTCCGACCTGAAGAACCGCACGGCACTGGCCAATGAGACGCCGGACGGCCTGCTCATCAGCATTCATCAGAACTGCCTGCCCGGTCATCCCAGTGTTCGAGGCGCGCAGGTGTTCTACAACGCCGTTCAGCCGTCCCAAAAGCTGGCCGAGACGGTGCAGCAGGCCCTGAACAGCACAGTGAACGGGGGAAAGGACAAGGCCGCCAAGCCCATCGGCGACGGGGTGTACCTCATGTCCCACACCACCTGCCCCGCTATTCTGGTGGAGTGCGGTTTTCTGTCCAATCCGGAGGAAACGGCGCTTTTACAGCAGCCGCCCTATCAGGTGAAGCTCGCCGCCGTTATCGCGGCGGCCTACTGCCAATACTATACGAATGAGGAAAGAGCATGAAAGCAAAAACGGTTTTTTTCTGCACGGAGTGCGGCAGCGAAAGCCCCAAATGGTCGGGCCGCTGTGCAGTCTGCGGCGCGTGGAACTCCATGGTGGAGCAGCCGGCGGAGCGTCCTGCCAAAAACGGCAAGACTCAGCGCATCACAGATGCTGTAAAGGCGTCTCCCATTACGTCTTTGCAGGAGGATGAGGAGATCCGGTTCCCCACTGGCATGGGGGAACTGGACCGTGTACTGGGCGGCGGCGCGGTGAAAGGCTCGCTGGTACTGGTGGGCGGCGCCCCCGGTATCGGCAAGTCCACGCTGATGCTCCAGATCTGCCAGCAGCTGGGCCGCACCTGCAAGGTGTTGTACGTCTCCGGCGAGGAATCCGCCCGCCAATTGAAGCTGCGGGCCAGACGCCTGTCCGTGGACAGCGAGAACCTGTTTGTTCTGTCGGAGACGCGGCTGGGTGACGTGCTGGAGTGTGTCCGCCGGGAGGAGCCGGACGTGCTGATCGTAGACTCCATTCAGACCCTGTACAACGAGGAACTGGACGCCCCCGCCGGCGGCGTGGGGCAGGTGAAGGACTGCACCATGGCGCTGATGCAGCTGGCCAAGGGACAGGGCGTTACGGTGTTCGTCATCGGCCACGTCAACAAGGAGGGGAGTATCGCCGGCCCCAAGGTGCTGGAGCACATGGTGGACTGCGTGCTATACTTTGAGGGCGACAGCCGTATGACCTACCGTATCCTCCGGGCCGCCAAGAACCGCTTTGGCGCCACCAACGAGATCGGCGTCTTTGAGATGCTGGACAGCGGCCTGCGGGAGGTGGAGAACCCCTCGGAGATGCTGCTGTCCGGACGGCCGCAGGATGCCTCCGGCACCTGTGTCACCTGCGTCATGGAGGGCGCACGCCCTGTGCTGGCGGAGATACAGGCCCTCATCGCGCCCTGTGCCGGGGCACGGCCCCTCCGCAGCAGCAACGGCTTCGACTACAACCGCGCCGCCATGCTGCTGGCAGTGTTGGAGAAGCGCGGCGGCCTGAAGGTCAGCCAGTGCGACGCCTACCTGAATATCATCGGCGGGCTGACGCTGGACGAGCCTGCCGCCGATCTGGCCGCCGTGGTAGCCATTGCCTCCAGCTATCTCGACAAGCCCGTGCCCAACGGCATGGCCGCTGTGGGCGAGGTGGGCCTTTCCGGGGAGATACGCAGCGTCAGTCACATGGAGCAGCGCCTTTCGGAGGTAAAGCGCCTCGGCTTTACACAGTGCATCATTCCAGCACATCACGCTGTTGATCTACGCGCCCGCTCCTCTCTGGAGCTGCTGCCTGTCCGGAATATCTCGGAGGCACTGCGGCTGCTGGCCCGGGGGCAATAGGCAGGTAGTGGACGCAGGGGTGCCCGGCGCTGGGCCGCCCCGCCGCGCCGCATGTCTCCAGCGTACACAAGCCGTCCCGCTGCCACTGGCAGCTATCGGTGCAGGGGATCATACCATCACTCCTTTGCCGGTAGTGTTCCCGCACCGCCCGATAATATGAAAAAGTGCCCGGAGTCGGCGGCTCCGGGCACTTTTTTATGTATTTATTCGTGGGAGTTGAACCAGTCCTCGCAGAACTTGGCGATGGCGGGGACCAGATCCTTGACGTAGCGCCGCGTGGTGTTGACGCACAGGTCGTAGGACTCTTTGGCGCCCCACTTGCTGTCGCTGTACATCTGGTGGTGCTGGGAGCGGTTGCGGTCGATCTGCTTCATGCGCTTCTCGATTTCGGCGGGGGTCATGTTCTCCCCGGCAGGCGCCCGGCGCTGACACCTCTCGATCTTGGAGTCCTTGTCGGCGTACACGAAGATGTTCAGGGGCTTGTAATCCTTCAGGATCACGTCCGCGCCCCGGCCCACGATGACGCAGTCGCTGCTCTTGGCGAAGTTCTCCAGGATCTGCCGCTGGGTCACGGCCACACGGATGGGCTGATCCATGATCTGGAAGGGGGGTACGCCGAACCGGTGGCCGATGGTCAGGGGATAGGCGGCCTCGATGCTCTTTTCGGACACATGGGCCACATAATCTTCATTAAAGCCGTTTTCCTTGGCGATCATTTCAATGATCTCGTGGTCGTAGCAGGGGATATGCAGCGCCTCTGCCAGACGCTTGCCCAGCTCACGGCCGCCGGAGCCAAACTCACGGCTGATGGTGATGATACGGTTCATAGATACGACCTCCTTTTGATATGCAGAAATCAATATTCGTAGCAGCTGCCGCCCACGAATTCGCGGACGATGGAGTTCCGGGGCACGAAGGGGGTGTGCAGCGGCGGCACAGTCTCCACCACATCGATGAGATCGGTGAGATCATGCTCCCACATATACTCCGCCGTCAGTTCCTCCCGGAAGTTGGGGATGTCCCCCAGACACTTGGCCAGGATGCACGGCTCATAGTCGTGGAAGGAGTCGATGTGAATGGCGGCGTTGCCCTTGTAGGGCTTGATATAATTGACCTCGCCCCGGTTGACGCTCTCCGCCCGCTCCACCGTCTCCCGCAGGGAGTGGCCGCGGGTATTGTAGTCCCGGATGAGCCGCCGCGCCACACGGAGCTGCTCGGGCCGCACTACCCGGTCATTGTTGGTAAGGATGCGGGTGCGGGGTGCCACATAGACGCCGGTGGCCGCGCCCCGGATCTTGTCGAAGATCAGAGGGTTGAGCATGTGGATGCCCTCGGCGATGACGATGCAGCCCTTTTCACCCTGCATTTTCTTATACCCGCCGGTGTTGCCGGACTTAAAATCGTACCAGGGGATATCGGCCTCCTTACCGTCCAGCAGACGGCTGATGCAGGACACCAGCAGATCCACATTCACGCAGTAGGGGGACTCCCAGTCCGTGGCCTCCGGGGGGCGCTTATCCAGCGGCAGAAAGAAGTTGTCCATACTCAGCAGGCACACGGACACGCCCAGATTCTCCAGATAGTCCTTCAGCCGCATGGCGGAGGTGGTCTTGCCGCTGCCGGAGGGGCCGGTCAGCGCCACGATGGGCCTGTTGCTGGAGAGGATGGTGGCCGCGGCGGCAGAGATCTTGTCGTGGAATACCTCCTCGCACCGCAGGACGAACTGTGTCTCGTTGTTCATAGACTCCTTGATGTTTTCCAGATCGATAACGCGCATAGTGCAGCTCCTTCCGGGAATTTCAAAATCAAAGACAGTATACCACACCGCTGGCCAATCGTCAAACAGGCAAAATGTCGAAATTTCCCATCATCCGGCGTTTTCAGCGTCTGAAAGCCACCTGTGCGCGCAAAAACGCCCCCGATCGGGGGCGTTTCGCGGAGAAAACATTACTTGGTGCCGAAAATACGATCACCGGCATCGCCCAGACCGGGGACGATGTAGCCGTTCTCATTGAGGCACTTGTCCACAGCGCCGGCGTAGATGTCCACGTCGGGGTACAGCTTCTGGATGTGCTCGATGCCCTCGGGAGCCGCCACCAGCACCATCAGCTTGATGTGCTTGCAGCCGAACTTCTTCATCTCGCCGATGGCCTCCGCGGCGGAGCCGCCGGTGGCCAGCATAGGGTCGACGATGAGCACATCGCGCTCGGCCACGTCCTTGGGCATCTTGCAGAAGTAGGGATGCGGCTCCAGCGTCTCCTCATCGCGGTACATGCCGATGTGGCCCACGCGGGCGGAGGGCACCATGCGCAGTACGCCGTCCACCAGACCCAGGCCGGCACGGAGGATGGGGACCACCACGAACTTGCGGCCCGCCAGCGTGGGCGCGTCCATCTCGCAGATGGGCGTCTCGATGTGCTTGGTGGTCAGGGGCAGGTCGCGGGTAGCCTCATAGGTGATGAGCATGCCGATCTCGGACACCAGCTCCCGGAAATCCTTGACGCTGGTGTTCTTGTCGCGCATGATGGTCAGCTTATGCGCCACCAGAGGGTGGTTCATGATATGAACTTTCTCGCTGTACATTTTTGTCTCCTCCGTGTATGTAAAATTTTGCATGGAACACAATAGAACGCTCAGTCCAGCGTGATCTTCAGGCCCCGGGCCAGCCGCTCCCGTTCCGCCTGACTGAGCCGCAGGTACACCGGCTCCAGCCCCTGAGCCGTCACCGTCTCGCCCCGGGCCGCCATCTCCTCCGCGCACAGTGCCGCGCCCACGGCGGACTGCATCCGGTGGGACGCATCTGCCATGCGGCAGGGGATACCCGCACTGTTGAGGTAGTCGGCGCACAGCGCCGCACCGTCGCCCACCACCAGCTTGTCCTCCGGCATGTCCCGCAGCAGGGAGGCCAACTCCTCCAGGGAGATGGCGCAGTCCTGAGTCAGCCGCGTGACGCGGCCATCCTCCGCCCGGAACAGGGCGTGGTAGATCTGCTGCCGCCGGGCGTCCATGGCCCCGATGACAAGTCCGCGGAAGTCCGCGGCTGTGCGGGCCATGGCTGCCAGCGTGGACACGCCGCAGCAGGGAAGCTCCTTGGCCCACGCCAACCCCTTGGCCGCCGATACGCCGATGCGCAGGCCCGTAAAGCTGCCGGGGCCGTTGGTCACGGCGATGAGGTCCATGTCATCCAGCGTCAGTCCCGCCGCCTGCAGCATCCCGTCGATAAGGGGCATCAGTGTCACACTGTGGGTCAGTCCCCGGTCCTGATAGGCGGAGGCCAGCACCGTGCCGCTTTCCGTGACGGCGGCGGACACGCTCTTGGCCGATGTCTCCAGCGCCAGTATCTTCACAGTCCCTCGCCTCCCGTGATGGTGATGATGCGGTCGTTTTCGCCGTCTCCCCGGGCGATGTCCACAAGGACGGCGTCCTCCGGCAGCGCGCCGGACACCTGCTCCGACCACTCCACGGCGCACACGCCGCCCCGGGCCAGATAATCCTCCCAGCCAATGTCGAACAGCTCATCCTCGCCGCCCAGCCGGTACATATCAAAGTGAAACAGGGGAATGTCCCCGCCGTACTCATTGACGATGGTGAATGTGGGACTGGTCACACGCCCCCGGCAGCCCAGTCCACGGGCAAGTCCACGGGTAAAGGCGGTCTTGCCCATGCCCAGTCCGCCCCGGAAGGCCACCACGCTGCCGGCATGGAGCGTCCGGGCCAGCTCCTCGCCGATGTGCTCCGTCTCCTCCGGGCTGTGGGACAGATATTCCATGCCGTCACCTCGTTTCTGCTCAAATCGTCTTATTGTATCACACCCTTTCCCAAAAGAAAAGAGCGAAACGCCGGTTTACAGATAAAACTTCTTGTGGTACACTAATGTTGCTTTACGGCTATTTCACAACAGGGGGGAGGGACGCCGGTGTTCCGCCGTTCACGCGACTTTTTTTCGGATATGCTGCGCCAGACGGATCTGGTGCTGCTGGCGCTCTGCGCGGCGGCGTCTCTTTTCGGCATCCTCATGGTAGCCAGCGCCACCCAGTATATGCACACCCTGCGCCTGGTAAAGGTGCAGTCTGTGGCGCTGCTGCTGGGCGTGGTGCTGTACCTGCTGGTGTCGCAGGTGGACCTGAACGATCTGGCGAAATACTGGAAGTGGATCTTCCTGCTGGGCATCGGTGTCATCCTGCTGTTGGCCACACCGCTGGGCATCGAGGACAATACCGGCAACAAGGCGTGGCTGGAGTTCCCGTTCCTGCCGGTAAAGGTGCAGCCCGCCGAGATCGTAAAGCTAACGTTCACGCTGGTGCTGGCCAAGCAGCTGGTCTGGCTCAGGGAGAACCGTGACCTGCGAAGCATCCCCTCGATTCTGTTTCTGGCGGCGCACTTCGGCGTCATTTTCCTGCTCTACTATAAAATATCCTCCGATATGGGCAGCGCACTGGTGTTTCTGTTCATCTTTGCCTGCATGTGCTTCGTGGGCGGCGTGGCGCTGCGCTGGTTCGTCATCGGCGGATTGGGCGGCGGTCTGGTTTTCTGGGCGCTGTGGGACTTGAATAAGATCCCCTCGTACATGAAGCTCCGCTTTCAGGTGATCTTCGACCACAGTCTGGACCCCTCCAACACCGGCTGGCAGCAGACCCGCAGCCTCATGGCGCTGGGCAGCGGCAAGCTCACGGGACAGGGTCTGTTCCACGGCACCCAGACCCAGAGTGAGTACAGCTACAACCTGCCCAACCGCCACACGGACTTTATCTTCTCCGTCATCGGCGAGGAACTGGGGCTGGTGGGCTGTCTGCTGACACTGGCGCTGCTGACGGCCATCATTCTCCGCTGTGTCTGGGTAGCCCGCCGGGCCAAGACCCGGATGGAGAGCCTCGTCTGTATCGGCGTAGCCAGCACAGTGATCTTTCAGGTCATCGTCAACGTAGGCATGTGCCTGTTCGTCATGCCTGTCATCGGCCTGACACTGCCCTTCATCAGCTACGGTGGCTCGTCGCTGCTGATGCTGTTCGTCTCCATGGGCATGGTGTCCGGCGTACAGGGCCGCTCCAAGCCGGAGTGGCTGCGATAGAAAAGTGCGGAGCGCGTCCTGCGGGGCGCGCTCCTTCGTTTACGGTTTGTTCACCGGAAAATCGGTTGTAATCATCCGCCCGCTGTGCTATAATGTTACATCTAAAACTGGGGGCGTGGGCCATTAGACGGCCCGCGCCGCCCCGAAAGTGAGGGATACAGATGAAGATCGTTGTTTTAGCCGGCGGCCTTTCCACGGAGCGTCAGGTGGCGCTGACCAGCGGTACAGGCGTATGCCGTGCACTGCGGGAAAAGGGTCATCAGGCCATTCTGGTGGATATGTTCCTGGGCCTCGAGAGCTACGAGGGCCGGCTGGAGGATATTTTCGACGCGCCGGACGGCCTGTGCCCCGACAACCATGTGGAGAGCGTGGAGCCGGATCTGGAGGCCGTGCGCCGCAGCCGTAAGGACCAGAGCCCCAGCATGCTGGGCAAGGACGTGCTGGCCGTCTGCCGCATGGCCGACATCGTCTTTCTGGCGCTGCACGGCAGCTGCGGCGAGGATGGCCGCATCCAGGCCACGCTGGATCTGCTGGGCGTGCCCTACACTGGCTCCGGCTATCTGGGCAGCGGCATGGCCATGGACAAGTCCGTTACCAAGCGCTTCATGGATTCGCTGGGCGTCCGCACCGCCCCGTGGCACGACGTGTACTATACCGAGTCCGACATTCCCCGCCTTGTGGAGGAGCTGGAGGTGCCCTGCGCCGTGAAGATCGTCAACGGCGGCAGCTCCATCGGCGTGGAGCTGCCCGACACGAAGGAGGAGCTGGAGCAGGCCCTCCGCGGGCTGCTGCGCTACGGCGGCCATGTGGTGGTGGAGAAGAAGATCAAGGGCCGGGAGATCCAGATCGCCGTGCTGGGCGACACCTATCTCCCCGCCGTGGAGATCATCCCCAGAGGCGCCTATTTCGACTATGTCTCCAAGTACCAGAAGGACGGCGCGGAGGAGATCTGCCCCGCCCCCATCAGCGAGGCCGCGTGGCGCCAGATCGGCGAGATGGCCCTGACGCTCCACCGCGGGCTGGGCCTGTCCGTCTACTCCCGCTCCGACTTCATTCTGGACGCCAACGGTAATGCCTGGTGCCTGGAGGTCAACACCCTGCCGGGCATGACCCCCACCAGCCTGGTGCCCCAGGAGGCGGCGCAGGTGGGCCTGTCCTACGCCGACCTGTGCGAGAAGCTGGTAATGGATTCTCTGGCGCTGCGAAAGGCGGCGCACCTATGATCCCCTGTACCGTCCGGGAGATATGCGCCGCCGTGGGCGGCACGCTGCTGCAGGGGGAGGGCGATGCCCTCATCACCGGCGTCACTACCGACAGCCGCGCCGTCTCGGCGGGACAGCTGTTTATCCCCCTGACCGGCGAGCGCTTTGACGGCCACGCTTACATCGACAGTGCCCTTACCGCCGGCGCTGCCGGCTGCCTGACGGCCCGGACGCCTGAGACGCTGCTGCCAGGCAGGAGCTATGTGCGGGTGGCAGACACGCGCCTTGCACTGGCGGCGCTGGCCGCCTGGTATCGCGGACGCTTTGACCTGCCGGTGGTGCAGATCACCGGCTCCGCCGGCAAGACCACCACCAAGGAGATGGTGGCCGCCGTGCTGTCACAGCGGTACGACACCCTGAAAACGCAGGCCAACTTCAACAACGACATCGGCACGCCCCTGACGCTGCTGGGCCTTGCGCCCCACCATCAGGCGGCGGTGATCGAAACGGGCATGAACCACTTCGGCGAGATCCGCTGTCTGGGCGCCATGGTGCGGCCTGATATTGCCGTCATCACCAACGTGGGTGACGCCCATATCGAAAATCTGGGCAACACCCGACAGGGCATCCTGCAGGCCAAGTGCGAGATATTCGAGCACCTGTCCCCGGACGGCATCGCCGTTCTCAACGGCGACGACCCGCTGCTGAATACCGTCACCCTGCCACAGACTATCCTGCGCTGTGGCAGGGGGGAGGGCTGCGATGTCCGTGTCACCGACGTGGATGACCGGGGCATCGAGGGCGTGGCCTGCACCGTTGCCACCGCTCAGGCGTCCTACCGGCTGCACACCGATTCTCCCGGCGCGTATATGATCTACCCCATGGCCATGGCCGCCGCCATCGGTGAGCGCCTGGGCCTGACGGGGGAGGAGATCGCCGCCGGTGTGGCCGCTTATGCCCCCACCGGCTCCCGGATGCACCTCATCCGTCTGCCGGAGCAGCGCCTGCTCATCGACGACTGCTACAACGCCAATCCCCAGGCCATGGCGGAGGCGCTGAAGCTGCTGGCCGCCGCGTCCTGCCGCCGCCGTGCGGCGGTGCTGGGCGATATGGGCGAGCTGGGCGAGCTGACTGTCTCCGCCCACCGTACCATCGGCGCGCTCACCGGTGAACTGGGGCTGGACACGGTCATCGCCATCGGCGGAAAGGCCCGTGACATTGCGGCCGCCGCTCCCGGCGCCCAATGGTATCCGTCGGTGTCTGACGCCATGCCCGCCGTCCGCGCCGCCTTCACCGGCGGTACGGCCATGCTGGTAAAGGCGTCCCACGCCATGCATTTTGAGAACATCGTAAAGGAATTGGAACAGAGCTAAATGATCGACATTCGTGTGGAGGGACTGGTGAAGTCCTTCGATCTGGAAAAGAAAATACTGGATGGCCTGACGTTCCAGATCGACACCGGAGAGCGTGTGGGCCTGCTGGGCCGCAACGGCGCGGGCAAGACCACGCTGTTCAAGATCCTCACCGGCGAGCTGGACTACGACAGCGGCACGGTGCAGATCGCCTCCGGCCGGCGGGTGGGTCTGATCTC
>CAKTPQ010000002.1 GCA_934591745.1 uncultured Oscillospiraceae bacterium
GCAGCACAGCACGCGGGTGTCGCCGTAGCCCACCATGACGGCGGCGTTGGCCAGCTCAGCCAGCTTGCCCACCTCCAACGTGAGGGGACGGCCCGCCAGATCCATGGTGTACTTGTGATAGTGAGGGAATTGGCGCTTGGTGATGATGGTCGACATATCATTTCTCCTTTTTTGTGAAATAGCATCCTGTGCCGCGACCCATCGCCGTTAGCACTTGAAAACACCCCGAAAACAGCGGTTTCGACGCATTTTCAACTGCTAATGGCTGGATGCGCACACGGCGCAGAATGTGAAAGAAGGGTGATGCGCGTGCGCACATCACCCTGTTTCAACTTACTTACGCAGACCCAGCTTGGCGATCAGGGCACGATAACGCTCGATGTCCTTCTTGGCCAGATAGTCCAGCAGACGGCGGCGCTTACCGATCATCATCTGCATACCGCGGCGGCTGTGGAAGTCGTGGGGATGCACCTTCAGGTGCGCGGTCAGCTGGTTAATGCGCTCGGTGAGGATCGCCACCTGCACCTCGGGGGAGCCGGTGTCGGTCTCGTGGGTACGGTTGGCCTCGATGATGGAGGTCTTCTGGTCTTTCAGCATCATAGTTGTGTTTCCACCTTTCATAAATTACGCCCGCATCCTGAGCCGTGGGAGAGATGGACCGCTCCGCGCAGCTAAGGCAAGGGG
This sequence comes from uncultured Oscillospiraceae bacterium, assembly GCA_934591745.1. Taxonomy (GTDB): domain Bacteria; phylum Bacillota; class Clostridia; order Oscillospirales; family Oscillospiraceae; genus Vescimonas. The sequence continues at coordinate 685 of CAKTPQ010000002.1, forward strand.
CAGCGATTTAGTCGCGTACCTTGGTATGTTACCATAAACCCACTCGTTTGTAAAGCAGATTTTTTCATTTGTTTACGTTTTGTTCTTCACTTTTGGCCGGGAAGCTGGTATACTGGCCTGGTTCCTGCAAGAAAGGGGAGTTTTTCCGATGAAACGACACACACGCTTACTGGCGCTGCTTCTGCTGGCGGCGCTGCTGACCGGCTGCGGCAGCAAGGCCCCGCAGCCCAAGGAGGCGGATGCCGCCGTCGTGCAGACGGCCCTGCCGCCGGAGGGCATCACCGCCCTGACCCTGTCCGACGATACCCAGGTGCTGCGCTTCCGCCGGGACGGCGACATCTGGTACTGGCAGGACGACGAGGCGTTCCCGCTGGACCAGGCGGCCATGCCCGCCCTGCTGGAGGCGGCCGCCGCCATGACCGCCGCTGCGCCGGTGCCGGCGGAGGACGACCTGTCGGCCTACGGGCTGGACGACGCCAAAACCAGCCTGTCCGTCACGGCGGACGGCGAGACGCTGACCTTCACCCGCGGCGACCAGGCCGCCTCCGGCGACTGGTATCTCCGCTGCACCGAGGACGGTACCGTGCGGACGGTGTCCGACAACACCGTGAAGGTGTTCCAGCTGCTGGACGGCAGCATCTACGATATGGCCGTGCTGCCCACGCTGCCCGCCATCACCATGGACACGCTGCACACCGCCGCCATCACCGGCTCCGGCGATGTCCAGATCAACCTCCGCGTGGTGGACGGCGTCCGGAAGGTAGGCAGCCGCGACGTGACGGCGGAGACGGAGGCCCTGATGGACGAGCTGTCCCGGCTGACCGTCACCGCCTGCGTGGACTATGACCCCGCCGAGGGTGCCGCCGCCGTCTGCGGACTGGACGCACCGGAGGCGGTGCTGACCCTGACCTACGCCAACGCCGTGGGCACGGAGGAGACGCTGACCGTCACCGTGGGCCTGCCCATCGGGGACGGCGGCCGCTACGTGACCATCAGCGGCGACGCCACCATCTACCGCATGGAGGAGACGTCGCTGGTGCAGCTGCTGACGCTGGCGAAGACAGGACTGAACTGAAAACGAAAAGGTGCGTTGCAAAACGCACCTTTTTGTGATATAAGAGGAGACGAAAAGGAGGGCTGCCCATGCGCATACTCATCGTGGAGGACGAAAAGCGCCTGGCGGGTACGCTGGCGGAGCTGCTGCACCGCCGGGGCTACACCGTGGATGTCAGCTATGACGGCGTGTCCGGGCTGGACAACGCCCGCAGCGGCATCTACGATCTGGTGCTGCTGGACGCCATGCTGCCGGGACTGGATGGTTTCTCGCTGCTGCAGCAGCTCCGGGCCGGCGGCGACACGGTGCCCGTGCTGATGCTGACGGCCCGCAGCGACCTCAGCGACCGGGTGCGGGGGCTGGACAGCGGTGCCGACTACTACCTGACCAAGCCCTTTGAAACGGAGGAGCTGCTGGCCTGCATCCGCTCCCTGCTGCGGCGGGGCGGCGAGACGGCGGACAGCGGCGCCGTCTCCTTCGGTGACCTGCGCCTGGAGATGACCACATTCCTCCTCTCCTGCGGTGAGCGGTTCGTCCGCCTGAGCCGCCGGGAGTACGACCTCATGGAGCTGCTGATGAAAAACGGCAGCCAGATCGTATCCAAGGAGCAGCTGATATTGAAGGTATGGGGCTACGACTCTGCCGCCGAGGACAACAACGTGGAGGTGTACATCTCCTTCCTCCGGCGGAAGCTGACCCATCTGCACTCCCGCGTGCGCATCAAGACCCTGCGCATGGTGGGCTACTGTCTGGAGGAGGTGACGGCATGATCCGCAGACTGCGCTGGAAGGTCATCGGCCTGAATATGGGCATGGTGTTCTGCGTCCTGCTGGCGGTATTCGCCGCCGTGTACTTCTCCTCCCGGACCGTCATTGCCCGCAGCGTCCAGCAGCAGCTGCAGCAGGTGCTCCAGACCGGCAGCGGCTACGACCTGTCCCAGCCGGGACAGGAGGGTGTGCCCTGCTTTGTGGCGGAGGTCTACGCCAGCGGCACCGTCCGCGTCTCCGGCAACAGCTACTATGACCTGACGGACAAGGCGGCGCTGGCGGATATCGTCACCGCCGCCCTGTCGGCGGACAGCGACGAGGGCGTGCTGGCGGAGCATCACCTGCGCTACCTGCGGCAGACGGGACTGCTGTCCACCCGCATCGCCTTTACCGACAGCACGCTGGAGCAGGCCACCCTCCGCAGCCTGCTGACCGGCAGCCTGCTCATCGGTCTGGCGGCACTGGCGGTGCTGTTCGCCTGCAGCTATGTGCTCAGCGGCGCGGTGACGCGCCCGGTGGACCGTGCGTGGCAGCAGCAGAAGCAGTTCCTGTCCGACGCCAGCCACGAGCTGAAAACGCCCCTGACGGTGATCCTGTCCTCGGCGGAGCTGCTGGAGCAGAGCGCCGCGCCGGAGCAGAAGCAGTATGTGGACAACGTCCGGGCCGAGTCCCGCCGCATGAAGCGTCTGGTGGAGGACATGCTCACCCTGTCCCGGGTGGAGCGGGGCGATACCCGCCTGCCGGATATCACGGCGGACTTGTCGGACGCGGCGGCGGATGCCGCCCTGCGGTTCGAGCCGGTGGCCTACGAGGCGGGACACACACTGTCCTACGACATCGCGCCGGGGCTGCTGGTGCGGGGTGACAGCGGCAAGCTGGAGCAGGCGGTGGCCGTCCTGCTGGACAACGCCATCAAATACGCCGCCCCCGGCACGGAGGTACGTCTGGACGCGGCGCGGCAGGGCAAAAACGCCTGCCTGTGGGTGGAGAACGAGGGCGACCCCATCCCCGCCGACAAGCTGCCCCACATCTTCGACCGCTTTTACCGGGCCGACGAGTCCCGCACCGACGGCGGCAGCTTCGGCCTGGGCCTGCCCATTGCCAGAGCCATCGTGGAGGCCCACCGCGGCACCCTCCGCTGCGACAGCGGCGGGCACACCATCCGTTTTACCATTACCCTCCCCTGCCGACAGGGGAAATAGAGAGGCGATACCATGTTTGATACCATTATCCGCGGCGGCACGGTCATCGACGGCACCGGCCGCCCCGGCTTTTCCGCCGACGTGGGCATCACCGCCGGAAAGATCGCGGCGGTGGGCGCGCTGTCCGCCGCCCAAGCGCGCCGCACCATCGACGCCTCCGGCAAGGTGGTGACTCCCGGCTTCATCGACATCCACCGCCATGCCGACGCCGCGGCCTTCCGCCCCGGCTACGGGGAGCTGGAGCTGCGGCAGGGGCTGACCACCATCGTCAACGGCAACTGCGGCCTGTCCGCCGCCCCCTTCGGCGGCGAACACACCGCCGCCATCCGGGCTTATCTGCGGCCCATCACCGGCGACATCCCGGCGGAGCTTCCCTCCGTCTCCATGGCGGACTATCTGGCGGCGCTGCGGGCGCTGCCCCTCCACACTGGGATGCTGGTGGGGGCGGGCATCCTCCGGGCGGATGCCGCCGGCTACGAACTGGAGCATCTGGAGGACGGGCACTACCGCGCCATCCACCGTGCCATGGAGCGTGCGCTGGCGGACGGGGCGCTGGGCGTGTCCCTGGGCCTGGGCTACGCGCCGGAGTGCTTTTACACCACGGCGGAGCTGATCCGGGCGCTGGCGCCTCTGCGGGGGCAGGACATCCCCCTCACCGTCCACATGCGGCAGGAGGGCGCCGGCGTCTGCGAGGCCGTGGAGGAGATGCTCACCGTGGCCCGGACGCTCCGCATTCCCCTGCACATCAGCCACCTGAAGGCCATGGGCCGTGACAGCTGGGGCAAAAAGATCCCCCGTGCGCTGGGCATGCTGACCCAGGCCCGGCAGGAGGGCATGGACGTCAGCTGCGACGTGTACCCCTACACCGCCGGCTCCACCCAGCTGCTGCACATCCTGCCGCCGGAGTTCCTGGAGGGCGGCATGGACGCGGTGGTGAAGCGCCTCCGGGACCCCGCCGCCCGGCGGGAGCTGGCACAGCGCATCGACACCGGCGACGGCTTTGACGACATCGCCCGTCTGGCGGGCTGGGACGGCATCTACCTCACCAGCCTCCACTGCCCGGAGGACCACCCCTTCCTGGGCAAGAGCCTGGCCCAGATCGCGGCACTGATGGGACAGGATCCCCTCAACTGCTGCTGCGACCTGCTGGTGCGGGAGGACTGCCAGATCACCATGATCGACTTCATGGCCTCGGAGGAGGACATCGCCGCCGTCCTGCAAAGCGACCTGTCCAACCTCATCTCCGATGCCACCTACCCCACGGAGGGCATGCCCCATCCCCGGGTCTACGGCACGTTCCCCCGCCTGATCCGGCACTTCGTCATGGAAAAGCATGTGCTCTCGCTGGAGCAGGCGGTGCGGAAGATGACGGCGCTGCCCGCCAAAGCCCTGCGCCTGCGGGGCAAGGGCGTGCTGGCCGAGGGCATGGACGCGGATCTCTGCGTCTTTGACCCGGCGCAGCTCCGGGAGAACGGCGATTATCAGGACCCCTGCCGGATGGCGTCCGGGCTGGACGCTGTGCTGGTGGCGGGGGAACCGGCGGTCATACACGATACATACACCGGCGTTCGCGCCGGCACGGTCATCAGGAGGGATACACTATGAGAACAGATATGCTGCGGGAGCTGGAGCGCATCGTCCGCCTCGCCGGGGATATGGTGCGGGAGGCCCGCGACATCGAGCGGGTCACCACGGAAAAGACCGGCGCCGCCGACCTTGTCACCAAGTACGACGTGGCGGTGCAGGGCTTTCTGAAGCGGGAACTGCTGACGCTGCTGCCGGAGGCGGACTTCTTCGGCGAGGAGGGGGAGCATGCGGCCCTGACCCGTCCGTGGACGTTTATTGTGGACCCCATCGACGGCACCACCAACTTTGTCCGCCGCCTGCACTACAGCAACATCTCCGTGGCGCTGGCCCACGACGGACAGGTGGTGTACGCCGTGGTCTACGACCCCTTTGCCGACCAGCTGTTCTCCGCGCAGAAGGACTGCGGCGCGTTCTGCAATGGTCTGCCCATCCATGTCAGCGATAAGGACATGGCCCACGCCGTGTTCCTCTGCGGCTCCACCATCTATGACCACAGCTTGACGGAGCAGAACTTCTCCCTGCTGCGGCAGCTGTATGACCGGGGGCTGGACTACCGCCGCTTCGGCGCGGCGGCGCTGGATCTGTGCCAGGTGGCCGCCGGGAGGGTGGAGCTGTTCTACGAGTGCCGCCTGTCCCCATGGGACTACGCCGCCGGCAGTCTCATCGTGGCCGAGGCCGGCGGCATCGTCACCGGCTTTGACGGAAAGCCCATGGATGTGCTGCGGCCCTCGTCGGTGTTCGCCGCCAACGCGAAATGCCACGGCGTGCTGCATGAGCTGACGCTGTAAAAGATCAAAAAGAGGCGGGACGGCCCGTTACGGGCCGTCCCGCCTCTTTTTATTTCAGGAACTATTGCATGGTGAACTGCATGAGGAAGTTTATTTGCTTCCAGGCGGAAATTGTTTTCGGAAATTCAGGAAATTCTTTTTACAGGAATTTGTCCAGCTCCCGCTCCACCTCCGGCATCTTCTTCACCGTGGGCTGCTGGATGCGCAGGCCGTCCTTGATGACCATGTGCAGGCTCCGCAGCGCCGACAGGTCGGCCAGCGGATCCCGGTCGCACACGATGAGATCGGCGGCCTTTCCCGCCTCCACGGAACCGGTGATGCCGCTGATGCCCGCCAGCTCCGCGTTGAGCAGCGTGGCACTGTACAGCGCAAAGGCCGGCGTCACACCGCAGTATTTCACAAAGTAGCACAGCTCCCGCCACATGTCGTAGTGGGTGATGTAGGGGCAGCCGGTGTCGGTGCCCAGCCCCACGGGAATGCCGTTTTCCAGACACGCCTTGGCCAGCGCCACGATGCCCTCGAACACCACCCGGCCATTCTCCTGCTGCTCATAGGTGGAGTGGGAGATGCTGCGGTCGAACAGGGCGTAGGGCACGGCGGGAGAGATGGTGGAGATATGGAAAGCGCCCCGCTCCCTGAACAGCCGCAGGATGTCCGCGTCCGGCATGGCGCCGTGCTCGATGGAGTCCACGCCGTTTTCCAGCGCCATCCGGATGCCCTCCGGGCTTTCCACATGGGCGGCTACCTTCATGCCCAGCGCGTGGGCACGGCCACAGGCGGCCTTCACCAGCGGCGGCTGCATCCGCAATACACCCGGCTCCCCCACCACCTCGGCGTCCATGACGCCGCCGGTGATCATCAGCTTGATGAGGTCGGGCTTCTCTGCCGCGATCCGCTCCACATAGGCGGCGGCCTCCTCCGGCGTCCGGGCCTCGTAGGCCAGGGAGCCGGCCATGTGCCCGCCCGGCACGGATACCGCCATGTTGGACGCCACCACGCGGGGGCTCAGGATCTCGCCGGCGGCCGCCCGGTCGCGGATGATGGTGTCAAAATCCGCCACGCCGCCCACCGTCCGGATGGTGGTGACGCCGCTGAGCAGCTCCGTTCTGGCATAGCCCTCGCACAGGCGGACGCCCACCCGGCGCATCAGGCCGTTGGAGGTGATGAGCTTCACCAGCTTTTTGGGGTCGGAGGGCTTCTTTTTCGGCTTGCCGGAGGCCGGCAGATGGACATGCATGTTGATCAGCCCCGGCAGCACATACCGTCCCGCCAGATCCACCGGCTCGTACCCGGCGGGCGCCGGCCCGTCGGTGACGGCGGCAATACGGCTGCCCTCCACGCAGACGGTCTTCCCCGCCTGGGGCGTCATGTTCCGGGTGCCGTCCAGCACCACGCCGTTCATCAGCGCATAGCGCGTCTCGTTCTTATACATCGCAGCACCTCCTGTAAAAAATCGTCAGGCTTCCTTAGGATTCCTTGCCGCCGGATACGTTGGCCGCGAACACGCAGACCAGGATCACCGCCACGCCCAGCATCTGCCAGATGCTGAACGGTTCCTTCAGCAGCACCACGCCTGCCAGCACAGACACCACCGTGGTGACGTTGGAGAAAAGCGATGTCTCCGACACGGACAGGTGGCTGTTGGCAAAGTTCAGCAGCCCGTAGGCCAGCACCGAGGATAGAAGGCCCAGATACAGCACCGCCAGCCAGAAGCTGCCGCTGTGGAGGGGCGCGGTGATCAGGGGGCTTTGCAGCCCACCGGCATAGATCAGTCCCACCGGGATGAACACCACCATGCCCACGATGAACATGACGTAGGTCATCTCAAAGGGGGTAAAACGCTTGGCCGCATCGTGGCTGATGCCGTAATACAGGGTGTCGCTGAGCATGGTCAGCAGCAGGAACAGCATGCCCAGCGCGGAGACCATCACCGCCCCGCCCACGGAGATCAGCGCCACGCCGCCGATGGCGCCCAGCGCGCACAGCACCTGCTTCAGCGTCACTTTTTCGTGGAGCACCAGCACGTCCATGAGGATGCAGCACACCGGCACGGCGGCGATGATGGTGCCCGCTACCGCCGAGGAGGTGTACAGGATACCGTAGTTCTCGAAGATGAAATACGCCACCGGCTGCACGATGCCCAGCAGCAGCAGCTTGTATACCGGCTTGCCCCGCAGGGAGAAGGCGAACAGCGGACGGCCCCGCAGCTTTCCCACCAGCGCATTGACTAAGATGACCAGCGACATGGCCGCCACCGCCACGGTGAACCGAAAGGCCAGCAGCACCGTGGGCGCCGCCACCTCCAGCGCCAGCTTGGAGAACATGAAGCTCATGCCGAAGATCACAGCGGAGGTCAGTGCCGCCAGCAGCGATAGGGTGTGGGTCTTTTTCTGTGTCATATCCCGATACCTCGTTTCTTATTGGCGCCCACTATAGCACAGCGGCTGCGAAAAAGCAAGGCGCGCCCGCTTTCCCGGAAAGGCGAAGGCCCCGCGCATCGCACGGGGCCTTCGTGCCGGCGGCTTGGGGAGAGGGGTGCCGCCGGATGTGGGAGGTAAAAATTTTAGAAGGAAGAAAAGTTGAATGGGAAAAACAGGTTACTTACTGGTGACCTTGCTGACGATGCCGACCACCACAAGAAGACCGGCCAGAGCAGCCAACAGAATGTTCAGACCCATGCTTCAGCGCCTCCTTTCCTGCAGTTCTCTTAACGTGTTTTTAATGTACCACAACGCGGTCAATTTGTAAAACGCATCATATTCATCAAAACCATGAAAAATACTTTGCACCATGGCGGAGCCTGTGCTATACTGTTTGTATGAGAGGAGCGTGAGGCCATGAGTGTGGCGAAATACCAGATCTTTCTGAAAACCGTGGCGTGCGGCAGCTTTACGGCGGCGGCCCGGGAGATGAATTTTACCCAGTCCGGCGTCAGCCATGCCATCGGCTCGCTGGAGGAGGAGCTGGGTGTGCCCCTGCTGATCCGCAGTCACGGCGGCGTCACGCCCACGGCGGACGGCCGGGAGCTGATGCCCTATTTTGAGAAGATGTGCGCCATGCAGCACCAGCTGGAGCAGCGGGCCGCCGATCTGCGGGGGCTGGAGACGGGCCTTGTGAAGGTGGCCACGTTCACCAGCGTGTCGGAGAAATGGCTGCCCAACATCCTCAAAACGTTTCAGGAGCACTACCCCCGTATCGAGTTCGAACTGCTGCCCTCCAACTTCAACAACGAGATCAGCGACTGGGTGCTGAAGGGGCAGGCCGACTGCGGCTTCATCAGCCTGCCGGCTCCGGCGGAGAAGTATCTGGACTGCTGGCTCCTGCAGCGGGACCAGTGGAAGGTCATCGTCCCCTGCAATCACCCGCTGGCCGGCGCGGACCCCTTTCCGCCGGAGGCACTGGAGCAGTATCCCCTGATCCTGCTGGACGAGGGCGACGACTACGAGATCCAGGCGGTGTTCGACACGCTGGGGTTGAAGCCGAAGATCCAGTACACCGTCCAGCAGGACCAGACCATTCTGGCCATGGTGTCCAACGGGCTGGGCATCAGCGTCATGGAGGAGCTGATGCTCTACCACTGCGCCTATCCGCTGGTGTCCTGCTCCCTGCCCCAGCCGTTTTACCGGAACATCGGCATCTGCGTCAAGGACAAAAACGCCCTGTCCAACAGCACACGGGCCTTTATCGACCACACCCGCAGGTGGGTGCTGGCCAACTTTCCCGACGGCTGGAACGCACCGCCGCCCACCACCCGCTGACATACCGCAACGAAACGCCGCCCCGTGCCGTCATAGACAGCAGAGGCGGCGTTTTGCCGCAAAGGTTCCGCTGGCGTTTTCCCGCCCGGTGTGGTAGGATGTAGGGACACACCATCCGCAAGGGAGGGAGCGCGTCTTGGAGGACGTACAGATCATCGACCTGTTTTTCCGCCGTGACCCGGCGGCACTGGAGGCCGTGGAGGCCCGATATGGGAAAAAGTGTTTGGCAGCGGCGTGCCACATCCTGCCGGATCGGCGGGACGCGGAGGAATGCGTCTCCGACGTGTGGCTGCGGCTGTGGAACGCCATCCCCCCGGAGCGGCCCCGCAGTCTGGCGGCCTATATCACCTGCATCGTCCGGCGCGTGGCGCTGGACCGCTGCGACTACAACAAAGCTGCCCAGCGCCGCAGCGACCTGACGGTGGCCTTTGAGGAGCTGGAGGGCTGTCTGCCGGCGGAGGACGCCGCGGCCGCGTCCCTCCAGCGCCAGGAATTTGCCAGGGTACTCAACGATTTTCTGCGGCAGCTGACACGGCAGAGCCGTACATATTTTATCCGCCGCTACTGGTATGGCGAGAGCATCCGCGAGATCGCGGACGCCTGCGGCGCCGGGGAGGAGAAGATCAAGTCCTCCCTGTTCCGCACCCGCCAGCGGCTGCGGCAGTGTCTGGAAAAGGAGGGGATGCTGTGAACGAGCCTATGCTGCGCATGATGATGGACACCATCGACGACGAGCTGCTGGAGGAGGCCCAGCGCCCCCTGCCGGTACGGCGTCCCACCCTGCGGTGGGGCACGCTGGCCGCCTGTTTGTGCATCGCCGCCCTGCTGCTGGTACAGCCGTGGCGGGCGGGCCGGACGGACGGCGCCGCGGACGCCGCACCCTCCGCCGCGCCGATGGCGGACGCCGATCCGCTCAGCGCCACGCTGGCGCTGCCGGCGGATGCGGTGCGCGTTTCGGACTACGACCTGCACACGGATGAGGGCGGCGGTGTGACCTCCGTCTCCTGCACCGTGGCGGTGGACGGCTGGGACTACGACTACGGCGCGGTCTATACCGCGGAGCCGCTGGCCGCACCGGACGGCGCTATGCCCTCCGCCAGCTGGGAGATCAGCGGCCTGACGCTGCTGCTGTACGACGGCGGCGCGGTGGGCTGGTACGACGCGGGCGCCGGTATCCAGTGGTACTGCGTGCCCTGGGACGGCGGCGAGACGCTGGTGACCGCCTTTTCCCTGATGGATGCCCAGGCCTACACGGTGCCGTCCCCGCCGGAGGGCGTGGAGGTGCTGGGGTATGACCTCTTTGAGCTGGACGGCATGACCGTCACGGAGGTGTCGTTCCGGTCCGACGGCCTGACGTGGCATTACCGCATGGCCCCGACCGCCGACGTGACGGAGGAGATCCCGGACATTTCGCAGTTTACCGGCGGCAGCGAGACGGCGGAGGCCGCCGTTCGCTGGTGCAGCGCCCGGCTGTGCTGGACGGAGGGCGGCGAGGGCGCCGTCATCTGGAAGGACGTGGCGCCGGGCCTGACGTACAGCCTGACGGTGGGCAGCGGCGCCTCGGCGGCGGAGCTGACGGGCATGGCCCGGCGGGTGTTCGTCCCCGCACAGGAGGAAAACTGACAGAACGAGAGTTGACAGAACACAAAAAGGAAGGACCTGCGACAGCAGGTCCTTCCTTTTTGTGTATTTTTTATTCGCGGCGCAGGGCCTCGATGGGGTTGAGCTTGGAGGCCTTCACCGCCGGTACGAAGCCGAACACAACACCGATGACCATGGAGAAGGCCACGGCGATGATGCAGGCCGGGACGCTGATGGCCACCGGCGTGCTCATGATGTGGGACATCATCTCCGCAAGGCCAATACCGCAGCCCACGCCCAGGATGCCGCCCATGCTGGTGAGCACCGCCGCCTCCGTTAGGAACTGCAGGCGGATACGACTCTGCTGGGCGCCGATGGCGATCTTCAGACCGATCTCGCGGGTACGCTCCGTCACGGACACCAGCATGATGTTCATGACGCCGATGCCGCCCACCACCAGAGAGATGGCGGCGATCCAGATCAGCTGCTTATTGGAGCTTTCGGACAGGCTCTGCAGCTGGCTGGCCTGCTCCAGCAGGTCCTTGGACTGGTACTTGTACTTGTCGGTGGCGATGACGTGGCTGTTGAGGTACTCGGCCACGTTGTTGCCGGCGGTGGTCATGTCGTTGGTGGACGTGGCCCGGACGGCTACGGACTGGGGCTCGTCATAGCGGTAGACGATGGGCCAGCAGCTGTCGGGGATGAACACCGTGCCGGAGGTGTTGCCAGAGTACATATAGTAGTCGTTGAGACTGTTGATCACCGGCTCGGAGGATACCCGTGCGGAGACAACGCCCACCACGGTGAACGGCTCGCCGGAGATCTCCATGATGCCGCCGATGGGGTTCTCGCCCTGGAACAGGCTCTGGGCCGTCTTGGCGTCGATGAGCGCCACCTTCCGGCAGTTATCAAAGTCCGACTGGATAAACGCACGGCCGTAGTTGACGGCGTAGTCCGCCGCGGACAGATAGTGGCTGTCGATGCCGTACAGGTTGCCGCTGAAGGAGTTGTCGCCCACGTATACGCCGTCGGGCCACTGGCGCTGGTGGTACAGGGACACATCCTGTACGCTGCCCAGCCGGCTCATCTCGTCACGCATTTCCTCCGTAACGCAGCCGACGCCCTCCGGCAGGTCCATATAGCCCAGCTCCACCTGGTTGCCGTCCTGCGTCAGCTGCACGCGCACCACGTTGTTGCCGGCGCCGATGAGGTTCTGCTTGATCTGCTCGTTGGTGCCCTGAATGGTGGACACGATGGTGATGATGGCGGCGATGCCGATGATGATGCCCAGCATGGTCAGAAACGACCGCAGCTTATGGCTCCATACGCCCTGAAAGGCAAGATTGATATTTTCTAACATCGCTTCGCCTCCTTACATCGCACCGTATAGCTGGTCCGCGGTGGCTTCCACCGTGGCGGCGCCGGGCTTCACGTCCCGGCCGTAGGGGAACGCCACATAGTCGTCCACCGTCAGACCGCCGCGGATCTGGGTGTAGCTGCCCCACAGGTCGCGGCCCGTCTGCACCCAGCGCTGCTCCAGCTTGCCGTTCTCGCCCCGGAGCAGCACATAGCTCTTGCCGTTTTCGGAGCGGATGAACATGGTCTGCAGGTACAGGCTGCTGCCGTCGTCGGTAACGGTCTTCCGATAGGACATATCCACATAGTCACCGGCCTGCAGGTTGGCGTCCTCGGTGACGAACACCTTAAAGGGGTAATAGGACACGTTGCTGTTGGAGTCGCCGCCCCAGTAGCTGCCGTTTTCCGTGGGGAAGTCGCTGATCTCCACGATCTGCCCCTCACAGCTGGTGCCGGTCATCCAACTGCTGATCTGCACGGTGTCGCCGATCTTCACCTTGCCCAGATCCAGCTCGCCCAGGGAGCCGGTGATATAGTAGCCGCCGCCGCCGGAGACCTCCACCACAGGTTCGCTGTTGTTGTAAGCCTCAGAGGCGTCCCGTACGGCCTTAACTGTGCCGTCGATCTCGCTGTACACGGTGCCGTCGCCCAGTTCCTTTTTCTTCTTGTCCAGGTCGATCTGCGCCTGCTTGACAGACCGCGTATAGTCGTAGACCGCCTTTTCAGTGGTGGCAATGAGGGACTTCAGCTCCTCCTTGCTGTGGGATTCGCTCAACAGATCCTGCATCTTCTCCAGCTTCTGCTGGGCCGCCTTGATCTCCGGCGTGATCTCTGTGGAGTAATCGTCCACATAGGCCGGCAGGTCGTTCATCAGCTTCAGCTTCAGCGGCGCGGCGGTGTCGTCCGACACAATGTACATACCGTAGCAGGTGACGGCGCCGTTTCTCACATTGCCGGCGTTCTGCACCAGCACCACATAGGCGCGGGTGCGGTGCTGGAGGATCTTCGTGCGGATGTAATCATCCGTCAGATAGTACTCATTCTTTTTGGTATCCTCCAGCAGCCGGTAATACAGGGGGTGATCCTTTGTACTGCCGGTGCCCTTGATGAAGCCCTCCGTCACGGGGCTGTAATATTTGCCCTTCTCATCCTGTTCCTTGATCAGCTGCTCCAGCTCCGCAGCCAGCTGGTCATATTCCGCCTGCAGCTCCTCGCGGTTCTGCGCCCGCTTGTACAGCTCCAGGTCGTCCTTGGAAGTCTCGAGATTGAGCTGCATGCGCTCCAGTTGGATCTCCGCGGTGTCCACCTCCGCCTGAGACAGCGTGGAGTCGTAGGCCAGCAGCTTGTCGCCCTTCTTGACGGTCTGGCCCTCCTTGACGAAGATCTCATTGACTGTCTGGCTCTGGGAGATGTAGATCTTCTGCAGCTTGTCGGTGCTCACCGAGCCGCTGGTGTTGGCGGTGTCGCCCCAGTAATCGGTCATGGCAAAGCTGCTCACGGGGTAGACGTTCACATCACTGCGCTGGGCATTGCGGGCCAGCGTCAATCCGCCCCATACGGCGGCGCACACGGCCACGACGATGCCCACGATGAGCAGTGTTTTTTTCAGGGATTTACTCATGGAACGCACCTCCTGACAGCACGCCGTCGCGGATGTTCATAATGGTGTGGGCATGCTGTGCGATGCCCTGATCGTGGGTGATCATGATGATGGTGGAGCCGCTTTCGTGGAGCTGCTGGAACAGCTCCATGACCTGTGCGCCGCTGGCGGAATCCAGTGCGCCGGTGGGCTCGTCGGCCAGCAGGAGCTGGGGCTTGCCCACGATGGCGCGGGCAATGGCCACACGCTGGCACTGGCCGCCGGAGAGCTGGTCGGGGCGGTGGTCCACCCGGTCGGACAGGCCCACGATGTCCAGCGCCGCTCTGGCACGCTCCAGCCGCTCGGCCTTTTTCACGCCGCCGTACAGCAGGGGCAGCGCCACATTGTCCAGCGCCGTCAGCTTGGGCAGCAGGTTGAAGGACTGGAACACGAAGCCCAGCTGCCTGTTCCGCACCTCCGCCAGCTGCTTGGGGGTGCATTTGGTAATGTCCTGTCCGCTCAGCAGATAGCTGCCGCTGGTGGGCACGTCCAGGCAGCCGATGAGGTTCATCAGCGTGGTCTTGCCGCTGCCGGAAGGACCCATAATGGCAAGATACTCCCCCGCCTCCACATCCAGGTCGATGTGCTTGAGGATGTGGTTCACGGATTTACCCATGGGGTAGTCCTTGCAGATGTCGCGCATTTCAAGGATCATACTCAGCCCTCCACCGGCTCGTCGGTAACGAGGCCGTCCGCCGTGGGCATATCCTCGACGCCGTCAGTCATGCCGCCCTCGGGGATCGCCATGCCCGCGTCAAAGCCGCCGTCCACAACGCCGCCGTCATCCACAACACCGCCGTTGTCCACATGGCCGCCGTCTGTGACGCCGCTGTTATCGGGGTCAAATGTGCTCTCGTCATAGGTGACGCAGGTCATACCGGCTTTCAGCGTATCGTCGGGATAGGCGATATAATCCGCCGCCGTCAGACCGGCTGTCACGGCGTAGGTATCCAGCTCCGCGTTGTATTCGCCCAGCGTCAGGCTGCGCTTCTCCAGCTTGCCGCTGCTGCTCTGGGCCCAGACCCAAGGGGAGGAATCGGCGTCGTTGATGAAGCTGGCCGGCAGCTGGATGCCGGTGCTCTGGGCGTCCTGTCCCAGATTCGGCTCGATGTACACGTGCTGACCCAGCAGCAGACCGTCGCTGCTGCTGAGCTCCACATAGAACGGGTACTTGCTGGAGTTACCGGTGTCGCTGGAGCCACTGTCGTAATAGGAGTTATTGCTGCTCTGGGCGGGGTTGTTCCAGTCAATGGAGGAGATGGTGCCCTTCCAGGTCTGGTCGCTGACGCGGGAGCGGATGATGACCTGTGCGCCCTCGTTCAGCACCGCCGCGTTGTTCTCGTTGACGTAGCCCTTGACCCGGAAGCCGCCGGTCTGCACGATGGAGATCAGAGGCAGCGCGTTGCCCCGGTCGTCGGTGCCGCCATCGGGATTGACGCTCTTGACCTCACCGGCCACCTCCGACCTGACATCGCTGTTCTTCAGGTTGCTCTGCAGCTTTTCGACCTCACGGCTCTTTTCTGTAATGCTGCGGTTGGTGCTCTGGATGTCTACGTTGTACTGCCGGATGTCCAGCAGAAGCTGACGGCGGGCGGCATCGTCCTCCGCATCGTTCAGGGAGTCCTCCGCCTGCTTCTTCTCATCCTCCTTGTCCGCCAGCTGGGACTTGAGGGATTCCAGATCCAGCTGGGCCGTTTCCAGGTCCAGCTGCAGCTGGCTCATGTCGTAGGTGAACAGCACGTCGCCCTCCTTGACGGCGTCGCCCACCTTGACCTTGATCTCGCCGATGGCCATGGAGTCGTCCTTCTTGATATTCGTCTCGCCCAGCGCGCTGACCACGCCGGCAAACCGGTCCGTCAGACCGGCGGAGCCCAGTCCGCAGATCATGGAGACGGACTGCACGGATGCTTCCCCGTTGCTCTCACCGCAGCCGGCCGCCACGCCCAGCAGCATGGCCAGCGCCAGAATGAATGCAGCTTTCTTCATCGTATTATCTCCTTTGCTTTTCCTCTGCGGCGCGCCGCAGTATCTCACATACATGTATGACGGCATGCCCCGGAAAAATGTTCCGCGAAAAAAGGAAAAAACCGTCGGCAGGCTGTCATGCTCATCATATCATGGGGGCGGAGGCTGAATGTGAACGAACTGTGAACAAAGACTTAAGGGCATACTAAGATTGCCGCCGGGGAAATATTGACAGCACCCGTTCCCGTGGCATAAAATATTGTTGAAAAGCTGCCGCCGTCCGGGGTGTATCCGGGACGGTGCGCCCCTTGATACGGGAGGGATCGCCATGACGAAAAAACGCATCCGCCAGATGAACAGCGCCCTGCGCCGCCGTCTGACCAACCGCCCCGCGGCGGACTGGCTGCCCGACGGGGAGACGTTTGCCCGGACGCTGGAGGCCGAAAACTACATGCAGCGGTTTGCCCCGCTGTTCCATGGGGAGCGGCTGCGCTGCGCCGACGTGCTGGCCCTGTGCCGCCCGGAGCTGGACGTTCTCAGCGGCGGCAGAGAGCCGGAGCAGGGCTGGCTGGCCTATACCTACGACTTTGCCCGCCGCCTGCTGTACCCGGAGCGGGACGCCGCCGCGCCCTACGGTCCGGGGGCGGTGTTCCTCCTGTCGGTGCTGCAGGTGCTGTTTGCCGCGGAGGAGGAGCTGCTGCCCAGGGACCCGGCGTGGACGTTCGACTTCCTGACGGAGGAGGAGCTGTCCGGCTGCGCCTGCGCCGCCAGCTACGGTCAGATGCTGCGCAGCTGGAAGCGGGAGTACGTCTATGAGCTGATGCGGCTGGGGCTGGAGGCCACGCCCTACCGCACGCTGGAGCATATCGCCGGCGTCCACCATGTGGCCATGACCGCCGCCAGGGCGCTGCGCCGCGCCGGTGTGGCACTGGATCTGGCGCTGGTGTCCGGCAGCGCCGCCGGACACGACATCGGCAAGTTCGGCTGCCGTCCCGGCGAGCGGGTGCCCTATCTGCACTACTACTACACCGATCTGTGGTTCCGCCGCCGCCGCATCACCGATATCGGCCATGTGGCCGCCAACCACTCCGTCTGGGATCTGGAGCCGGACTACCTGTCGGTGGAGTCGCTGCTGCTGATCTACGCGGACTTCCGGGTGAAGCAGAGCCGCGGCCCCGACGGGCGGGAGATCACCCGTATCTCCTCGCTGGCGGAGGCCTTTGACGTGATCCTGGCCAAGCTGGACGGCGTGGACGATGCCAAGCGCCGCCGGTACATGCGGGTCTACGCCCGGCTGCGGGATTTTGAGCAGTTCATGGTGGACAAGGGCGTGGACATGACGCTGTGCGGCCGCGACACGCCGCCCCGCCCGGTAAAGCAGACGGCGCTGATGACCGACGACGAGGCCCTCCACGCCCTGACCATGCAGTGCGTGGAGCACAATATGGAGCTGATGAGCCGCCTCACCGGGCAGCGCAGCTTCGCCCAGCTGCTGGAGCTGGCCAGAGGCGAGACAAACTGGCGCCGCCTGCGGGCATATCTGGGCGTGTTTGAATCCTATTCCCTGTACCTCCATATTCCCCAGAAGGTGCAGACGCTGGCCTTTCTCTATGAGCTGCTGATGCACCGGGAGGGCGACATCCGCCGTCAGGCGGCGGCGCTGCTGGGCGAGATCATCGGCGGCTTCCACGCCGGCTACGCCAAGGAGCGGCCCGCCGGCAGCCGTCCCGATCCCCGGTCCATCACCGATCTGGACCAGTGGAAGCTGTATCTGGACAAGATCCTCTACCCCGACCACAAGCTGATGCCCCAGCACCGGCGGTGGATCGGCTATACCCTGAAATTCGTGGTCATCTCCCTGCTGCAGCACGCCGCAGGCCGGGAGGAGCGTTTTCTGGCACCGCTGTTCGCCTACTACCGCCGGCCGGAGAAGCTGGAGGACAGCGCGGCGTTCCAGCTGCTGGACGCCGCCGCCGCGCTGCCGGACGCGGTGTATACCCGCCGCCACACGGCGCTGCTGCTGCGGTTTGCCGAGACGCTCTCCGCCCGGGAGGACGTGCAGGTGCGCACCGCCGCCGTACTGCTGCTGGATCGGCTGCACCGGCTGGCGCCCCAGTCTCCCGGCCCCCTGCGGGCGTTGGAGCGGACGGACTGCACAGGCAGCACCACCCTCCGTCTGCTGCGGGAGGATGTGATGCAGAGCGGCGCGGCCATCACCCTGCCGGACGACGCCGTGTCCGAGATATTTCTGGACAACCTGAAGACCGCCACGCCGTGGATCACCAAGCAGGCCAACATCCGTCTGCTGACGGACTTCGCCCGCAGCGGCAGCAGCCCCGCACTGCACATCGCCACCCATCTTTCCAATCTCATCAAGGTCAGCGACCGCGTTACCGTACGCCACAGCGCCGGCAGCGCCCTGCTGGAGCTGGCCCCCCGCCTGACGGCGGACCAGCGCAACGAGGTGGCGGTGGAGCTGTGCCGCGGTCTGGAGCTGGGTCAGCAGGAGTTCACCAAGTATATCCCCGACTATCTGGGGCGCTTTGCCCTGTGGCTGCCTCCCGCTGAGCTGGACGAGGTGCTGGACGACCTGTGGGTGAACCTCAGCGCCTCCGACAGCCGGGTGGCCGCCTCGGTGCTGGACACCGTGGGCATCATCTATGAGGCCTATGACACCTACCGCACCCGCTATCCCGAGGAGGACGAGGCCTACCGCCGCCGCCGTCAGCGGCTGCTGGGCATGCTGATGCGGGGCCTGTACGGCATCGACGCCGCTGTGCGGCAGGAGGCGCTGTACGTGCTGGGCCGCCGGGTGTTCGGCTCGGCGGAGCTGGGCGACCACGAGAAGTGCCGCGCCTTTGTGCTGACGGAGCGGAAGCTGCTGGCCGCCTACGACGAGGAGCCGGACGAGGGCCTGACATTCTACTACCGGGCGGCCATGCTGGGCCGGCTCTACCGCTTCATGACGGAGGAGCAGCTGTTCCGGGAGGGCTTCGACTTCGGCCCGCCCCGGCCGCTGGCTTTCTTCCCCGGCACCTTCGACCCCTTCACCCTGTCCCACAAGGGCATCGTCCGGGCTATCCGGGACGCGGGCTTCGAGGTGCTGCTGGCCATTGACGAGTTTTCCTGGTCCAAGCGCACCCAGCCCTACCGCATCCGCCGCCGCATCGCGGCCATGTCCGTGGCCAACGAGTTCCACGTCCACATTTTCCCGGAGAACTTCCCGGTGAACATCGCCAACCCGGAAAACCTGCGCCAGCTGCGGCAGGCGTTTCCGGGGCGCAGCGTGTCCATCGTGGTGGGCAGCGACGTGGTGGCCCACGCATCGTCCTATCACAAGCCGCCCACGGCGGATTCCATCCACACGTTCGACCATGTGGTGTTCCGCCGCACGGAGCCGGACGCCGAGCCGGCGGATTACAGCTGTATCACCGGCCATGTGGTGGAACTGACACTGCCGCCCCAGCTGGAGGAGATCAGCTCCACCCGCATCCGGGAGGCGGTGGACGCCAACCGGGATGTGTCCAATCTCATCGACCCCATGGCCCAGGAGTTCATCTACCGGCAGGGCCTGTACCTCCGGGAGCCGCAGGACAAGCCGGTGCTGCGGACGGAGGATCTGCTGTTCGTCAGCTGCCCCGGCCCGGAGGAGCGGACGGACAGCCTGCTGCGGGACATCTTCGGCGCCTCCTCTGCCGCCATGCGCCGACGGCTGGAGGAGTGCGGCGACCAGCTGATGCTGCTGTGCGACGGCGTCAGCGGCGATGTGCTGGGCGCGGCGTCCTACCGCTGCCTGGACTCCCAGCACCTGTTCGCACGGCTGAACGATCCGGCTCTCAGCGGCATCGTCCGCCAGAACGCCGGGGGCCGCACCCTGCTGCTCAGCGGCCTGTTCGTCCCCAAGGGCGAGCGGCAGCTGGATCTCGGTCAGCTGCTGCTGACGGAGGTGCTGACCACCGCCCTCAGCCGGGAGTACACCTACGCGCTGTACTGCCCGCTGGAGGGCGCCGTGTCCGGCTACGGACGGCAGCTGGCGCAGCTGCAGGGCTTCGTACCCGTGCAGCACCGGGAGGGCTATGACGTGCTGGGCGTGGATATGCGCCGGCCCATTGTCCTCAGCCGCAACGTGGACACCGCCATCAAGGCACCGCTGGGCACATCGCCCCGTGTGGCGGCGGCCATTGCGGGCGCCCACCGGCGTCTGCAGGCCGCGCTGACGAAGCTGCAGCCAGGCTCACTGGTGCTGAGCCTGTCAGCCGGGGTCATCTACCACCGGCTGCTCCAGCGCATCACCGCCCGCAACGGCGTGCCGGCGGAGCCGGTGACGCCGCGGGTCCTCGGCCCCGATATCTGTGTGCCCTACGGCAAGATCCTGCGGGGCGTGGCGGTGCCCAACACCGTTACCAAGACGCTGCGCACCGACAAGGTGTACGAGGCGGATCTCAGCGCCTATTCCATCGAAGCCTACCCCGACTATTCGCCGCTGCCCGACCAGGTGCGCACCATCCGGGCCTTTGACCGGCCGGTGATCCTGGTGGACGACATGCTCCACGACGGCAAGCGTATCCGGCGTCTGGCCCCGCTGCTGGAGGAGACAAATACCCCGGTGGATCAGGTGCTGGTGGGCTATCTCACCGGCGTGGGCCGGGAGCTTATGGAGCAGCTGGGCTATCCGGTGGACGGCATCTACTACCTGCCCAACCTGCGGATGCGGTTCGTGGAATCCACGCTGTATCCCTTTATCGGCGGCGACACCGTCCGCCGCACCGAGCGGCTCCCCGGCGGGCTTCAGCCGTCTGTGAACCGCATTTTGCCCTACGCCGCGCCGGAATTCGCCCCCATGGACGGCCGCACCGCGTGGGAGCTGAGCCTGTGCTGCCTGGAAAACGCACGGGATATCCTGCTGGCGCTGGAGACGGAGTTCCGAAGCCTCTACGCCCGCAACCTGACGCTGAACCGGCTGGGCGAAGCGGTGGTGCTGCCCCTGTGTCCCGACAAGGGCGGCTGCATCACCTACGACGTGAGCCGCGCCGCCTCCGCCTGTCTGGAGGGGGATATCGAGCTGTTGAAGCGGATGCGCCCGGCGGACTGACGGGAAAGGAGAAACGATATGAACGGTTTTACTCTGGGCTTTGACAATGCCTCCGGCGGCGTGCTGCGCCTGTCGGAGAAAGTCCGCGTCACACTGCTGGCGCTGGGCGATGTGGGCAGCACGCTGCTGATGGGCCTGCGGCTCATGGGCGGCGACGTCATCGCGTCTATCGGCATCTGCGATGTGCGCCCCGGCGCGGCCCAGCGCTGGGAGTTCGAGCTGAACCAGATCCAGCCGCCGGACGGCGCGGCCATGCCGCCGGTGGACATCATCCAGCCGGAGCAGGTATTTGACGGCGACGTGTTTTTGTTCTGCGCCTCCCGGATGGTGCCGGACACCTCCGTCACCGGCGGCGATGTGCGCATGGCGCAGTATGGGCTGAACCGGGAGCTGGCCGCCGTCTATGCCCGCATGGCGCGGGATAAGGGCTACAAGGGACTTTTCTGCGTGGTCAGCGACCCGGTGGATCCCCTATGCCGCGCTGTACTGCGGGAGAGCAGCCGGGACGAAAGCGGCGAGCCGGACGGCAGGGGCCTGCGTCCCTGTCAGGTGCGGGGCTTCGGCCTGGGCGTCATGCATGCCCGTGCGCTGTACTTCGCCCGGAAGGACCCTCGCTTTGCCGCCTATCTCACGGAGGGACGGGCCTTCGGTCCTCACGGGGAGGACCTGGTGCTGGCCAACTCCATCGAGCACTACGACGACGCCCTGTCCCGGGAGCTGACGGAGAAGGTGGCGCACGCCAATCTGGACATGCGGAGACTGGGCTACAAGCCCTATGTGGCCCCGGCCCTCAGCTCCGGTGCGCTGACGCTGCTGGCACTGCTGCGGGGCCAATGGCACTACGCCTCCGTGTATATGGACGGCATCTTCATGGGCTGCCGCAGCCGCCTGACGCCCGCAGGCATCGAGGTGGAGCAGCTGTCCCTGCCGCCTGCGCTGCAGGCGCGTATTGAGGAAACGGCGGCGCGGCTGGGCGCCATCGACTGAGAGGAGGACGGGCCATGCTGACGGTACTTTTGCCGGAAAACGGTCACAGTACGCCGCTGCGCCAGCTGCTGACGCCGCTGCTGCCGGCGGGCAGCCAGTTCCGCGACCCGGACGACGGGCTGGAGGGCCTGACGGATAAGCGGCTGCTGTTCGCCGTGGCGCTGGACGAGGGCGGCTGCAACGAGGCGTACTACCGGATGCTCTTCCGTCTGCGCCGGAGCCTGACGCTGCTCCACGGCTGTGTGGCGGGGCTGGTGGTCACGGGCGTGGGGGAGTTCTATACCAAGGACGTGGCACGGGACATGGTGTTCGCCGCCAACCAGTCCGGCTGCGCGTTTATCGGACGGCCGCTGGTGGAGGCCACCGGCTCCCTGCGGAATTTCCGGACGCAGGCGCAGATCGGCGGCACCGATGAGGTCACGGCGTTCCACGCCGCTGTGGCCGAGTTGATCGGGCGGCTCACGGATTGGGAAAAGCCCGCGCCCATCCGGCACATTCTGGCGCTCCACGCCTCCCAGCGCAGCACCTCCAATACGCTGGCGCTGTGGGAGCTTGTGAAAAGCGCCCTGCCGGACACGGTGGAGGTGGAGGAGATCTGCCTGCGCAACGGCACCATGGCCGACTGCAACGGGTGCAGCTATACCGCCTGTCTCCACTTCGGGGAGCAGGGCGGCTGCTTCTACGGCGGCCCCATGGTGGAGGAGGTCTACCCCGCTGTCCGGCGGTGCGACGCGCTGGTGATGCTGTGTGCCAACTACAACGATGCGCTGGCGGCCAACCTGACGGCCTGCGTCAACCGGCTGACGGCGCTGTTCCGCCAGAACCGGTTTTACGACAAGCGGCTGTTCGGCCTGGTGGTGTCCGGCTACTCCGGCGGCGACCTGCTGGCGCGGCAGCTGATCTCGGCGCTGAACATGAACAAGTCCTTCTTCCTGCCGCCCCACTTCTGTCTGCTGGAGACGGCCAACGAGCGGGGCAGCCTGGTGAAGCTGCCCCACATCGCGGAGGAGGCGGCGCGGTTCGCCGGGAGCATGATGGAAAACTGAGCAGAAACGGTAAGAGACGGATATGCGTAAAACGCATATCCGTCTCTTGCTGTATGATGAGAGAGAAACAGTGGTGTCAGGGGTCTATCGTCTAATCGTTTTTGCCGCGGAGGGCCTCGCCCAGCGTCCGCCAGCCCAGCATGGCGCACTTCACACGGGCGGGCATGTGGGCCACGTCCCGCAGGGCGCCGGCCTCCTCCAGCTGGTCGATCTCATCCTCCGTGGCCTCGCCGCGGATCATCCGCTGGAACAGGTCACAGAGGTGGAGGGCCTCGTCTTTGGGACGGCCGATGACCATGCCCAGCATGATGTCCGCCGACGCCTGGGACACGGCGCAGCCGCTGCCGACGAAGGCGCCATCGGTAATGGTATCGCCGTCGGTCTTGAGCTTCAGGCGTATCTCATCGCCGCAGCTGGGGTTGACCCCCGCCAGCTCGATGTCGGCGTCCAGCAGGTCGTGCTTGAACTCGGGATGGAGGTTGTGCTCCGTCAGGATCTCGTTGTAAAAGCGGTTAGTTTCCATAGCCCATACGCTCCCTGATGGTGGACAGGCTCTGCAGCAGACGGTCCACCTCGTTTTCCGTGTTGTAGAAGGCAAAGCTGGCCCGCACCGTGGCGCTGAGTCCCAGATGCTGCAGAAGCGGCTGGGCACAGTGGTGACCCGCCCGGACATCCACGCCGTCGCAGGCCAGGATCTCACTGACGTCGTGGGGATGGACGCCCTCCACGGTGAAGGTGACGATGCCGCTGTGCTCCTCCGGCTTATCCGAGCCGATGACGTGGATGTGGGGCATGTCTGCCATGCCCGCCAGCGTCCGCTGCGTCAGGGCCAGCTCCTGCCGGTGCATGGCTTCGAAGCCCACGGACTGTACATAGTCGATGGCGGCGTGCAGCCCCGCCGCGCCGGCGGCGTTGACGGTGCCGGCCTCATATTTGTGGGGCAGCTCCGCGAACACCGCACCCTCCCGGCTGACGGACTCGATCATCTCGCCGCCGGTGAGAAACGGGGGCATCGCCTCCAGCAGGGCACGCTTGCCGTACAGCACGCCGATGCCCATGGGGCCGTAGACCTTGTGGCCGGAGAAGGCCAGGAAGTCCGCGTCCAGCGCCTGCACGTCCACGGGGATGTGGGGCGTGCTCTGGGCGCCGTCCACCACCAGCACCGCGCCGCGCCTGTGAGCCATGTCCGCCAGCCGGCGGATGGGGTTGACGCGGCCGATGACGTTGGAGACGTGGGTCACGGCCACCAGCTTCGTTTTATCGGTGATGAGGGCCTCGGCCTTGTTCAGGTCCAGGCTGCCGTCCGGCTCGCAGTCCAGGAATTTCAGGGACGCGCCGGTCTGGCGGCACACCATCTGCCAGGGCAGCAGGTCGCTGTGATGCTCCAGAATGGAGACCACCACCTCGTCCCCGGCCTTGATATGGCTGAGGCCGTAGCTGTACGCCACCAGATTCAGACCCTCGGTGGTGTTGCGGGTGAACACGATCTCCGCCGTGCTCTTTGCGTTCAGGAACCGGCGCACCGCCTCCCGGGCGTTCTCGTAGGCGTCGGTGGCCGCGATACTCAGGGGGTACAGGCCCCGGAGGGGGTTGGCGTTCTGCTCACAGTAGAAGCGGCGCACCGCGTCCAGCACGCACTGGGGCCGCTGGGCCGTGGCCGCGTTGTCCAGATAGGCGATATCCTGCGCCATCAGCAGGGGGAAATCCTTTCGATAGGCGTTGGTCATGTCACATACCTCCGTTCAATTCATGCTGTACCGTCTCCGCTGTGGCGTCGTCGCCCAGGTCGTGGGCCAGACGCTCCACGGCGGCACGGGCCATCAGGTCCTCCGCCGCAGCGCGGTCGAAACCCCGGCTCTCGAAGTAAAAGAGCGTGTTGTCGTCCAGTGCGCCGATGGTGGCGCCGTGGGTGCCCTCCACATTCTCCTCGGCACAGAGGATCAGAGGCACGGTCTTGTTCACCACATCGTCGCCAAGCAGCAGCACCGTCTCCTGCTCGCTGCCGGTGGAGCCGGCGGAGCCGTGCCTGAAGTCGATAGTGCCGCGGAACACCTTTTTAGCGCTGCCGGACAGCGCACCGGACACGTCGATGTCGCTGCGGGTGTTCTGCCCCACATGGTCCACCGCCAGATTCAGGTCGATGACCTGCTCATCCCGGCCCAGATAACCCATAGCGGCCTTCAGGGACGCGCCGTCCGCCAGCGTCAGCCGGTCGTCGGCGTAGGTGTCGCCCCGACCGGGCAGCAGGCGGTACAGCTCCACAGAGCTGCCCTCCGGACAGCGGGCCGCCACCTCGCTGCGCAGGACGGCGCCCGCGTCCATGGCCTGCACCTGCACCAGACGGATCACCGCGCCCGCCGCGGGCCGCAGCACCGTCCGGACGTGGAGGTGCTCTCCGCCCCGGAACGTCTCGTACACCGTGACGCGCTGGCCGGGAGCGGCGGTGACCTCCACCGTTTTCCGGGTGTAGTGCGCATGGGCGGACAGCGTCAGCCGTCCGTCGGCGGACAGCAGCTCCGTGCCGCCGTCCACGGCGCCCGCCTCGTCCCAGAGGAGGGCCGTTTCATTGACGCCCAGCCGGTTCCATGTACGGGTGGGCAGTTTGTTCACAAGAATGGTATCCATTGTCAAAGCTCCTTTCCCGCTCAGCCGATGCTGCCCTTCATCTCAAGACGGATGAGGTTGTTCATCTCCACGGCGTACTCCACCGGCAGCTCGCGGGATACATTGTCGGCAAAGCCGCTGACGATAAGGGCCCGGGCGTCCTCCTCCGAGAGGCCGCGGCTCATCAGGTAGAACACGGCATCGCCGCTGATGCTGCCGATGCGGGCCTCGTGGCCGATGGCGGCGTCCCTGGTGCGGACGTCCATGGCGGGGATAGTGTCGGAGTGGGACTCCGAATCCAGCATCAGGGACTGGCAGGACACAGAGGACTTGGCGCCCTTGGCGGTCTTTTCCACCACCACGCTGCTGCGGAAGGTGCTGACGCCGCCGCTCTTGCTGATGGAGCGGGTGTTCATATACGAACTGGTGTTCCTGCCGATATGCACCACCTTGGCGCCGGTGTCCAGATCCTGCCCGGCGCCGGCAAAGGTGACGCCGGTGAACTCCATCTTGGCGTTGTCGCCCTTCAAGACGCTCATGGGGTACAGGCAGCCGGTGTGGGAGCCGAAGGAGCCGGACACCCACTCGATGACGCCGCCCTCCTCCACCAGCGCACGCTTGGTGTTGAGGTTATACATGTTCTTGGACCAGTTCTCGATGGTGGAGTAGCGCAGCTTGGCGTTCTTCTTGACATACAGCTCCACGCAGCCGGCGTGGAGGTTGGCCACGTTGTACTTGGGGGCGGAGCAGCCCTCGATGAAGTGAAGGCTGGCGCCCTCGTCCACGATAATGAGGGTGTGCTCGAACTGGCCGGCGCCTTTGGCGTTCAGGCGGAAGTAGGACTGCAGGGGGATGGACACCTGCACGCCCTTGGGGACGTACACAAAGGAGCCGCCGGACCACACCGCGCCGTGGAGCGCGGCAAACTTGTGGTCGGTGGGGGGCACCAGCTTCATGAAGTACTTGCGCACCATATCGGCGTACTCGCCGTGGAGGGCGCTCTCCATATCGGTGTAGACCACGCCCTGGGCCGCCACCTCGGACCGGACGTTGTGGTACACCAGCTCGGAGTCGTACTGGGCGCCTACGCCGGCCAGCGACTTGCGCTCCGCCTCGGGGATGCCCAGCCGCTCAAAGGTGTCCTTGATGTCCTGGGGCACGTTTTTCCAGTCGTTCTGCATCTTGGTGTTGGGCCGGACGTAGGTGGCGATGTGGTCGATGTCCAGACCCTCCAGCGACGGGCCCCAATCCGGCAGCGGCGTCTCATTGTAAATTTGCAGGGCGTGGAGACGGAACTGCTGCATCCACGCGGGGTCGTTCTTCTCACGGGACAGCTTTTCCACGATGGCGGGGGTCAGGCCCGCCTCCATGCGGTAGGCGTCGTGCTCCGCGTCCCGGATGTCGTATACGCTGCGGTCGATGTCATCCACATAGGTCTTTTCGCGCATGACGGCACCTCCGTTCACTGCTGAAGGCCGGTGAAGCCGTGCTCGTTGATGGCGTCCACCAGCTCCGCGCCGCCGTTTTTCACGATGACGCCGTTTTCCATGACGTGGGCGGCGTCCACCGGCAGGGACTCCAGAATGCGGGTGCTGTGGGTGATGATCAGCAGCGAGCCGTGCTGCTTTTCCCGGTACAGCCGGACGCCGTGGGACACGGTGCGCACCGCGTCCACGTCCAGGCCGGAGTCTGTCTCGTCCAGAATGGCCAGACGCGGCTCCAGCATCAGCATCTGCAATATCTCGGCCTTCTTCTTCTCGCCGCCGGAGAAGCCCACGTTCAAGTCACGGTCGGCGTAGCTTTCGTCCATGTCCAGCATGGCCATGGCGTCTTTCAGCTTTTTCTTGAAGTCCCACAGCCGCAGGCGGCTGCCGGTCTTCTGCTCCAGCGCCGTGCGGATAAAGGCGCTGAGGGTGACGCCGGGCACCTCCAGCGGGTTCTGGAAGGACAGGAAGATGCCGCGCTTCGCCCGCTCGTTGACGGGCAGGGCGGTGATGTCCTCGCCGCCGAACAGGATGCGCCCGGCGGTGACGGTATAGGCGGGGCTGCCGGTGATGGCGCAGCCCAGCGTGGACTTACCGGTGCCGTTAGGCCCCATGAGGACGTGGGTCTCGTCAGCGCCGATGGTCAGATCCACGCCGTGGAGGATCTCCTTGCCCTCCACGCCGGCGTGCAGGTTCTCTATGGTAAGAAGCGGTGTTTTCATGTTCGTTGCCTCCTGTGACTAATATACCTACCAATCTACTGGGGATTATAGGACGAACAGCCTACCTTGTCAATAGGGAAATGACAAAAAGAGGAGCGGAGCGGCAAAAGCCGCTCCGCTTCGGGGTATATGAGGGTCAGGGAAGATAGGTCAGCTGCACGGGGATGTGCTGCTCGGCGGTGAAGTCGAACCAGCGGCCGTCGAAGGACACGGAGGTAACGGTGTCCACATCCACCATGCGGTTGAAGATGTATACCGTGTGAGCGAAGGGGGCGGTCTCGCCGTCGCCGTAGATGTAGCCCAGCACCCAGTTCATCAGGTTCTGGCTCTCGCTGGTCACCACATAGGAGGTGCCGTCGGCATAGTGCAGCGTCAGCTCCTGCGCGGTCAGCTCCCGGTCGGGGGAGGCGTTGCCCATGGTGATGCCCACGGCGGAGATGCGGGCCTCTTCGCCATCGGCGGCGGTCAGCGTCCGGACAGGGGCGTAGGTGCGGGGCTGGATGGCCACGGCGTAGGGCTCCCGGCCCTCGCCGCCGCCATCGTAAACGGTGAAGTAGAAGTTGTCGCCCTTCTGATACGTCTCACCGGCGGCAAAGTAGGCCACCACGTCCAGATGGGTGGCGGTGCTGGTGGTCTTGTCCACGTGGAGCTTGACATTGATGCTGCCGCCCTGCTGGAAGTCCGGAGAGCGCAGGTACATACTGGGCTGCAAAGGCAGGCTGTACACCTCGCCGTAGCCGGCGTCCTCGTAGGATACGCCTTCGGGATCGTCCACGGTGTAGGTCAGAATGCCGCAGCCGCTCTCGTCGACAAGGAACGTCTCCAGTGTGATAGTGGTGCTGCCTACGGTGAGCTCGGCGTCCAGCTTGGACAGGTAATCGCCCACCAGACGCTGCACGGTATCCCGGTCACCGGGGATGCGCTCCATGTCCGGCAGAGTGATGAGCTCACCGGAGTTGCCCTCCACCGTGGGGGTGGTGGCGTCCATATCGTCGGTAAAGGCGTGGTAGGTGGTGTCGTCCACCTTGTCGGCGGGGGACACGTTGGCCTTGATCAGTGTTACCACCCCGGCGGCTGCGGCCACCGTCAGCGTCAGGGCGGCGGCAATGGCGATGATCGCGCCCTTGCGCAGGGTGCGATGGGTCTTTTTGTTGTTCTCCATGGTCCTTTGAACCTCCATCAGTGTGTCAGGGGAGGCGTGCAGGGTGGAGAAGGTCTTTTGGAAAAGCTCGTGTTCCGTCATGTCTGCGGCACCTCCGATAAAATATGCTTCAGCTTTTCTCTGGCGCGGGCCAGCCGGGTGCGCACCGTTTCCTCCGGCACGCCCAGCAGTCCGGCGATCTCCTTCTGGCGGTAGCCCTCGTAGTAGTACAGCAGCACCGGCACACGGTAGCGCCGGTCCAGCGACATCACCGCGTCAAACAGCTCCTGGCACTGAGGCTCCTCGAAGGAGAGGCTGTTTTCGTAGTCGGCGATGTCCTCCGCCTTGTGCCACGGGGCGCGCAGCACGTTCTTGCACCGGTTGACCGTGACGCGGATCAGCCAATTCTTCACATGGGCGTCGTCATCGAACGCCTTGTCCGTTTTGTACAGCTGTATCAGCACGTCCTGGGTCACATCGTCGGCGTCGGCGGGGGAGCGCAGATAGCTGTACGCCACCCGGAACACCGTGTCCATATACCGCTCCGCCAGAGGGGAAAACTGTTGCTCTGTCATGAGTGATTCTCCTTGTTGTCTGAAAGGCCCTTCACTGGGAATACACATGGGAACAGCAAAATGTTTCAGCCCGGCGGAAAAAATATTCCCATAGCATAATGCTATGGGAATATAACGAATCACAACTTCCGTCGGGACGCCGCGTCTTTTATACTATAAAGCAGAAAAGGTTACCGGGTCCGCTCCGTCATTTGGCGGGCGCAGCGCAGGAAATCCAGCACCACGGCGTCGGCGTGTTTCCGGTCGCGGACGGCGATGCCCACCTCACGGAAGGAGGGCGGGTCGATGGGCGAGAGGCTGACCCGGTCGGTGCTGCCCCGGAGGATCAGCTCCGACAGCATGCTGCACCCCAGGCCCTGCTCCACCATCTTGATGACGGCGCTGTCCTCCGTGGCGATGTGGGAGAAGCGGGGCGTCACGCCGCTGCGCTCCAGCAGGCGCAGTACCTCTGTGTCCACGCCGTTGGAGGGGACGAAGAACGTCCGACCGGTAAAGGCCGTGAGGGGGAATGTCTCCCCCGGCTCCTCGTCCGGCGGCAGCACCGCGTAGTAGGGGTCCCGGAACAGGGGCTGGAAGTCCAGCCGGGCGGAGAAGCAGTTGCTCAGGAGCCCCACGTCGATGGTGCCCTCCACCAGCCACTGTTCGATGTCCATGCAGGAGCCGTCCTTCACCGTCAGGCGGATGTGGGGATACTGACCGGAGAAGCTCTTGATGACACGGGGCAGCCAGTTTTTGGAGATGCTGGTGTAGGAGCCGATGCGCAGTACGTCCTGCCGCGCCGGACGATGGCGGCCCACCGCTTTCTCGAAGGCGTCACTCTCCCGCAGGAGGCTGTCGATGTACGGCAGCAGGGCCTGGCCCTCCGGCGTCAGGGAAACGCCGCCGCTGCTGCGGCGCAGCAGGGGGTAGCCGATCTCCTGCTCCAGACGGTTGAGCATGCCGGTGAGTCCGGGCTGGGAGTAGCCCAGCCGTGCGGCGGCGCGGGTGATGCTGCCGGTGTCCGCGGCAGTCCTCAGCGCCCGCAGCTTTTCGATATCCATCGTGTCACCCCCACATTGTTTTTTAGGACAAGAAGTAAATATGCCATAAGGCGGAGCGGCTGGCATATTTCGCCGTATTTTTCGACTGCCCGCCTCGGGCGGGCGAGAAAAATGGCGATAAAAATATATTGACCGCTTTGCGGTAAAGAATATGCCATAAAGCGGAGCGGCTGGCATATTTCGCCGTATTTTTCGACTGCCCGCCTCGGGCGGGCGAGAAAAATGGCGATAAAAATATATTGACCGCTTTGCGGTCAATATAGCATAGCAAAATGCTGTTGGCAAGCTTGAATTTTACAGGAAAGGAGCGCCGGGCGCACCGCGTCCGGCAGACACGCCCATGAGCAAATGTATTCTGGTCATCAACCCCGGCTCCACCTCCACAAAGATCGCGGTGTTCCGCGGGGAGGAAAAGGTCTTCGATGAGACGATCCGCCACAGCCGGGAGGAGCTGGCGCCCTTCCGCTGGGTCATGGAACAGGTGGACTTCCGCCGCGCCGCCATTGAGGGCGCGCTGTCCGCCCACAGCTTTGATCTGACAACGCTGGACGGTATTTGCGCCCGGGGCGGGCAGCTGCCTCCCTGTGCCTCCGGCACCTACCTGGTGGATCAGTCCATGGTGGACTATATGTACACCGTGAAGAACGCCGCCCATGCCTCCAACCTGGGGTGTGTGCTGGCGCTGGAGCTGGCCCAGCCCCTGAAGATCCCGGCGTTTATCTGCGACCCGGTGTCGGTGGACGAGATGGTGGACGAGGCCCGGATCACCGGCCTGCCGGAGATCCGGCGCACCATGCTGGGCCACGCCCTGAACTGCCGGGCCATGGCCCGGCGCTGCGCCGAGGAGGTGCTGCACAAGCCGCTGGAGGACTGCCGTCTCATCGTGCTGCATCTGGGCGGCGGCGCGTCCGCCCGCCTGTTTATCGGCGGGAAGATGGTGGACGGTGTCCGGGACGACGAGTGGATGTTTGCGCCGGAGCGCTTCGGCGGTGCATCGCTGCAGCCGCTGGTGCATCTGTGCTACTCCGGTAAGTACACGGAGAAGGACATGATGGACTTCATCCGGGGCAAGGGCGGCCTTTTGGCCCATCTGGGCACTGCCGACGCACGGGAGGTGGAAAAACGCACCGCCGACGGCGATGCCCACGCCAAGCTGATTTACGACGGCATGCTGTACAGCGCCGCCCGGGCCATCGGCGGTCTGGCTGCCGGGGCGGACGGCAGAGTGGACCGTGTTATCCTCACCGGCGGCATCGCCCACTCCAAATATGTGGCGGATTATCTGACGAAGAAGCTGTCCTTCATCGCGCCGGTGGAGGTCATGGCGGGCGAATTCGAGCTGGAGGCCCTGGCCGCCGGCGCCTGCCGCGTGCTGGAGGGGCGGGAGCGTCTGCAGATGTTCGACCTCCCTGCCGCGCAGGCATGAGCAGGGCTTTCCTGCCGGAGGCGCGGAAGCTGGTCTTTTTGGGGGAGGCGGGCTGCGGCAAGTCGGAGATCGCAGTGCAGCTGGCATTGGAGCTGGCGGCACAGGGCCGTGCCGTTCACTTCTTCGATCTGGATCAGACAAAGCCCCTTATGCGCGGCCGGGACGCGGCGGCGCTGCTGGAGCAGGCCGGCATCACCGTCCATTTCGCGGAGCAGTGCGCCGACGCGCCCACGCAGGTGGGCGGTCTGGTGCCGCTGCTGCTGGATGAGGAGAAAACCGTCATCCTGGACGTGGGCGGCAATGACACCGGCGCAAGGCTCATCGGCGGGTACGCCCATCTGCTGCGTGACGCCGATGTGTGGTTCGTGGTGAATCCCTACCGGCCCTGGTCAGGAACGGTGGAGCATATCGACGGCACCCTCAGCGCCGTGCTGCGGGCCTCCCGCCTGCGGATGCCCCGGTTCCTGCTGAACCCCAATCTGGGGCGGGACACCACGGTCCAGGAGTATCTGGACGGGCTGGCACAGGGTCTTGCCATGCTGACGCCCTACGCTGCCGTGGAGGCCGCTGCCGTGCCGGACAGCCTGCATCAGCAGGTGCGGGCACACACCGACCTGCCCCTGCTGTGCATCACGCCCCGCATCACCGTTCCGGAGGCGGGACTTGACGAATAAAAAGGAGGAAACACTTATGCCGCAAGTCACCATCCGCGCAGAGAGCTGCAAGAGCTGCGGCTACTGCGTGAAGTTCTGTCCCAAGGGCGTGCTGGCCGTGGGACACGAGGTCAATTCCAAGGGCTATCCCTTTGTGGTGGCCGTCCATCCCGAGAGCTGCATCGGCTGCGCCATCTGCGGGCGCATGTGTCCTGACGCGGCCATCGAAGTGTACAGATAAGGAGGTGCGGATATGGCAAGAAAATTCATGAAGGGCACCGAGGCCATCGCTGAGGCCGCCGTCCGCGCCGGCTGCCGGTTCTTTGCCGGCTATCCCATCACGCCGCAGAACGAGATCCCGGAGTACATGGCCCGCCGTCTGCCGGAGGTGGGCGGCAGCTTTGTGCAGGGCGAGAGTGAGGTGGCGTCCATCAATATGGTGTATGGCGCCGCCGGCACCGGCACCCGGGCCATGACCAGCTCCAGCTCCTGCGGCATCAGCCTGATGAGCGAGGGCATCAGCTTCTGCGCCAGCGCCCGGCTGCCCATGGTGTATGTCAACGTACAGCGGGGCGGCCCCGCCATCGGCACCATCCAGCCCGCGCAGCAGGACTATACCCAGGCCACCAAGGCCAGCGGCAACGGCGGCTTCCGGATGATGGTGCTATCCCCCGCCACGGTGCAGGAGGCAGTGGACATGACCTACGCCGCTTTCGATTACGCCCAGCGGGACCGCAACCCGGTGCTGATCCTCACCGACGGCGTCATGGGCACCATCATGGAGCCGGTGGAGCTGCCGGAGATGCGCTCCGCCCAGGAGGTCAGGGCGCTGAAGGACGCGCTGCGTCCCACCTCTGCCGTGGGCCACGACTCCCAAAAGGAGCCGCGGGGCATCGTGGCGGCGGGCCGCTGGGCCACCAAAGAGCAGGAGCAGTGCTGCCGGGACGCCGAGGCGCTGTACGAAAGCTGGAAGAAGGACGTGCAGGTGGAGACGCTGTATCTGGAGGACGCGGAGCTGGTGCTCACCGGCTACGGTATCTGCGGCCGCATCGCCCGCAGCGCCGTGAAGCTGCTGCGGGCCGAGGGGTACAAGGTGGGCCTCATCCGGCCCAAGACCGTGTCGCCCTTCCCCTATGAGACTTACGCCGGGCTGGACTTCGGACGGGTGAAGGCCATTCTGGACGTGGAAATGTCCATCCCCGCCCAGATGATCAGCGACATACAGCTGGCGGTCATGGGCCGCTGCCCCATCCGCACCTGCCTCCACGCAGGCGGCGAGATCATGGGACGGGACGAGGTCATCAGCGCCGCCAGGGCGCTGCTGGCGCGATAAAGGAGGTGCCGGAATATGGAAAAAGTCTACGCAAGGACAAAGGGCATCAAGGCCGACATGGTATCCGGTTTCTGCCCCGGCTGCATGCACTCCACCATCGTCAAGCTCATCGGCGAGGTGCTGGAGGAGATGGGTATGCTGGATAAGGCCGCCTGCGCCATCGGTGTCGGCTGCTGCGGCCTGCACATGGATTACTTTACATACGACTATCTGCTGGCGGCCCATGGGCGGGCCTGCGCCGTGGCCACCGGCGCCAAGCGCAGCAATCCCGACACGCTGGTGTTTACCTATCAGGGCGACGGCGATCTGGCATCCATCGGCCTGGCCGAGACCATGAGCGCCGCCAACCGGGGCGAGAATTTCTCCGTCATCTTCGTGAACAACGGCATTTACGGTATGACCGGCGGCCAGCTGGCACCTACCACGCTGGTGGGCATGAAGGCCACTACTGCCCCCAAGGGCCGCGATCCCAAGGAACATGGCTATCCCATGCACATGTGCGAAATTCTCAATCAGCTGACAGCGCCCTACTATCTGGAGCGCACCAGCTGCAACAATCCCGCCAACGTGGCAAAGACCAAGGCGGCCATCCGCAAGGCGTTCCAGAACCAGCTGGACGGCAAGGGCTTCTCCATGGTGGAGATCGTCACCAGCTGTCCTACCAACTGGGGCCTCGACCCACTGGAGGCGCTGGACTTTCTGGAGGAAAAGATGCTCAGGGAGTTCCCGCTGGGCGTCATCCGGGATAAGGACAAGGAGGGCGTGTGATGGAACGGAATCTGATGGTAGCCGGCTTCGGCGGGCAGGGTGTCATGACGCTGGGCAAGTTTCTGGCCGAGGCCGCCTGCGATTCGACGGACAAGAATGTGACGTTCTTCCCCTCCTACGGCGCGGAGCAGCGGGGCGGCACCGCCAACTGCTATGTGGTCATCTCCGATGACGACATCGGCGCGCCGCTGGGGGATCACATGGACGATCTCATCGTCATGAACGACCCCAGTCTCAATAAGTTCCTCTATAAACTGGTGCCCGGCGGCACCCTGTTCATCAACAGCTCCATCGTCAAGAGCGAGATCGGCCGCAGCGATGTGAAGGTGGTGAGGGTGCCCGTAACGGAGATGGCGCTGGACATGGGCAGCGCCAAGGTGCTGAACATCATCATGCTGGGGGCCTACGTGGGCTATACGCAGGTGGTGCCGGAGGACGTGGTGTGGGGCACCATAGAGCATAAGCTGGGCAAAAAGCCGGCGCTGCTGCCCCTGAACAGGCAGGCCTTTGAGGCCGGACTGAAGATCGGGCGGGAGGCCCGCTGACCCCTCATACGAAGAAAGGACGCCGCAGCACCGCTGCGGCGTCCTTTTATTGCATATAGAAAACTGCGGGCCGGGAATGCTTTTACTTCTGCTTTTTGTCCAGCACCGAGATGGCCAGGGAGCAGACAATGCCTGCTGCGGCCAGCCCGATGATCAGGAAAAACGTGCTGTTGTAGGAGCCGCTGGCATCGAACAGCGCGCCGGAGATGGTGCTGCCGAAGCTGGCGAAGATCAGGTTGCTGTTGATGAGGGGAAAGTTCACCGGATAGTGGGCAGGGCCGAAATAGGCCCGGCAGAACGCGGAGTTGGTGGGCGTCACGCCGGAGTAGGCCAGACCGCCCACGATGAAGCCGATGATGACCACCGTGACGCTGCGGCTGCTGAGGGCAAAGATCAGGATGGCGGCGGTGGCGATGAACAGGATGTTCACCAACTGCATGGACAGGCTGCGGCCGTACTTGTCGTACATGCCGCCGAACAGTACCCGGCCCAAAGCGTTGCAGATGGAGATAAGGCCCACGATGGTGGCCACAGCCGCCGCGGTCTGGCCGGCGCTGGCCTCCCACACCATGCCGCTGGCCTGGGAGATCAGGGCGAGGCCGGCGGCGCTGAGGGCGATGGCCCACACGTAGTACAGCCAGAAGGCGGGTTTTTTCAGCATTTGGCCAGGGGTGCAGTCCGCCGCCGCAGGACGGATGGCCTTGGCGCCGCCCTTGGCCTCCGGCGCCGCAAAGTCCACCGGAGGCGCCACAAAGAAGAAGGAGCAGATCGCCAGCACCACGAAGATGAGGACGCCCATCACCAGAAAGCTGGTGCGCCAGCCGCCGATCTCTGCCGGCGTCCACGCCTGATAGAGCTTGCCGATGACGAAGCTGCCGCCGCCGAAGCCCATCAGCAGCACGCCGGAGATAAGGCCGGGCCGGTCAGGGAACCAGCGGACCATGGTGCTCATCACCGCGTTGTAGCACATACCGGAGCCAAGGCCGCACAGGAAGCCGAAGCCGATGTACAGCATGACCGGGGTCTGGGTGCGGCTGGCCAGGAAGAAGCCCAGCAGGAACAGCACCGCGCCGATGCGGACAGACGTCTTGGCGCTGAGCTTGCCGGCCAGCAGGCCGCACAGCAGGGAGCCGACGCAGAACAGGATCATCACCAGCGTGAACGTCAGGCTCAACTGCGCCTTGCTCCACACGGTGAACTCGGCGGCGATGGGGGTGGACAGCACGCTCCACGCGTAGACAAGACCGGCAAACAGCAGCACGATCACGCCCACGATGGCGTAGACCCAGCGGTTCAGTTGCTTCATGGGGGGATACCTCCGTTAAAATGTTGTCAGGATATCAGTTTATCGAACCATTCGATAAAAAGCAAGAGGAAACCGGAAAATCGGCGGAAAAACAGCGGAGGGCGCAGCCCTCCGCTGTTTTGTGCGTTGTTTTCAGGGAATACGGAACAGGCGCTTCCCGTTTTCCGTGGTGATGCGGGCTATCTCCTCCGGTGTCACGCCCTTCCACTCCGCCAGCTTCTCCGCCACCAGATGGACATAGCTGGAGTCATTGCGCCGGCCCCGGTAGGGCACCGGCGTCATGTAGGGGCTGTCCGTCTCGATGAGCATCCGGTCCAGCGGCGTCACTGCCGCCACCTCCGGGGCGCGGCGGGCATTCTTGTAAGTCACGGGTCCGTCGAAGCCCAGATACCACCCCAGCTTCAGCAGCTCCTGCGCCATCTCCGGACTGCCGGAGAAGCAGTGGAACACGCCGGTGACGCCGGGGAACTCCCGGATGATGGACAGCGTGTCGGCGTGGGCCTCCCGGTCGTGGATGATGACGGGCAGCGCCAGCTCCCCGGCCAGTGCCAGCTGGTCGCGGAGCACCTGCTGCTGCAGGTCACGGGGCGGGTTCTCCGCCCAGTAGTAGTCCAGTCCGATTTCGCCGATGGCCGCCGTCTTGGGCTGCTGTGCCAGCTGCCGCAGCGCCGCCAAATCCCCGGCGGTATAGCCGCCGCAGTTCTCCGGATGGATACCCACCGCCGCGTAGACGTGGGGATACGCCGCCGCGTACTGCACCGCCTTGCGGGAGCTTTCCACGTCGCAGCCGGGGTTCAGGACAAGGCCCACCCCCTGCCCCGGCAGCGCCGTCAGCACCGCGTCCCGGTCGGCATCGAAGGCTTCGTCATCGTAATGGGCGTGGGTGTCGAACAGCATGGTCAGTCCTCCAGCCGGACGCGGCCCAGCTTGGTGGCGGCAATGTACTTGTCCTTGATCTCCCGCAGACGGGTCATATGGGGCTGCTGCATGTGGATGCGCTGGTGTTCCGCGCTCTCCCACCGCTCGATGAGCAGCACCACGTTCTCGTCCTGGGCGGAGAAGTAGTAGTCGTAGGCCAGACAGCCCGGCTCCTGACGGATCAGGGTGAGGATGCCCGCCTCCACGATCTCCCGGACGAAGGCCTCGCGGCAGCCGTCCTTGGCCGTATAGCGCACGTACAGAGTCAGTTGTTCTTCCATGATGCACCTCCGAAGTGATTTTGCCCCATTGTAGCACAGCCGGGGCGGCGGTGCAAATTTTTCCGCCCGGCAGGCAAAAAAGCATTTACAAGCTGTATAAAATAGGGTATGATTTACGGGCTGTATAAAAATTGACGGGGTGAGAGAGATGGCAACGGATTTTTCCAGAACACTGAGCCTGCTGCGGCAGGAGATGGGCATCAGCCAGCGGAAGGCGGCGGCGGCCCTGGGTATCAGTCAGGCGCTGCTGAGCCACTATGAAAACGGCATCCGGGAGCCGGGACTGGCCTTCGTGGCCCGGGCCTGCGACTTCTACCATGTGTCGGCGGACTTCCTGCTGGGGCGCACCAACTCCAGGGATGGCTCCATCATCGAAGCGGCGGAGCTGTACGACGCCAGCGACGAAAAGGGGACGCTGAAGGGCAGTATTCTGGCCATGCTGCAGAAGAAGCTGGTGGTGAACACTACCGGCGTGCTGTTCGACCTGCTGGGCAAGTGGGGCGACCGGGAGGCCATCACCGCCGCCGGCGACTGCCTCAGTACGGCGCTGTACACGCTGCTGCGGCACCTGTACCGGCGCAGCGGCGGCAACGAGGACTTCTTCGCCACCGACCCGGTGGATTTCGATGCCGGCGCGGTGGACGCGGCCATGCTGCGCAGCCGTGCGGCGTACCTGCGGGCACTGGCCGGAGCGGAGCAGATGCCGGAGCTGACCTCCGACGCCCTCACCGCCGCCCCCGGCCTGGGGCAGAGCACGGCGCAGGTCGTCCACAACGTGGACGAGCTGGCGGCAAGACCATAAGAGAATCGGGGTTCCCAAAGGAGGCTTATCTATAATGTTTGACCAATCCCATATCCGCAACTTCTCCATCATCGCCCACATCGACCACGGTAAATCCACGCTGGCGGACCGCCTGCTGGAAAAGTGCAACGCCGTACCGGAGCGGGAGATGGAGAACCAGCTGCTGGACAACATGGATCTGGAGCGGGAGCGGGGCATCACCATCAAGTCCCGGGCCGTACAGATCTTCTACAAAGCGCAGGACGGCGAGACGTATGCCCTGAACCTCATCGACACGCCGGGCCATGTGGACTTCAACTACGAGGTCAGCCGCTCTCTGGCGGCCTGCGAGGGCGCGCTGCTGGTGGTGGATGCCACCCAGGGCGTGGAGGCCCAGACGCTGGCCAACACCTACCTGGCCATGGACCACGATCTGGAGATCCTGCCGGTGTTCAACAAGATCGACCTGCCTGCCGCCGACCCCCTGAAGGCCAAGCAGGAGGTGGAGGACATCATCGGCCTGCCCGCACTGGAGGCCCCGGAGATCTCCGCCAAGCTGGGCATCAACATCGACGCCGTGCTGGAGGACGTGGTGCGGAACGTACCCGCGCCCAAGGGCGACCCCAAGGCGCCGCTGCGGGCGCTGGTGTTCGACAGCCAGTACGACCCCTATGTGGGCGTGGTGGTGCTGTTCCGCATCATGGAGGGCACCATCCGCAAGGGGCAGACCGTCCGGATGATGGCCTCCGGCGCGGAGTACACCATTCTGGAGTGCGGCTACCTCAAGCCTCTGGGCAACGAGCCGACAGACTGCCTGCAGGCCGGTGAGGTGGGCTATTTCACCGCCAGCATCAAAAACGTCAAGGACACCCGCGTGGGCGACACCATCACCGACGCCGCCGACCCGGCCTCGGAGCCGCTGCCCGGCTACCGCCCCGCCCAGTCCATGGTCTACTGCGGCATCTACACCGAGGACGGCAGCAAGTACCCCGACCTCCGGGACGCGCTGGAAAAGCTCCAGCTCAACGACGCATCCCTGACCTTTGAGCCGGAATCCTCCGTGGCGCTGGGCTTCGGCTTCCGCTGCGGCTTTCTGGGCATGCTCCATATGGAGATCATCCAGGAGCGGCTGGAGCGGGAGTTCAATCTGGACCTTGTGACCACGCTGCCCAGCGTTATCTACCACGTCTATAAGTCCGACGGCACCATGGTCAAGGTAGATAATCCACACAACTATCCGGATCCCGGCACCATCGAGCACGCGGAGGAGCCGTATGTAAAGGTGTCCATCATCTCCCCTCAGGACTTCGTGGGCAACATCATGCCCATGTGTCAGGAGCGGCGCGGCGAGTTCAAGGACATGCAGTATCTGGATACCCACCTGGTGGAGCTGCATTATCAGATGCCGCTGAATGAGATCATCTACGACTTTTTCGACACGCTGAAGGCCAACACCAAGGGCTACGCCTCTCTGGACTATGAACTGTCCGGCTACCGCACCAGCGATCTGGTAAAGGTGGATCTGCTGCTCAACGGCGACGGTGTGGACGCACTGAGCTTCATCGCCCACCGGGACAAGGCGTATCCCCGCGCCCGCCGCCTGTGCGAGAAGCTGAAGGAGAACATCCCCCGCCAGCTGTTCGAGGTGCCCATCCAGGCGGCCATCGGCGGCCGCATCATCGCCCGCGAGACGGTGAAGGCCATGCGCAAGGACGTGCTGGCCAAGTGCTACGGCGGCGACATCACCCGCAAGAAGAAGCTGCTGGAGAAGCAGAAAGAGGGCAAGAAGAAAATGCGCAACCTGGGTACGGTGCAGGTACCCACGGAGGCATTCATGGCTGTCCTCAAGCTGGACAGCGACTGATATACGAAAAAGCAGACCCGCGGCGGAGCCGCGGGTCTGCTTTTTATATGGTCTTACGCGCCGAAATAGGACAAAATGTCCTGCATCCGCCGGCTCTGGGCCACATGGAAGGGACAGCGGCTGTCGCAGTGGCCGCAGCCGATGCAGTCACCGGCCCGCTTTTCCAGCGTCAGATAGTGCTCCCTGGCCAGCTTGTCCCCCTGCATGGCCAGGTCGTAGTACTTGTTGATGAGGGCGATGTCCAGCCCGCTGGCAGCGGCAGTACAGGTCGTACCGCTCGCCGCTCCCGCCGATGCCGAAGTCGCCGGAGGTGTAGTCCGCGCCAAAGTGGATCTGGAGATACACCCTGTCCCGGATGCCCTCCAGTGCTTTGCCGTAGGCATCGAAGATGGCGGCGTGGCCGCCGGCCATGTCGAAATAGTTGCCGCCGCTTTCATAGGCGGCGCGGACCGTGGCAATGATCTCCGCCTCCGGCTGTGCGCCGATGACGGAGGAACCCATGCCGATGATGCCGATCTTTTCCCCGCCGTGGGGCAGAACGCGGTATTCCATGATAAAACCTTCTATGTATGATGGGTGCGTTGGGTCTACATCCAGATCAGCCAGACCAGCAGGTAGCCGGAGATGACCGCCGCCAGTGTGAAGGGTACGCCGAATTTCATGAACGTGCCGGAGCTGACGGAATAGCCCTCCTTGCGGAGGATGCCGATACCGGCGATGTTGGCGCTGGCGCCGATGGGCGTCAGGTTGCCGCCCAGCGTGGCACCCACCAGCAAGCCGAAGTACATCAGGTTCGGTTCCACCGCCAGCCCGCCGGCGGCGCTGAGCCGTTCCGTCACCACGGCCACCACAGGCAGCATGGTGGCGGTGTAGGGGATGTTGTCGATAAAAGCGGAGCAGAGCACGGACATCCAGACGATGACGGAGTAGACGATGAAAATGGAGCCGCGGGAGCCGTCGCCGCTGATGCCGGCCAGGGCGGTGCCCAGCAGGTCGATGATACCGGCGCGGCTGATGCCGCCGATGACCACGAACAGACCGGCCAGCAGGGACAGCGTATAGAAGTCGATCTCCAGCACGGCCCGGCCGATGATCTCCCGGCTGCCGGAGCGCCGCACCTCGCGGATGAGGCCGATCACGAAGAAGAACATACAGATCAGGCCGTTGGTGATCTCCAGCTTATAGAACTGGCCAGGCTGCGCCGCCGACTGATAGGGGATGAAAGAGACGGCGATCAGCGACGCGATGGTGAGGCACAGCAGCCATGTCGGCCACTTGTCCTCCACCGGCGTGCGGTCATGCAGGCGGATGGCGGCGTTCTCCTTCCGGAAGAACCAGAGAATGATGAGAGCGCTCAGCAGGGCGCCGCACTCCGTGACCCAGAACATGCCGGGCTTGCCGTCCACGAAGAAGAAGTCCATGAAGTCCAGACCGGCAGCCTTGGCCAGCAGAATGGACGTGGTGTCACCCACCAGCGTGGCGGCGCCCTGCAGATTGGAGGAGATGGCGATGCAGATAATGGCCGGCACCGGGGAGATGTGCAGTTTTTTGCACAGGGCCAGCGCCACCGGTGCCACCATCAGCACCGTGGCCACGTTATCCACGAAGGCGGAGATCACGCCGGCAAACAGGGACAGCACCACCACCAGCCACTTGACGCTGTGGATATGGGAGACGAGGATATCGCTCATCCGCTGGGGCATTTTGGACTCGATGAACAGAAACACCGTGCCCATGGTACCGGTGATCATCAGGATCACGTTCCAGTCGATCTGCCCGAGAGCGTCGCCCACGGTGTAGCGGAAGTCCGGAAAGACGCCGGTGCTGCCCACCGCCACGAAGATCGCTGCG
The DNA here is from genome assembly GCA_934591745.1 of uncultured Oscillospiraceae bacterium. Taxonomy (GTDB): domain Bacteria; phylum Bacillota; class Clostridia; order Oscillospirales; family Oscillospiraceae; genus Vescimonas. The sequence continues at coordinate 42,799 of CAKTPQ010000002.1, forward strand.
GACAGCACCGCCACATAGGGGCGGATCTGCTGGAAGGCGAACATGAGGACATAGGTGACGACGAAAAGGATCGCCGCGAAAATCGTTGCATTCATAGGTTTTATACCATCCTGTTTTGTTTGGCGGTCGGCGTCAGTTCTGCCGGTATATCCGCATGTCTGTCAGCAGCGGATAGCTCACCGGCGCGGCACCGTCCAGATCGGCGCGGTGCATGTCCACGGCGGTGATCTGGCTGTTTTCGTAGGTAGTGTAGTAATACACGCCCCGGTCGGCGCTGCAGCAGCCGGTATACAGCGTCAGCTCGCAGGCGCCGTCGGACAGGCGGCAGCAGCCCCGCTGCTGTGCCGCCGCGCCCAGGATGTGGAACAGCTGGCTCAGGCTCTCCACCTCGCTGTCACCGGAGACAGAGTTGGCCCGGACAAAGGCCGTCCGCACGAACCGGGACTGGGAGGACAGATCCCCCGGCAGCCCCATGGCGCCCATGCCCCGGCTGTACGCCGCCAGCGGCAGCTCCGGCGCGAACCGGTTCACCGGCGGCTCCGGCGACAGCTGGGCGTAGTTGTTCAGGGTGAACAGCTGCATGGGAAACGGCGGCTCGTTGGTCAGGACCCCGGCGGGATCGTCATAGACGTGCAGCCCGTCGGCCACCGATTCCACCGCGATGCAGCCGGTGCGGTCGGCGACCATCCAGTGGAGCTGGGCCGTGGGCAGACCGGCGGAATAGGGCGTGTCGGTGATGTTGGTGCGCTCCAGCAGCGTCCGGGCCTCCGATAGTGTGGCACAGCGGCCCAGCAGCCATGGGATCAGTTCGAACTGGGCCACGTTCTCCGCGCCCTCCCGCACCGGGTGGTACACCGCGCTGCGCACAAAGTTCAGCCCCGCGATGCACAGGCCCTTTTCATTCACCGCATCGTAGTACAGGGGAAAGCCGTCCCGCATGTGGGCCATGCCGATCATGGCATAATGCGTCTCCAGCGCGGCACCGTGCCGCAGGGGCAGGGGCCACCGGCGGGGGGTGATGACCACGCTCTCCCCGAAGGAGCGCTCATAGTCCAGATTTCGCCCGAAGTAGAAATGCTTGGTCTGATATGTGGCTGCCGTACACATGGTGCCGCCTCCTTTGTTTTTTTCACAGTATGCCCCGCGGCGAGGGAAAAACTCGCCGCGGGGCATTTTTTCACATCCGCTTGTCTTTTTCCAGCACGGCCTGCACCGCCGCGTGAACGGCGGACTCAAAGCCGCCCTGCTGGAGCGCCAGCAGACCCTCTACCGTGGTACCGCCGGGGGATGTGACCCGGTCGATCAGCGCCCACGGGTGCTGGCCGGATAGACGCACCATGCGGCCGCTGCCCTCCGCCATGGCGGCGGCGATCTCCACCGCCATACCCTTGGGCATACCGGCCTGTACCGCCGCCTCTGCCAAAGCGTTGATGTACAGATAGGTGTAGGCAGGGGCGGCGCCGCCGATGGCGCTGACGATGCCCATGAACTTCTCCGGCACCTCCACCGCCGTGCCGAAGGTGCCAAGCAGCGTGGCCGCCAGCACCTTCTGCTCATCAGAGACGGCGTCATTGGCGCACCAGCCGGTGACGGACGCGCCCACCACCGCGTTGATGTTGGGCATGACACGGATAATGGCCGCCTGTCCCAGACGGGCCTCCAGCCACGCCAGCTCCTTGCCCGCCGCCACGGATATGAACAGTCTGCCGGACGGGGGCGCAAGCTCTGCCAGCACTCCCTCCAAAATCTGGGGCTTTACCGCCAGCACCACCACGTCGCTGGCATCCAGCACCGCCTGATTGGACGGCAGCAGCCGCAGACCGCACTGCTCCGCCAGCTCCTTCGCCTTTTCCGGGTGGGGATTGTGGCCGCAGAGGGTCACGCCCTCCAGCTGCGCCGCCGCGATGCCCCGCACCATGGCGGAGGCCATATTGCCCAGTCCGATGAATCCAATGACCATATGCGTCTCCTCCTCTTTACTGCGGCATGACCTGCACGATGCCCCGGGCGCAGTCCACGGACACCATGGTGCCGTCGTGGAGCCGCCGGGTGGCATGCACCGCGCCGATGATCACCGGCTTGTGCAGCAGCAGGCCCACGGTGGCCGTATGGCCCTCGGCGCTGATCTCCTCGCTGATGACCGCCGCCGCCTCCTTCATGTAGGGCAGCAGCTCGTTGTTGGTGTAGGGCACCACCAGCACGTCGCCGGGATGGAACTTCTCCGGCACCTCCTCCGGTGTGCGGCAGACGCACAGCGGGCCGGCAGCCGTCTGGTCGCCGATACCGGAGGCGTTGACCAGCGCGCCGCCCACCTGCTCGATGCGGATCATATTGGTGGTGCCGGACACGCCTACGGGTACGCCGGCGGTGACCACCACCAGATCGCCGTGCTTCACAAGACCGGCTTTTTCCGCCGTGTCGATGGCGGAGCGCACCATCTCATCGGTGTTGTCCGCCCGCTCCATCATGATGGGCACCAGACCCCAGTAAAGCGCCATCTGACGGCGGATCTGGGGATCCAGCAGCAGGGCCACCACCGTGGCCTCCGGCCGGAACCGGCTGACCATCTGGGCGGTAACGCCCCCCTGACTGACCGTCAGGATGGCATCGGCGCCGATGTCCGCCGCAGTGGTGCAGGCGGCGTGGGCCGTGGCCGCCGTCACGGACAGGTGGGTGCGGGCCGGGGGCACCGCCGCACGGGAGCAGTCAATGCTGCTCTCCGTCCTGCGGGCGATGGCGTCCATGGTCTTTACTGCCTCCAAAGGGTACTTGCCCGCCGCCGTCTCGCCGGAGAGCATGATGGCACTGGTGCCGTCGTAGATGGCGTTGGCCACATCGGTGATCTCGGCACGGGTGGGCCGGGGATTCTCGATCATGGAGTCCAGCATCTGGGTGGCGGTGATCACCGGCTTGCCGCAGGCCACGCACTGGGCGATCATGTCCTTCTGGATGGCGGGGATCTCCGTAAAGTCGATCTCCACGCCCATGTCGCCCCGTGCCACCATGACGCCGTCCGCCTCCGCAAGGATCTCCCGCAGGTTGCTGACGCCCTCCTGGTTCTCGATCTTGGCGATGATGCGCATCCGGGAGTGGGCGGCGTTCAGCACGCGGCGGATGTCCCGGATGTCAGCGGCGCAGCGGACGAAGCTGGCGGCGATGAAATCGAAGCCCTGCTCCACGCCGAACAGGATGTCGTCCTTGTCCTGCTGGCTCATGTAGGGCATGGACAGGGACACGCCGGGGACATTGACGCCCTTGTGGTCCTTCATGGCACCGCTGTTCTCCACCCGGCAGCGGATGGTCTTGCTGGTAGTCTCCAGCACCGTCAGCCGCACCAGTCCGTCGTCCAGCAGGATGGTGTCCCCGGCATTGACGTCCTGGGGCAGCGCGGCATAGGTGATGGCGCAGCGGGTCTCGTCGCCCTCCACGTCCTCCGTGGTCAGGGTGAACTCCTGCCCTGCCGTCAGCTCCACGGCACCGTTTCTGAAGCTGCGCAGCCGCACCTCCGGGCCTTTGGTATCCAGCATGGCCGCCACCGGCAGGTCCAGCTCCTCCCGCAGGGCCTTTACGGCGTCCAGTCGCGCCTTGTGCTCGGGATGGGTGCCGTGGGAGAAGTTGAAACGGGCCACGTTCATGCCCGCAAGCATCATGTCCCGCAGCACGCCCTCCCGGTCGGTGGCCGGCCCCAGTGTACAGACGATCTTGGTTTTTCTCATAGCATATAACTCCTTTCCAACGCGGGAAAGCGTTTGGCTCAATTTAGATGTACTTTATTTTAACATTTTAACAGTATTCACCGTTCCCGGCAAGGGGATTCCTGACGGACAAAAAACGGCAGCTGCCTGCCCCCAGTGTCTGCTCCACCTGGTCCCGGAACTGCGGGCACAGCGCCTCCGGCACGAAAGCCAGCGCCGTGCCGGCAAAGCCGCCGCCGTGTACCCGGACGGCGCCCTGGCCCGCCAGCGCCCGGCGGCACAGGGCCAGCGTCAGCGCCAGCGCCTGATGGCGCGGGTCTGCCGCCGCCACATTCTGGAGGTACTGCCACGATGATGCGCCGGACTCGTTGACCAGCGTCAGAAACGCGCCGAAGTCCCCGTGGCGCAGGGCCTCGGCCTCCGCCTTCGCCCGGCGGTTCTCGTCAAAAACATGGATGGCCCGCAGCACCGCCCGGTCGCCTGCCGCCGCACGGACCTCCGGCAGACGGCGATAGAACGCGGCCTCGTCCACCTCCCGGAGGACATCCTTTCCGAATACGCGGCACACCTGCCGCAGCTCCTCCGGAATGGCGGCGTAGTCCGCCGTCAGGTCGGCGTGATCGGCCCCGCTGTCCACGACGCACAGGCGGTACCCGCTGCGGCAGAGGTCACAGTCGATGCGTTCCACCGCCGGCCGGGCCGGGTCGGCGAAATCCATGTACACCAGCCCCTCCACGCTGGAGGCCATCTGGTCCATCAGGCCGCAGGGCTTGCCGAAGTAGTCCCGCTCCGCCGCCTGGCCCATGCGGGCGATGTCCTCCGCCGATACGGCGCCGCCGCAGAACAGACCGTTGAATACCCGGCCCAGCAGCACCTCGAAGGCGGCGGAGCTGGACAGGCCAGACCCCACCGGCACCTGGCCGGCCACGCGGATATCCACGCCGGACAGCGCCGCGCCCCGGGCGGCAAACTGGGCCGCCACGCCCCGCACCAGCGCCGCCGTGGTGTTCCGCTCCTCCGGGCGGACGTCCCAGCAGCCGATGTCCACCTCTGCGGGCGCGAAGCCCTCGGAAAATACCCGGATGGTGCCGGTGCCGCTGGGTACCACCGCTGCCCGCAGCTCCAGCTCCACGGCGGCAGCCAGCACGCAGCCGTGCTGGTGGTCGGTGTGGTTGCCGCCCAGCTCCACCCGGCCGGGCGCGGAAAAATACTGTTCCATGAAGGCCCCTCCTGCTGTTTTCTACCTGCATCATAGTCCGCCGCGCCGCCGCTGTCAACTGCTCTTGCGTTTCCTACCGCACCGGTGGTATACTATATATCAACGTAACGATAAGGGGGTTTTTCCATGATCTCCACCAAGGGCCGCTATTCCGTCCGCATCCTACTGGATCTGGCGGAGCACCATAACGGCGGCTATATCCCCATGAAGGAGGTGGCCGCACGGCAGGACATCTCCTTGAAGTACATCGAGCGCCTGATGCCCGCCCTGAAGTCGGCGGGGCTGATCGACAGCGTTCACGGTGCCGGCGGCGGCTACCGCCTGACCCGCCAGCCGGAGGACTACACGCTGTGGGAGATCCTGACGCTGGCGGAGGGCGATCTGGCGCCGGTGGCCTGCCTCCAGCGGAACGCCGCACCCTGCCAGCGGGCGGCGGAGTGCCGCACCCTGCCGGTGTGGCAGGGATACTACGACATGACCCGGGAGTATTTTTCCGGCATCACGCTGGCGGACCTGATGAACGCGCCCCAGGGCGGCGACTATGTGATCTGACAGAATGGCCCGCGGCGAAGCCGCGGGCCATTTGCCGCATAAAAAAGCGGAGTGCGTCAGCACTCCGCTTTTTTCAGTTGTCTGCTCAGTCCGCGAACAGCGGCGTGGACAGGTAGCGGTCGCCGGTATCCGGCAGCAGCACCACGATGCTCTTGCCCTCGTTCTCCGGGCGCTTGGCCAGCTCGATGGCCGCCCACAGCGCCGCGCCGGAGGAGATGCCCACCAGCACGCCCTCGCTGCGGCCCATCTCCTTGCCCAGCTTGAAGGCGTCATCATTGTCCACGGGGATGATCTCATCATACACCTTGGTGTCCAGCACGTCGGGCACGAAGCCGGCGCCGATGCCCTGGATCTTGTGGGAGCCGGCCACGCCGGTGGACAGCACGGCGGAGGACTTTGGCTCTACCGCCGCCACCTTTACGGCGGGGTTCTTACTCTTCAGGTACTGGCCCACACCGGTGACGGTGCCGCCGGTGCCCACACCGGCCACGAACCAGTCCACCTGCCCGTCGGTGTCCGCCCAGATCTCCGGGCCGGTGGTCTCAAAGTGGGCCTTGGGGTTGGCGGGATTCACGAACTGACCGGGCACGAAGCTGTTGGGGATCTCCCTGGCCAGCTCGTCGGCCTTGGCAATGGCACCCTTCATGCCCTTGGCACCCTCGGTAAGCACCAGCTCCGCGCCGTAGGCCTTCATGATCTGGCGGCGCTCCACGCTCATGGTCTCCGGCATGACGATAATGATGCGGTAGCCCCTGGCCGCCGCCACGGAGGCCAGGCCGATGCCGGTGTTGCCGGAGGTAGGCTCAATGATGACGCTGCCGGGCTTCAGGATACCCCTGGCCTCGGCGTCGTCGATCATGGCACGGGCCACGCGGTCCTTCACGCTGCCGGCGGGGTTGAAATACTCCAGCTTGGCCAGGATCTTTGCCTTCAGGCCGAACTTCTTCTCAATATGGGTCAGCTCCAGCAGCGGCGTCTTGCCGATGAGCTGGTCAGCGGATGTATAAATGTTGGACATAACGATTCTCCTTTTCTTCTATCACGCTGGTTTGTTGTCTTTATTGTATGGTGTGCCCGGAGGCGGAACAGCCGCCGCGGCAACATCGGAAGTCCGTATGGTCTGCTGGCCGTGTCCTCATGACACACCCTCCTGTCTCATAAATTACTACCTATCCGGTAGGTTGGTTACGTTATACCACTTCCGGCTCCGTTTGTCAACAGGGAATTTCCCTGCCTGGCAAATTTTTTCACCCCCGGCCCGCCCCGGCATAGAATGGGAACGGAGAGGGATTCTCCGTATTTTTTGTGACAGGAGGTCACAGGTCTTATGAGCATACATCTCCGTCATGCTGCCGCCTGCTATCAGGCCCCCGACGGGGAGGTGGAGGCGGTACGCGACGTATCCTTTGACGTGGCGCAGGGGGAGTTCGTCAGTCTGGTGGGGCCATCCGGCTGCGGCAAGTCCACGCTGCTCAGCGCCATCGCCGGACTGGAACCCCTGTCCGGCGGCGCCATCGACGTGGCGGGCCAGCCCGTGACGGGGCCGACCCGCCGCATCGGGTTCATGCCCCAGCGGGATCAGCTGTTTGAGTGGAAGAGCATCTGGGACAACGTGACGCTGGGCCTGGCGGTGCAGCGAGAGAGAGGGAGCGCCGCCTATGACCATGTAGCGGAGCTGCTGGAGCGCTACGAGCTGGCGGGCTTTGCCAGAAAGCGGCCCTGCCAGCTGTCCGGCGGCATGCGCCAGCGCTGCGCCCTGATCCGCACGCTGGCCACCGACCCTGAGATCCTGCTGCTGGATGAGCCGTTCTCCGCGCTGGACTACCAGACCCGCCTTGCGGTGTCGGCGGATATCTGGCGCATCATCCGGCAGGAGGGTAAGACCGCCCTGCTGGTGACCCACGACATCGCGGAGGCGGTGAGCATGTCTGACCGGGTGGTAGTGCTGTCCGCCCGGCCCGCCGTGGTGAAAACGGTGCTGGACATGGGGACACTGCGGGGCCTGCCTCCGCTGGAGCGGCGGAATACCCCGGAATTCCACCGCTTTTTTGACTTGATCTGGAAGGAGCTGGATGTGCATGGCTGATACTCCGCTGTCCCCGCGCCGGCTGGCGTATCTGTCCGGCGTCCGGCGGCAGAGGCGCCGCATCCGCATCTGGCAGGTCGCGCTGCTCGTTGGGCTGTTCGGGTTCTGGGAGCTGAGCTGCCGCGCCGGGCTGTCCGACGGATTTCTGGTCAGCTGTCCCAGCCGCATGGCGGCCACGTTCTGGTCGCTGTGCCGTTCCGGACAGCTATGGCGCCACATCGGCGTGTCCTGTCTGGAGACGGTGGCGGGCTTCACCGTCGGTACGCTGCTGGGTACGGCGGTGGCGGTGCTGATGTGGTGGTCGGATACGACGGCGCGCATCCTCGACCCCTATCTGGTGGTGCTGAATGCCCTGCCGAAAACGGCGTTGGGGCCTATCTTCATCGTCTGGATGGGCGCGGGTACGGGAGCCATCGTCACCATGACGCTGGCCATTTCGCTGATCGTGACGATCCTGAATATGTACACGGGCTTCCGTGCCACCGACCCGGAGAAGGTGCGCCTGATGCGCACGCTGGGAGCCACGCGGCGTCAGATCCTGTGGATGCTGGTGTTTCCCGCCAACTGTCCCACCCTGTTCTCCACCCTGAAGGTGAATGTGGGGCTTTCGTGGGTGGGCGTCATCATGGGCGAGTTTCTTGTCTCGCGTGCCGGTCTGGGCTATCTCATCGTCTACGGCTCCCAGGTGTTCAACATGGATCTGGTGATGACCAGCGTGCTGATCCTAGCGGCTGCGGCGGTGCTGATGTACCTGCTGGTGCTGCGCGGGGAAAAAATATTGAACGACTATTGGGGGGTACGATCATGAAAAAACTGCTGACATTTTTCTGCGTCGCCGCCCTGCTGCTGCCGGTGCTGCTCACCGGCTGCGGCAGCGGCGGGCAGACTGCGTCCGTCACCGTCCGGCTCAACGAGGTGACCCACTCTGTATTCTATGCGCCGCAGTATGTGGCCATGAGCCAGGGGTTCTTCGCCGACGAAGGGCTGGATGTGGACCTGACCAACGGCGGCGGCGCGGATAAGGTCATGACCGCCGTGGTGTCCGGCAGCGCCGACATCGGGCTGGCCGGGCCGGAGAGCTGCATCTACATTTACAACCAGGGCAAGGACGATCATCCCATGATCTTCGCACAGCTGACCAAGCGTGACGGCTCGTTCCTGGTGGGCCGCACCGACGGCGCCTTCTCCTGGGACGATCTGCGGGGCAGCACGGTCATCGGCGGCCGCAAGGGCGGTGTGCCGGAGATGACGCTGGAGTATGTGATGAAGCAGAACGGCGTCGTCCCGCAGGTGGACGCGGTGGTGGACACCTCCGTGCAGTTCAATATGATGGCCGGCGCCTTTACCGGCGGGCAGGGGGACTACGTGACATTGTTTGAGCCTACCGCCACCGAGGTGGAGCGGGCCGGACACGGCTACGTCCTGTGCTCCATCGGCGAGGAGTCCGGCGAGATCCCCTACACCGCCTATTTCGCCAGCCAGAGCTATATGGAGGCCCATCCCGAGGTGGTGCAGGGCTTCACCAACGCCATCGCCCGGGCGCAGCGCTGGATCACGGAGCACACCGACCGGGAGGTGGCGGAGGCCATCTGTGGTCAGTTCCCCGACACCAGCCTTGACGTGCTGGAGGCCGTCACCGCCCGCCACCGCCAGATAGATGCGTGGAACACCGTGCCCATGATGGAGCAGTCTGCGCTGGAACGGCTGGAGGCGGTGATGACCGAGGCCGGCGAGCTGCAGAAGGCGGACTGGGTGGACTTCAGCCGTCTGGTGGATAACAGCTTCGCGGAGAAGGCCGCCGCCCGGCTGGGGTGAAAAAATAAAAGAGAGCCGCCTTTGGGCGGCTCTCTTTTATACTTCCTCAAGGGGCAGATGGATATCTCCGTTGGTCTGCTCATATTCATCCACACACTGCTGAGCCAGATGCTCCAGTTGGGCATTCAGGGAACGGTGGTTCTTGCGGGCGATATAGGTGAGCTTGCGCAGAAGCTCCTCCGGAAAGCGGATGCCGGTTTGAATACGGTCAGAAGGCACTTGGCAACACCTCATTCCTCTGCCGGCAGGGAAATGCCGCCGTGCTCCTTTTCGTAGGCAGCTACATACTGTTCAAGCGCAAATTCGATCTCCTTGTTGGCAGAGCGCTTATGCGCGGCTGCGATCTGCTTTACCTTGCCCAGCAGTTCCTCGGATACCCGCAGGGAAAACGGCGTATAGTAGTTTGCCATGACATCACCCACTTCAATTTGATGGCTTGATGATATCATTTCGCTGGTGTACAATAAGAATGCATGGTGACATCAAAAAGATATCAAAAGTGAAGGAGAAAAGAAATGGCAGATGATAAGGTCATGTATTTGGCGACAATGGACGCTATGGAGCGAGCAATAGAAGCGCTGACGGCGGCTCTCTCTTGCGTCTGTTACGTTCTCGTCAGCTGGGCGCACAGCAGGCGGCTGACGGCGTCGGCCAGCCACCCGGCGGTGGGGATGCGCTCCAGTGCCGCGCCGTAAATACGGCGGGCGTTGTCCAGCTCCTGATCGGAGCCGGTAAAGATGCACACGGGCCGGATGCCCTGTCGGCGGAGGGCGGCGGCCTCCCCGGCGGCGTCCTCCACGCCCCGCCTGCCGCTGTAGCTGTGGCCGCCCAGAGGCAGCGCGCCCACGGGGATGCGCTGGTCGTCGTTGGGGCTGGCGTCCGACAGCAGCAACAGCAGCCGGTTCTCCACGGTACTGCGGCGCATGAGCCAGCCCATGGCCCGCAGGGCCAGACCGTCCCGGTTCCATCCGGCGGCGGTGTAGTCGAAGCAGGCGTCGTTTTCCTCCGGGTGGCCGAAATCCCGGAGAATGCGCAGCACCGTGCAGCCGCTGACGGAGCAGAAAAAGCTGACCCGCACCGGGATATGGCACCGCGTCAGGCTCTCCGCAATGAGGTACGCCTGGGTGGCCAGCTTCTCCTGCTGGAGATTCTGGGAGGCGGAGCCGTCCAGCAGGATGTCCACCGACAGCTCGTCCGGCTCGTCGGGCCGGCGGCGCAGGAACACCTGCTCATCGTCCAGCGCGGCGGCCCGCCACGCCAGCGACGGCTGGAGCCGGCCCGCCCGCGCCCCTGTGCCGCCGTCGTCCTGCCGCAGCAGCAGGACGTTCTGCAGCTTCTGGGTCAGCTGGTGGAGGGCCATCTGGTTTTCCGTGAGGTGCGCCTGATAGTAGGCGCGGTTTTTGGCCCGCTGCTGGCGGAAATGCTCCGCGTCCCACGCGGCATTGGGGCCGGGAGGATGCTCCGGCGGCGTGCCGCGGGTAAAGTGGAGGCGGCAGTTTCTGTGGGGGCCGGTACACAGCAGGTGTTCCGCCTCCGCCAGCTCCGACGGCGTCAGCATGGACACGCCGAAGCAGTCCTCTACATACCGCCGCAGGATAGGCTCCGGCGTACGGCCCTGCAAAAACGACAGCAGCCGGGGCGCCTGCCCGGCCCCGCCGCCGCTGTCGGTGTGGGACAGCGCCCGCAGGGCGTTTGGCTTGATGAACCGGATGCCGCCGCCCTTTGTCAGGGAGCGCCCGGCCCACGCCGCCCACTGACGGTCGGTGACGCTGCGCCGCGCCCGGTGGAAATATTGGTACAGCAGCTCCTCCGTCTTACGGCCCAGCGTTTGCTCATCCCAGCCGGGGGAGAAGGCAAGCCCGTTCAGCAGGGCGGTCTGCCAGTCGTCCTCCGTGTGGGGCGCGCCCAGTATCCGGGCGGCCCAGCTGCGCCGCAGCGCCGGCATCTGCCGGGGGTCGCCGCCCTCGCCGCGTTCCGCCAGCAGACGGCGGGCGTATGCCCGCCGCAGGGCATCCAGCGCCGGACGGCGGGGCGCTTCTCTTTCATAGACAGCGTGCTCCAGCCCCAGCCAGAACACATCCGTGTACAGCCCGCCCTGGGGCTGCTGCTGAAAGGCGTGGAGCATGGGCTGGAACCGGGAAAAGTCGTAGTCCCGGCGGGCCAGGCCCATCACCGTATTCATATACAGCTCCGGGTCGCCCTCCGCGTCGAAGGCGGCCTGCTCCGGCTGTACGTCGTAGCGCCCGGCGCCGTTCCAGATCTGGTTGACGGCCCGGCGGTTCTGTAATTCCTCCCGGTCCATATTACGCTCCGAACAGCTGATTGCGGCTGAGATCCTGCGGGATGCGGGCCCACACCGTGTCGGCGGCCAGCTGCCGCTCAAACGGCTCGAAGGCCTTGTTGATGATGCCAAGCTTCATGGCCTGTCCGGAGGGGATGCCCGTCTCCATCAGCCGCAGCGCCGCCAACAGGCCCCGGAGGTCCAGCGCCTTGGTGGAGATCTCGCCGCTGTCGCACTTCTGCCGCAGGTCGCGGAACAGCAGGGCGAACTGCTCCGCCCACTTGGCCGACAGGGCGGGGAACGTGCGGCGCAGCAGCTTCTGCAGGTCCTCCTCGGAGATCACCGGCATGTCCAGCACCGCGAAGCGGGACACCAGCGCCTCGTTAAGCTCACGGGTACCGGCGTAGCCGTAGTTCATGGTGCCGATGAAGCGGGCGGCATCGTCCAGCGTGATGCGCTCGTAGCCCGGCACGTCGATGACCCGCCGGTGATCCAGCGTGGCGTGGAGTACAGCCAACGCCTCGTTTTTGGCCATGTTCACCTCGTCCAGCACGCCGAAGCCGCCCAGCCGTGCGCAGCGGCAGATAGGCCCCTCCCGAAACACCACCTCGCCCTTCTGCAGGGTGTCCGCGCCGATAAGAGCGGCGGCGTCCACGTTGACGTACATGGACACATCCCACACGGGGCGGCCGAATGCGGCGGCCAGATTCTCCGCCAGTACGTTCTTGCCGGTGGCCTTCGGCCCTGCCAGCAGCAGGTGCTGGCCGCACAGCAGCGCCGCCGCCGCGCTCTCCCAGACCTCCTTGCCGTAGTAAAGGCACTGGGGCACGGGGATCCGGGCCTCCGCCTCCGGCGGCACGGGATGCGCCGCCCGGAAGTGCTGTATCTCCTCCAGCAGCGCCGGGTCGATGCCCTCGTCACGCAGCTCCTTCCAAATATCCATCACTTCGCCCCGTTTCTCTTTTTGATGCCGTATTATACGCCCGCCGGGCGCTAAGGGCACGTTAAGGTTTCGGAAAAACGCAAAGGCAGAGGGCCGTCCGCCGGACGGCCCTCTGCCTTAAGGGGAGAGACGGCTTTCGCCGATCAGTGTTCCTCATTGGGGCGCTGGAAGACACGCTCCTCATGAGTACGGGAATGGCCGGGCAGAAGGGAGGCTGCCAGGCCGAAAACAGCGGCGGGGAGCAGCCAGCTCAGACCCAGATCATACAGGGGCAGGCTGGCCACAAAGGGGATGCGGACGCCATGGGCGGTGAGGGTGCATAGCGCGCTGGTGATCAGCGCGCCGATGACGGCGCCGCGGCTGACGCGGTCCGGCACCCTGGGCATCAGCAGGGAGATGAAGATCAGCACCAGCGTGGGGGGATAGATCACGTCCAGCACGGGGGCGGCCACGGCCACGATGCGGTCAAGGCCCAGATTGGACACCACGGCGCTGAACACGCAGATGGCGATGACGAACGCCTTGTAGGAAACCTTGCCGCGGCACAGCTCGGCAAAGTAGGCGGCGGCGGAGCTGGTCAGGGCGATGGCGGTGGTGACGCAGGCCAGGCCCACCACCACGCCGAACAGGATCATGCCAACCTTGCCCATCAGGGCCTCCACGATGGCCATGATCAGCTGGGCGCGGCCGATAGCGCCGGTGTACTGGGCGGATACGGTGGCGCCCAGATAGGCAAGGCCCATGTACACGGCCAGCAGCAGGACACCGGCCAGTACGGCGGCGCCGCTGACGACGCGGAACTGCTTTTTGCCGCTGTCGTAGCCCTTGGCGGTGACGCTCTGCAGCACGATGATGCCAAAGGGCAGCGCGGCCAGGGCGTCCATGGTCTGGTAGCCGGCCTTGATGCCGGTGACGGCCACATTGGCGATCTGGGGCAGGGCGGTGATCTCACCCAGCGGGGTGACGATACCCTTGACGATGATGGCGAACAGACCCAGCAGCAGCAGCGGCGTCAGGACCTTGCCCACGATATCCACCACAGCGGATTCCTTGATGCACAGAGCCAAGATCACCGCGAAAAACAGCACGGAAAACAGCACCGGGGACACGCCGGACAGGTTGGGGGCAATGGCCATCTCGAAGGTGGTGGCGGAGGTGCGGGGGATGGCCACCATGGGGCCGATGCACAGGATAATGGCGCACATCAGGATCTCGGAGGGCACCTTGCCCACCCGGAGAGTCACAGCCTCGCTGCTGCCCACGCGCAGCAGGGCGAACATGCCCAGCAGCGCCAGACCGATGTCGGCGATGAAGTAGGCGGAGAAGCCCCCCAGCCACTGAGGCCCGGCCTCCATGCCCAGATAGGGCGGGAAGATCACGTTGCCGGCGCCGAAAAACATGGAAAACAGCGCAAAGCCCACGACGATGATATCCCGGATGGTGTTGTTTCTCTTCTGCATAATTCCTTTTCTCCTCTTTGTTCCAAGTTTTGCTGGACACTGGTCATGCAAAACATGAATATAGGGTAACATTTTTTTCATGGCAATGGAATTGAGCGTTATTGATGGGGGCATGAAAAAAACTGATGGCGCGAAAAATATTCACGAGAAATTGGATAAAATCGGCAGGGAATTGACAAAAATCCTGTTGAAAACGTCTCTGCGTTGTGATATATTGGAAAATACCTCTAAAATTATTGTGCAAAATGTCGAAAGTGAGGTTCCTATGGATGATAGTAAGCTGCGGGCGCTGCTGACAGCCGTACAGTGCGGCAGCTTTGGAAAGGCCGCTGCGCAGTTGGGATATACCCAGTCGGCCATGACCCATCTTGTCAGCAAGCTGGAGGCGGAGCTGGGCTGCACGCTGCTGCTGCGCAGCAGCAAGGGCGTCCGTCTGTCGGAGGAGGGGGAGCATCTGCTGCCCTATATCCAAAGCGTTATCGACGCCTGCGATACCCTGCGGCGGGAGGCGGAGGAGCAGGGGCAGGTCTACGGACGCGCCCTGCGCATCGGCTGCTTTGCCAGCATCGCCCGGGCCAGGCTGCCGGAGCTGCTGCGGAAGTTCCGCAAGCAGCACCCGGAGATCAAGGTGGACGTGCTGGTGCAGGGCAACGAGCTGGCCGCCGCACTGGAGGAGGACCGCATCCAGCTGGCCATTGTGGACGAGGTCTGCGCCCGCGGCTTCCAGTGGACGCCGCTGACAGACGCGCCGCTGGTGGCGGTGACGCCGCCGGACTTCCCGTGGCGGGAGGATACCATCTCTCTGGCCCGCCTGCTGCAGGAGCCGTTCCTGTCCAGCCCCGAGCAGTATGTGGAGCAGTACCTGCCCGCGGACACTCCCCGGCTGGAGGTGACGGCCTCCGATGACGGGGCCATACTGTCCATGGTGGCGGGGGGCCTTGGCGTATCGGTGCTGTCCGCTTTCTCACTGGCGGGGTACGAGAATCAGGTAAAGGTCATTCCGCTGGATCAGCCGCTGTCCCGGCGGCTGGGCGTGGCGGTAAAGGCCATGCCGGCGGCCAACTCCCCGGCAAGACTGTTCCTGTCGTTCCTGAAGCGGCAGTATCAGGGCGCGCTGCCCGAAGCAAAGTGAAAAAGAGCCGTCCCCGGCACAGCCGGGGGCGGCTCTTTTTGTTGTGGGATTCAGTCCAGCGGCGCCGGAACGGCGTCGGCGGGGATGGGGCAGGTATAGCCCCCGGCGGTGCGCTTGAGGAACTCCTCTCTGGCCTGGGCCAGCAGCTCCGGCTGCTCCATTAGGTCGATGGCGGCGGCGCACAGCACCTTGCCGGCATGGACGGTGGCCTTGTGGGCCATGGGCGTCTTGTTGCAGGACACCACCTGCCAGCTGTGGCAGGGCACATGGTTGGGCCATACCGCCACATGGATCTGGGCCGTAGGGCACTGATAGCTGACGTCGCCCACGTCGGTGGAACCGGCGTTGAAGGCGGGACCCTGATACAGCGGCATCAGGAAGTCGTTGAAGTGGCCGGTCTGCATGGCCTTCACCTTCTCGGCGAAGGCGGGATCGTTCTCCGCGCCCACGCCGCCGGGGACGTCCCGGCCCTGGTAGGTGGCGGACAGCGCCTCCATGAAGGCGTGCTCCTCCGCCGTGCAGGACGGCACCCCCAGCTGGGCAAAGTTGTCGTACAGCACCTTCTCCAGCGCGTGGTTGCACACGGTGTCGGACAGGCCGTCCACGAAGCGGCGCTCAATGGTGGTGTCCGTCATCAGCGCGGCGCCCTGGGCGATCTTATCCACCCGCTGGTGCAGGGCCATGCAGTCCTTGACGAAATTGGAGCGGATCATGTACAGGACGCTGGCCTGGTGCTGCACCACATTGGGGCTGGCGCCGCCGGCGTCCAGAATGGAGTAGTGTACCCTGGCGTCACGGGGCATGTGTTCCCGCAGAAACTGGACGCCCACGTTCATCAGCTCCACGGCGTCCAGGGCGCTGCGCCCCCGCTCTGGTGCGGTGGACGCTTGGGACGCCAGCCCGTGGAACGTGTAGACCATCTGGATGCAGGAGTTGGTGGAGCCGGTGGTCACCTCGCTGCTGTCGCCGGGGTGCCAGGTCAGCGCCGCGTCCAGCCCGTACCACAGGCCCTCCCGGGCCATGTAGGCTTTGGAGGCCACGCCCTCCTCACCGGGGCAGCCGTACAGGATAACGGTGCCGCTTTTGCCGGTCTGGGCCAGATACTGCTTCAGGCCGATGGCGGCGGCCATGGCCCCGGCACCCAGCAGATTGTGGCCGCAGCCGTGACCGCTGCCGCCCTTCACCAGCTCGTGGTACTCGGTGCTGCCGGCTGCCTGCGAAAGGCCCGACAGGGCGTCGTACTCCGCCAGCAGGCCGATGACCGGTTTACCGCTGCCATAGGAGGCGGAAAAGGCGGTGGGAATGCCGCAGATGCCCTCCTCCACCTGAAAGCCCTCGGCCTTCAGCGCCTTGACGAACAGGGCGGCGGACTTCACCTCCTGCATGGACAGCTCGGCGTAGTCCCAGACGGCGTCCGCCACCTCTGCGATCAGCTCCTTCTTATCATCAATGGCGGCCAGCGCCGCCTTTTTTGTTTCGTTCATCGTCTGCTCCTTTTTCACAGCACTTTCTTCAGGAAATCCTGAAGCCGGGGACTCTGAGGATGGTCGAAAATATCTGACGGTGCGCCCTGCTCGGCGATCCGGCCGGCGTCCATGAACAGCACGCGGCTGCCCACCTCCCGGGCGAAGGCCATCTCGTGGGTCACCACCACCATGGTCATGCCGGACTGTGCCAGCTCCTTCATGACCTCCAGCACCTCGCCCACCATTTCCGGGTCCAGTGCGGAGGTAGGCTCGTCGAACAGCATGACCTCCGGCTCCATGGCCAGCGCACGGACGATGGCCACACGCTGCTTCTGCCCGCCGGACAGCTGGGCCGGCCAGTCGTGGGCGCGGTCGGCAAGCCCCACCCGCTGCAGGAGGGCCATGGCCTTTTCCTCCGCCTCCGCCCTGGGCTGCTTCTTGATCTTGATGGGCGCCATGGTCAGGTTGTCCAGCACTGTTTTGTTGGGGAACAGGTTGAAATGCTGGAACACCATGCCCATCTTCTGCCGGTGCAGGGGCAGGTCCACCTTTTTGCCGGTGATGTCCACGCCGTCGAAGATGATGGAGCCGGACGTGGGCGTTTCCAAGAGGTTCAGGCTCCGCAGGAACGTGCTCTTGCCGCCGCCGGAGGGGCCGATGACGGCCATGACGTCGCCCTTGCAGATGTCCACGGTCACGCCGTCCAGTGCCTTGACGTCACCGCCATTGTAGTATTTTTTCAGGTCATGTACCTGAATGAGTGCCTGTGCCATCAGATCTGCACCTCCCGCTGCTGCTTGCGTTTGCGTTCATAGCCGCTGTGCCGGTCGGCCCGCTGCATCCTCCGCTCAAAGTGGCCGAATACCTTGCTGAGGATAAACGTCATCAGGAAATAGATGATGCCCACGATCATCAGCGGCTCGATGGGCAGGTAGGTGGGGCCCTTGACCACCAGGTACTGGGTCATCAGGTCGCCGATGAAAAACGTGGAGCCAAGGGACGTGTCCTTGACGATCATGATAAACTCGTTGCCCAGCGCTGGCAGGATGTTTTTCACCGCCTGGGGCACCACCACGAACCACATGGCCCTGCTCTCGCTGAAGCCGAGACTCAGAGCGGCCTCCTTCTGGCCGGGGTCCACCGCCTGGATGCCGGAACGGATGACCTCCGACACATAGGCGGCGCTGTTGCAGATCAGGGCGATGGCGATGCAGAGGAATTTTTGCTTCGTCAGGGCGGGGACCAGCATGGGCAGGCCGAAATAGA
This sequence comes from uncultured Oscillospiraceae bacterium, assembly GCA_934591745.1. Lineage (GTDB taxonomy): Bacteria > Bacillota > Clostridia > Oscillospirales > Oscillospiraceae > Vescimonas. The sequence continues at coordinate 60,714 of CAKTPQ010000002.1, forward strand.
AGAAGTACAGCTGCAGCAGCATGGGCGTGCCGCGGATGATCTCGATGTAGATAGTGGAGAGCCACCGCAGCGGCGGTATCTTCGACATCTTCATCAGCGCCAGTACAGAGGCAAACACCGCGCCGAAGGCCACGGTGATGGCCGCCAGTGCCAGTGTGTACTCCGCGCCGTCGATGAGGAACTTGTCCCAGTATTTCAGGAACAGCGCGGCCATCTTTTCAAAGTCGATGAATTTCATGATCGTTCTCCCTTAGTTTCAGGAATCGGCGGCGGATACAAGGGGTGTATCCGCCGCCGGTCATATCGGTGCGGGACTCAGCCCAGTGTCAGCTCCTGTGCGTTCTCGCTCTTGCCCAGCTCCACGGCGTCCTTGTACCAGCCATCGTAGAGGTTGGCGTCCTTGGCCTGTGCCAGAATGGCGTTCACCGCATCCAGCAGCTCTGTCTCGCCCTTCTGCATCATGATGACGTTGGCGGAGTACTCGGCCTTCACATCGAACTCCCAGGTGCAGATGGCCAGATCGGGGTTGGCGTCGATGATCATTTCCGCGTTGCCGTAGGCCACGGCCAGCGCCTCGATGTTGCCGCTCTTCAGCTCCATGACGCCCACGGTGATGTCACCGATGGCGATGGGGTTTGCGTCCGTCAGCTGCTCGGTGACCAGCTGCATCTGCAAGGAGGCGTTCTGGGCGCCCACGTCCTGACCAGCCAGATCCTCGGGAGAGGTGTACTTGTCGGCGTTCTCCTTCTTGATCAGCAGGGCCTGTCTCGTCTCGTTCTCACCGGCGTAGTAGTAGTCGCTGAGCTCGTAGTTCTGGGCTCTCTCCTCCGTCCAGGAGTAGCCGGAGATGCTCATAGGCACGGAGCCGGTGTATACGGCGGTCTGACTGGCGTCAAAGCCCATCGGCTCGATGACCAGCTCCACGCCCAGGTTCTCGGCGATGTACTTGGCCAGCGTGATGTCAAAGCCCACATACTGATCCTGACCGGTCTTGGAGGAGTCCACGAACTCCATGGGGGAAAAGTCGGGGCTGAGAGCTACGGTCAGCACGCCGTCGGCCTTGATCTTCTCCAGCGCGTTGGCCGGCTCGGTCACAGCAGCGTCTCCGCCGGCGGCATCACCGTCCGTATTGTTGGTCTCGGGTTTGGCGCCGCAGGCCATCAGGCCCATCGTCATGACCAGCGCCAGCAGCATCGCAAACAGTTTCTTCATGGTTCTTCCATCCTTTCTGTGTTGTCGCTCCCGTGGGAGCTTTGGTGTTTCGGGAGCGTGTCTCTCGTTTATGTTGCATACTTTACCGCCGTATATTCACAAAGTCAAGGGAAAAATTGTATAATTATGCATAATTATACAATTTTGTGGAATATACTTACATGATGCCCTGCGGGAAAGCCTCCTGTCGTGCAATTTGACAAGTGCCGGAAAACGGCTGTCCACCGGAGGGATAACGGCTGCTTACCGCGCCGCAAAACCGTATAATATGTATCGTGGGATGCTCCGCGCTTTAAATGATTAAATTATCCAAAGCAAGGGTCCGAAGCCTGGGAAATTGTGTGGAAAACGGCGATTGACAAAAGAATCACAAGGACATATAATACGACCATCAAAGACAAAGGTGTCTTGGAGAGCTTCTCTCAGGCGGCTTTGTCTTTTTTTGTGCGCAGCACCCTGAAAAAATCTGACGAAGGAGGCATCTATCATGCGGACGATCATGGGTTTTTGCGGAACATGCAGTGATATTACAGACTTTACCAAGGGTTTGATGCAGGCAGCACCCCGCGGCCATGGGGAAAGCCGCATCGTGGATGTGGGCTGCGGCCTGCTGGGCTACCGCCGCCATGCGTCGGGGGAGCACCCCGCCGTGGAGCTGCAGCCGCTGACGCTGGACGGCAGCTACGCCGTGTGCAGCGGGGACTTCGTCAGCTACGGCGGTCTGCGCGCAGGTCTGCAGGCCCGGGGCTATACCTTCCGCAGCCGCTGCGACTGCGAGCTGCTGCTGCCCCTGTACCGGGAGTACGGTGTGAACATGTTCGGGATGCTCAACGGCGAATTTGCCGTCATCCTCTTTGACCGCGCCAGCGGCGAGTTTATCGCCGCCCGGGACCGCGCCGGTCAGCGCCCCCTGTACTACGGACAGGACGATGCCGGGAACACGGTGTTTGCCAGCGAGGCGGAGAGCCTGATGGGGCTGTGCCGCCGGGTACTGCCCTTTCCGCCGGGCTGCTACTACCGGAACGGACGCTTCATCCGCTTCAACGACAGCGTAGGCGCGGCCTGATGATCCTCAGCCAACCAGTTTCTCTCCTTAAATAAAGCACAAAGCCGCACATCTCAAGGGATGTGCGGCTTTGTGCGTCTCCGGACGGCATAATGTCTGCATAGCCTGCATAGAAATAGGCCAGCAGCAAACGTGTATGGGAGTGGTGCTCTATCCGAGAGAATCTGGAACAGCGGGCCCAGGAGCTGGCCCTTTACCTCATAGAAAACCGGACCACCGTCCGCGCCGCCGCGAAAAAGTTCGGCGTCAGCAAGTCCACGGTACATAAGGATCTGTCCGAGCGCCTGCCGCTGTACGACCGCGCGCTCTATACGCAGGTAAAGGCGGTGCTGGAGGAGAACAAGGCCCAGCGCCACATCCGGGGCGGACTGGCCACGCGGAAGAAGTACAAGGGTGCATAAAAACCGTCTCTCCATCCGGTACACCGGATGGAGAGACGGTTTTTTGTTTACGCCTCCCTGGGCACCTGCTTCATGGACAGGCTGATGCGCTTTTTCTTTTCGTCCACGTCCAGCACCACCACCTTCACGATGTCGCCTACGGCCACGATCTCCGAGGGGTGCTTGATGAACTTGCTGCACACCTGGGAGATGTGTACCAGACCGTCCTGGTGGACGCCGATGTCCACGAACACGCCGAAGTCGATGACGTTGCGGACGGTACCGGTGAGCACCATGCCGGGTTTCAGGTCCTTCATGTCCAGCACATCGGTGCGCAGGATGGGGGCGGGCAGGTCGTCCCGCACATCCCGGCCGGGCTTCATCAGCTCCTTCACCACGTCCCGCAGGGTGGGCAGGCCGATGCCCAGCTGACCGGCTGCCTTCTCCTCGCCCAGCAGCTTCACCTTCTGGGGCAGCAGGGCAATTTCACCGTTTTTCACATCTGCCAGCGTGTAGCCGCACAGCGCCAGCAGCTGCTCCGCCGCGGCGTAGCTCTCCGGGTGGACGCCGGTGTTGTCCAGCACGCTCCGGCTCTCCGGTACCCGCAGGAAGCCGGCGCACTGCTCAAAGGCCTTTGGCCCCAGCTTCGGCACCTTCAAAAGCCGCTTCCGGTCGGGGAAGATACCGTTTTCCTCCCGGTACTTCACGATGTTCTTCGCCGTGACGGCGGTGAGGCCGGATACCCGGCTCAGAAGGCTGGCGGACGCAGTGTTCACATCCACGCCTACGGCGTTGACGCAGTCCTCCACTACGCCGGACAGCGTTTCGTCCAGCCGCTTCTGGGGCATGTCGTGCTGGTACTGGCCCACGCCGATGGCCTTGGGGTCGATCTTTACCAGCTCCGCCAGCGGGTCCTGCATCCGCCGGGCGATGGACACGGCGCTGCGCAGGTTCACGTCGTAGTCGGGGAATTCCTCCGCCGCCAGCTTGCTGGCGGAGTACACGGAGGCCCCGGCCTCGTTGACGATCATGTAGCTGACGCCGGGCAGCCCGCGGAGCATCTCCACCGTCATCTGCTCCGTCTCCCGGCTGGCGGTGCCGTTGCCGATGGCGATGTGCTCCACATGGCAGCGGCGGGCCATGGCGGTGAGCCGGGCAATGGCCTCCTTCTTCTGCCGCTCGCCGTAGGTGGGATAGACCACGGTGGTGTCCAGCACCTTGCCGGTGCCGTCGATGACCGCCACCTTGCAGCCGTGGGCATAGCCAGGGTCCAGCCCCATGGTGACATGGCCCTTTACCGGCGGCTGCATCAGAAGGGGCTTCAGGTTCAGGGCGAACTGGCCGATGGCCCCCTCGTTGGCGGTGTCCGTCAGGGCGGAGCGGGCCTCCCGCTCCAGCGAGGGGAAGATCAGCCGGTCATAGGCGTCCTCACAGGCGGCTGCCACAAAGCCGGAGGCCGCCGAGCCGGGCTTTACCGCCGCCCGGCGCAGCACGTCCAGCGCCGCGCCCTCATCCAGCAGTACCGAAACGGTGAGGAAGCCCTCCTTCTCGCCGCGGTTGACGGCCAGGATCTGGTGACCCGCCAGCTTGGGCAGCGGCTGGTCAAAGTCGTAGTACAGCCGGTACACGCTGTCCTCCTCTTTAGCAGCCACACTGCGCAGACGGCCCTGCCGCATCAGCAGGCCCCGCAGGGCCTTCCGGATGTCCGCGTCGTCGGACAGCAGCTCCGCGATGATGTCGTTGGCACCCTGCAGGGCGTCCGCCGCCGTCTCCACGCCTTTTTCCGGGTCGAGGTACGCCCCGGCGGCATCCTCCGGCGCGGGGCAGTCCTTCTCCTGCGCCAACAGCAGCAGCGCCAGCTGCTCCAGGCCCTTTTCCCGGGCGATGGTGGCGCGTGTGCGCCGCTTCTGCTTGTAGGGGCGGTACAGATCCTCCACCTCCGCCAGCGTGGCGGCGCTGTCGATGGCGGCGGACAGCTCCTCCGTCAGCTTGCCCTGTCCGTCGATGGCGGATTTCACCTCCTGCCGCCGCGCCTCCAGATTCCGCAGATAGCGCAGCCGGTCCTCCAGCTTCCGCAGGGCGGTGTCGTCCATGGAGCCGTGCTGCTCCTTGCGGTAGCGGGCGATAAAGGGGATGGTGTTGCCCTCGTCCAGCAGGGCAATGACGTTTTCAATGTATGACTGGGGCTTGCCCAGCTCCTTGGCCAATATCTGGGGAATGGTCTGCATAAAGGCTCCTTTCAGACAGCTTTGCCCGCGCACAGCGCGGGCAAAGGGGGGGGATGCTTTCTGTGTTTACTTCTTGTGGTACAGGGACTTGACCTCGTATTTCGGCTCGCAGCTGACGTTGATGCCCAGCCGCTTATAGAGCTTGGCGTCCTCCTCCGAGATGATGACGGAGAAGTGGGCGTCGCAGCCCCGCAGCTTCTTCAGCTGCTCCTGCACCATGGCGGCCAGCGGGTTGGTCAGACCCGAGATGGCCAGCGCGATCAGCACCTCGTCGGAGTGGAGCCGGGGGTTGCGGTGGCCCAGATAATCGGTTTTCATGGCGCTGATGGGCTCGATAACGGAGGAGGGGATGAGATCCAGCTTGTGGTCGATGCCTGCCATGTGCTTCAGGGCGTTGAGCAGCAGCGCCGCCGACGCGCCCAGCAGGGGGGAGGTCTTGCCCGTGACCACACAGCCGTCCGGCAGCACCATGGCGCCGGCGGGCTTGCCGGTGGCCTCCGCCTTCTCCAGCGATGCGCCCACGGCGGGGCACAGCTCCGGCGTCACGCCGGCCTGCTGCATCACCAGCTCCAGCTTCCGCACCACGCACTCGTCGGCCTGCCCTTTGACCCGCTCCACGCAGCCGGCGTAGTAGCGGCGCAGGATCTCCATGCGGCTGGCCTCCTGACAGACATCGTCGTCCACGATGGCGAAGCCTGCCATATTCACGCCCATGTCCGTGGGGGATTTATAGGGACACTCGCCCTGGATCTTCTTGAACATGGCGGCCAGCACCGGGAAGATCTCCACGTCCCGGTTGTAGTTGACGGTGGTGACGCCGTAGGCCTCCAGATGGAAGGGGTCGATCATGTTCACGTCGTTGAGGTCGGCGGTGGCGGCCTCGTAGGCCAGGTTCACCGGATGCTTCAGCGGCAGGTTCCAGATGGGGAACGTCTCATACTTGGCGTAGCCCGCAGGAATGCCCCGGCGGTTGTCGTGGTAGAGCTGGCTCAGGCAGGTGGCCATCTTGCCGCTGCCGGGGCCGGGAGCCGTCACCACGATGAGGGGCCGGGTCGTCTCGATATAGTCGTTGCGGCCCAGTCCCTCGTCGGAGACGATATGGGCCACGTCGGAGGGATACCCGGCGATGGGATAGTGCTTATAGCTCTTAACGCCCAGCGTGTCCAGCCGCTTGATAAAGGCGTCCGCCGCCGGCTGCCCGGCGTACTGGGTGATGACTACGGAGCCTACATAGAACCCCAGATCCCGGAACACGTCGATGAGCCGCAGCACATCGGCGTCGTAACTGATGCCCAGGTCGCCCCGCATCTTGTTCTTCTCGATGTCGCCGGCGCAGATGGCCACCACGATCTCCACATCGTCCTTCAGCGTCCGCAGCATCCGGATCTTGCTGTCCGGCTGGAAGCCCGGCAGCACCCGGGATGCATGGTAGTCGTCGAACAGCTTGCCGCCGAACTCCAGATACAGCTTGCCGCCGAACTGGGCGCGGCGGGCGGTGATGTGCTCCGCCTGCAGCTGCAGGTACTTGTCATTGTCAAAACCGATCTTCATCTCCGTATCCCCCGTTTACTCAAAAACTCGACTCATTATACAACATCCTGTGGCTGTGGGAAAGGAAAAATCCCACTTTTTCGCAGGGAAAAATAGCCGAACTTATCCGCCCTTTTTTGGCAAAACCCACCGTTGCAATTTGACAGACACGGGGGTATACTAAAAAATACACCCCTATTTCTGCAGGAGGAGCACCCATGCGATTTCACGTTGTCTGGCGCAAGAGCCACGAGCCGGAGTCGGCCTACCGCGACTTTTTCGAGACCAACGACATCTGCGAAGCCAAGGACTTCGCCATGCGTCTGGCTTTCGACGAGACGAATCTCGTCTACGTCCGGGACGAGCAGCGGGATGAGATCGTCCGGGACTTCGATGCAGAGGTCTACCGCTGAACGCCACATTATATAATATAGAAAGAAACCCATCACCTCCGGCCATACTAAGGTCGGAGGTGATTTTTCATGCCCAAAAAGAGCAGCGGATTTCCCTATGACGCCACACCGGACGTCCATCAGTTCCGGGGCGTGCCGGAGAGCTGCTTCGATCTGGTGAATATGTACGGCACGTACAACATCCAGCCCACCAGCGACACGGAGCACCTGTTCCCGCTGATCGGGCCGGGACTGCCCCGCGGCTGGCGGGACATGCACCTGGGCAAGCCGGAGATCGAGGACCTTCCGTAAGCACGCAGGCGGCGTCCGAAAAAGCGGACGCCGCCTGCGCATTGCCGGAAAAGCGGAACTTTTATGCCGGAGAAATCCGGGGTACTTTGTCCATTTAAAGTGCGGCTCGTGACAATGCACAGATAATTGTTATTTATTTAGCGACTCCCACAATTGACGCATTTTTCACAAACTTGTATAATACAAATAAACTGGTAAGACCAGTTGACGCATTTTCACGCCAAAAAGGACCCTATGAAGGGCAGGAGGCACTATGTATACCCTTGGCATCGACATCGGCAGCACCACATCCAAGTGCGCCGTGCTCAAAGACGGAACGGAGCTGGCGGGCAAGAGCCTGCAGCGGGGCGGCCTGGGCACCGACGGCCCGGCGGAGGCGCTGGCGGAGCTGTGGCGCAGTTGCGGCCTGACCCAGGCGGACATGGCCCGCACCGTGGTCACCGGCTATGGCCGGAAGAACTATGAGGGCGCGGACAGTGAGATCAGCGAGCTGACGGCCCATGCGCTGGGCGGCCGGTTCGTGTTTCCCAACTTGCGGACGGTCATCGACATCGGCGGACAGGACGCCAAGGTCATCGCCCTGACCCCCTCCGGCAAAATGTCCAACTTTGTGATGAACGACAAGTGCGCTGCCGGTACCGGCCGGTTTCTGGACGTGATGGCGTCCATCCTTCGGATGGACGTGGACGAACTGGGGGACTGCGCCGCGCAGGCCACGGCCCCCGCCGCCATCTCCAGCACCTGCACGGTGTTTGCCGAGAGCGAGGTCATCAGCCAGATGGCCGCTGGCGTCAAACGGCCCGATCTGGTGGCGGGCATCTGCCGCAGCGTGGCCAGCCGCGTGGCGGCGCTGGCCCGGCGCGCCGGCGTGACGGAGCGTGTGTGCATGTCCGGCGGCGTGGCGAAAAACAGCGCCGTGCGGCAGGCCATCAGTGAGGAGCTGGGCGTGCCGGTGAGCTTTGACCCGCTGGCCCAGTATTTTGGCGCCATCGGCGCGGCCCTCTGGGCACATAAAGAGGCAAACAAGTAAAGTGTTTAGATATTGTGGAACAAGGAGGAAATGAAATGGCAGAAGAAGTGAAGAAGGCCCCGAAGCCGGTGGATGTGAACTCCGCCAAGTATAAGCTGGGCAAGATCGCGGCGGACGCCTATGTGGACGCCATCGAGGCCAAGAAGCGGGGCGAGAAGGTGGCATGGGTATCCAGCAATTTCCCCGTGGAGATCCCGGAGACTATGGGCATCGCCACCGTGTACCCGGAGAACCAGGCCGCCGGCATTGCCGCCCGGGGCGCCGGTACGAGAATGTGCGAAGTGGCGGAGTCCGAGGGCTACTCCAACGACATCTGCGCCTATGCCCGCGTGTCTCTGGCCTACGCCAAGCTGAAGTCCTGTCCCGAGCAGGACGTGGCCATGCCCGACGTGCTGCTGTGCTGCAGCAATATCTGCTCCTGCATGATCAAGTGGTACGAGAATCTGGCCCGCGAGCTGAACATCCCCATGATCCTCCTGGACATTCCCTTTAACCCCGATTACGAGGTGTCCGATGCTGAGGTGGCCTACGTCACCGGCCAGTTCTGGGACGCCGTACATCAGCTGGAGGAGATCACCGGCAAGAAGTGGTCTGACGAGAAGTTCCAGGAAGTCACCGGCTTCTCCTGCCGCTCCAGCCGCGCATGGCTGGCGGCCACCGGCTGCGCCAAGTATGTGCCCTCCCCCTTCAACGGCTTCGACCTGCTGAACCACATGGCCGTCATGGTCACGGCCCGGGGCAAGTCCACCGCCGCCGACGCCATGGAGACGCTGCTGAAGGAGTACGAGGACAACCACAAGAACGGTACCTCCACCTTCCGCACGGAGGAGAAGTACCGCATCATGTTCGAGGGCATCGCCTGCTGGCCCTACCTCCGCGCCACCAGCACCGGCCTGAAGTCCCGGGGCATCAACATGGTCACCACCATCTACGCCGACGCCTTCGGCTTCGACTACAACACCTTTGACGAGATGATCCGCGCCTACTGCAAGGTGCCCAACGCCATCAATCTGGAGATGAGCCGCGACAAGCGCATCAAGCTCTGCAAGGACAACCATGTGGAGGGCCTGCTGGTGCATACCAACCGTTCCTGCAAGCTGTGGAGCGGCTTCATGTACGAGATGAGCCGCCAGATCGGCAAAGAGTGCAATATCCCCGTGGTCAGCTTCGACGGCGACCAGGCCGACCCGCGGAACTTCTCCGAGGCCCAGTACGATACCCGTGTGCAGGGTCTGACGGAGATCATGGAAGCCAACAAGGCTGCGAAAGGAGTGTAAGGCATGAACGATATCCTCAATAAGCTGCATGAGGTCGCAGCGTCCCCCAAGGCGCAGATGGACGGCTATCTGGCCCAGGGCAGAAAGATCGTGCTGTGCGCTCCCGTCTATACCCCGGAGGAGATCATCCATTCCATGGGCTTCGTCCCCATGGGGGCGTGGGGTGCCGATGTGGAGCTGAACCGGGCCAAGGAGTATTGCCCCGCGTTCCTGTGCTCCATCGTCCAGTCCCTGCTGGAGCTGGGCATTGCCGGGGCCTACGAGGGCGCGTCCGCCATCGTCATCCCCTCCCTGTGCGACACCCTCAAGACCGTGGGCGAAAACTGGAAGTACGCTGTGCCGTCCATCCCGTTCATCCCCATGACCTATCCCCAGAACCGCAAGCCCGCCTACGGCGTGGCCTACACCAAGGCCGGCTACGAGCGGGTCATCCGCGACCTGGAGAAGCTGGGCGGCACGTTCTCCGAGGAGAAGCTGCTGGCCTCCATCAAGGTCTATAACCGCCACAACGCCGCCATGCGGAAGCTGGACGAGGTGCTGGCCAAGCATCCGGAGATCACCGCCGCCCAGCGCAGCGACATCTTCAAGAGCGCCTTCTTCATGACCAAGGAGGAGCACACCGAGCTGGTGGAGGCCCTCATCGCCCAGCTGGAGGCCGCCGCTCCCGCTGCGGAGAAGCTGCCCATCGTCATCTCCGGCATCCTGACGGATGCCCCGGCGCTGAACGCCGTCATCGACGAGATGGGCCTGCACATCGTGGCCGACGACGTGGCCGCCCAGTCCCGCCAGTACCGCACCGATGCACCGGAGCGGGCCGACGCCCTCAACGCGCTGGCGGAGAAGTTCGCCAATATGGGCAACTGCTCTGTGCTGTACGATCAGGACAAGAACCGGGTGAAGTGGATCGTGGACACCGCCAAGGCGAGAAACGCCAAGGGCGTTCTGGTGGTGCTGACCAAGTTCTGCGACCCGGAGGAGTTCGACTATGTGATGATCAAGAAGGCCTGCGAGGCCGCCGACCTGCCCCTGACGCTGGTGGAAGTGGACCGGCAGATGGTGCATTTCGAGCAGGTGCGCACCAACCTGGAGACCTTCCGCGATCTGCTGATGATGTAACAAATAGACATACAGGAGGAACAACATGAGTGAAGTAAAACGCCCCCTTGAGGGAGTGAAGGTCGTGGAGCTGGCCACGTTCATCGCCGCTCCCTGCTGTGCCCGTTTCCTGGCCGATCTGGGCGCCGAGGTCATCAAGGTCGAGGCTCCCGCCGGCGATCCCCTGCGCTACACCGCCGTCAACGAGGGCCGTCCGCTGGACCAGAAGGAGAACACCTCCTACGATCTGGAGAACGCGGGCAAGACCTGCGTGTGCCTGAACACCAAGACCCCCGCCGGCCGCGAGGCGCTGGAGAAGCTGATCTCAGAGGCCGACATCTTTATCACCAACTGGCGCCAGAACCCCCTGAAGAAGGCGGCGCTGGACTATGACACGCTGCACGCCCGCTACCCCAAGCTGGTGTACGGCTTCGTGTCCGGCTACGGCGAGAAAGGCCCCGACAAGGATCTGCCCGGCTTCGACTTTACGGCGTTCTTCGCCCGCGGCGGCATCCTGGGCACCCTGTTTGACCGGGACGCCCTGCCCATGCTGACCATCGCCGGCTTCGGCGACCATCAGGTGGGCATGTATCTGGCCAGCGGCATTCTGGCGGCGCTGTACCGCGCCCGGGAAACCGGCCAGGGCGACCGTGTGGTGGTGTCCCTGTTCCACAGCGCCATCTGGGACGTGTCCCTGCTGCTGCAGGCCAGCCAGTACGGCGCCGAGTGCACCAAGTATCCCCTGTCCCGCCGGACGCTGCCCAACCCGCTGGTGGTGTGCCACAAGACCAAGGACAACAAGTGGCTCCAGATCGCCATGCCCCAGTACGACCGGCACTATCCCATTTTCATGAAGGCCATCGGCCACCCCGAAATGGCCGACGATCCCCGCTACTATCCCCAGGCGGCGCTGCAGGCCAACATCGAGGAGTTCTATGACTTCCTGGTGGCCGAGATGGCCACCCGCACACTGGACGAGTGGTGCAAACTGATGGACGCCAACGACCTGCCCTACGCCGTGGCCCAGACCTGGGACCAGCTGCTGGTGGATAAGCAGGCATGGGCCTCCGGCTGCTTCTATGAGATGGAGTATTCCAACGGCAACAAGCGCACCATGGTGCGGCCTCCCGTCATCTTTGAGGAGACGGAGCTGCCCCCCTACAACCGCGGCCCGTATCTGGGTGAGCAGACCGAGAAGATCCTGAAGGACTTGGGCTACTCCGATGAGCAGGTAGCCGCCATGATCGCCGCCGGCGAGGCGGTGCCCATGGACCCCAAGCTGAAGGACTGAGCTGTTCCGCACGATTTGAGGAGAAGCTGAAAGAAAGGGGGCGGCCGGTTTGAGGAGGCGGGCCGCCCCTCCCGAAGAATAGAGAGGAGAATATGACCATGAAGATCGCCGCATACGAAGTACGTCCCGACGAAAAGCCCGTTATCGAGAATCTGTGCAAGCAATATGGCATCGAGCTGATCTCCACCCCCGCCAACCTGGATAAGACCACCGCCAACATGGCCGTCGGCTGCGACGGCGTCACCACCCTGGGCCAGAGCGACTACTGCAATGAGGTGCTGGATGAGCTGAAGGGCTACGGCGTGCAGGTGCTGGCCAGCCGCTGCGTGGGCTACAACCACATGAACTGTGACTACGCCCGCTCCCTGGGCTTCCGCCTGTGCAACGGCGCCTACGCCCCCAACGGCGTGGCGGAGTACACCGTCATGGCTATCCTGATGTGCATCCGCAAGTTCAAAAAGGCGCTGTACAACACCAACGACAACGACTTTACCCTGAAGGGCAAGATGGGCCGCGAGCTGCGCACCATGACCGTGGGCGTCATGGGCACCGGCAAGATCGGCTTCACCGTCATCAAGTGCCTCAGCGGCTTCGGCTGCCGCATTCTGGCCAACGACGTGTACCAGAACGACGCCGTCCGCCAGTACGCCGAGTATGTGGATCTGGACACGCTGTACCGCGAGTCCGACATCATCACCATCCACACCCCACTGCTGCCGGAGACCACCGGCATGATCAACCGCGAGGCCATCGCCAAGATGAAGGACGGCGTGGTGTTCATCGACAACGCACGGGGTGAGCTGGTGGATATCGACGCCGTTACCGAGGCCGTGGAGTCCGGCAAGTTCGGCGCACTGTTCATGGATGCCTTCCCCGGCGAGACCGGCATCATCCATGTGCCCCACGACGAGGACATTATCCACACCCCCGGCATGCCCTACCTCAAGCTGAAGTACCTGCGCTCCTTCGTCAACGTGTACCACACGCCCCACATGGCGTTCTTCACCGCTGAGGCTGCCGAGCAGATGGCCGAGTGCGGCATCAACAGCATCTATGAGATCCTGACTGCGGGCAAGTCCAGTCACGAGATCCCCTGCTGAACCAAACAGCGCGACCCAAACTGAACAGGAGGAAAACTATGATTTTCGACGCAAAGCATGAAATGATCCGCAAGCTGGTGCGCCAGTTTGCCGAGACCGAGCTGACCACCGAGATCCTCGATAAGGTGGAGGAGACCGGCGAGTTCCCCGAGGAGATCGTGGACAAGATGGCCAAGTGCGGCTTCCTGGGCCTGAAGATCCCCCGGGAGTACGGCGGCGCCGGCGCCGATACCCTGGCCTACATCATTATGATCGAGGAGATCGCCCGTGTCTCCGCCGTGGCCAGCCTGTACGCCAACACCCCCAACTCTCTGGGCGGCGGCCCCCTGATGCAGGCGGGCACTCCCGAGCAGCTGGAGAAGTATCTCCGCCCCTCCGTGGAGAACAAGGTGAAGATCGTGTTCGGCCTCACCGAGCCGGGCGCCGGCTCCGATGCCAGCGGCATGGTCACCACCGCCGTGAAGGATGGCGACTACTACATCCTCAACGGACGTAAGTGCTTTATCTCCGGCGCGCCTCTGGCCGACTACTGCATCGTCTACGCCAAGACCGACATGAAGCGCGGCAACAAGGGCATCTCCGCCTTCATCGTGGACATGAAGGCCCCCGGCGTCTCCTGCGGCAAGCACGAGGCCAAGATGGGCCTGGTGGGCTACGCCACCTCCGACGTGGTGCTGGAGGATGTCCGTGTCCACAAGAGCGACATGCTGGGCAAGGAGAACATGGGCTTCATCAACGCCATGAAGACGCTGGACGGCGGCCGTCTGGGCGTGTCCGCCCAGTCCATCGGCGTGGCCCAGGGCTGCCTGGACGAGGCCATCAAGTACTCCAAGGAGCGCGTGCAGTTCGGCAAGCCCATCTGCAAGAATCAGGCCATCGCCTTCATGCTGGCGGATATGGCCACCAAGCTCACCGCCGCCAAGGAACTGGTCTACATGGCCGCCCAGATGAAGGATAAGAACGACCCCAACGCTTCCATGTACTGCTCCATGGCCAAGTATTTCGCCTCCGAGACCTGCAATGAGATCGCGGCCAAGGCCGTGCAGATCCACGGCGGCTACGGGTACATCAAGGAGTATCCCGTGGAGCGCAAGTACCGCGACTGCCGCGTGTTCACCATCTATGAGGGCACCTCTCAGGTCCAGCAGATGGTCATTTCCGGCAATCTGCTGAAGTGATGAGGAAAGGAGCAACGAACATATGAAGATCATCGTTTGTGTCAAGCAGGTCCCCGACACCTCCGGCAAGGTGGCCGTCAACGCCGACGGCACGCTGGACCGTGCGTCCATGCAGACCATTATCAACCCCGACGATATGAACGCCATCGAGGCCGCCCTGACCCTGAAGGATCAGCTGGGCTGCCCTGTCATCGCCGTGTCCATGGGCCCCCCTCCCGCCGCCGGCATGCTGCTGGAGCTGAAGGCTATGGGCGTGGACAAGGCCGTGCTGGTGTCCGCCCGCGAATTCGGCGGTTCCGACACCTTCGCCACCTCCCAGATCCTGGCCGCGGCCATCAAGAATCTGGGCGTGGATGCCGATGACATCATCTTCTGCGGCCGTCAGGCCATCGACGGCGACACCGCCCAGGTGGGCCCCCAGATCGCCGAGAAGCTGGAGATCCCCCAGGTGTCCTATGTGGCCGACATCAAGAAGGAGGGCAATACCCTCACCGTCCGGCGCATGCTGGAGGACGGCTATATGACCGTGCAGGTGCAGACCCCCTGCCTGCTGACCTGCATCAAGGAGCTGAACACCCCCCGCTATATGACCATCCGCGGCATTCTGGACTGCGACAACGAGCCTGTCACCGTGCTGGACTATAACGCGCTGAAGGACGATCCCCTCATCGAGGTGGACACCATCGGCCTGAAAGGCTCTCCCACCAATATCTACAAGAGCTTCACGCCTCCCCAGAAGGGCGTCGGCATGATGCTGGACGGCAGCGGCAAGGAGGCCGTGGAGCAGCTGTTCGGCATCCTGTCCACCAAGCACATCATCTGAGAAGGGAGAAACGATATGTCTACTTTTATGAATACCGACCCCAAGGCGTTCTCCGGCGTGTGGGTCTTTTGTGAGCAGCGTCAGGGCGTGATGATGCCCACCACCTTCGAGCTGATCTCCGAGGGCCGCAAGCTGGCCGACGAGTTGGGCGTCCAGCTGTCCGGCATCCTGCTGGGCGACAACGTGGACGGCATCGCCGCGGAGCTGGGCGGCTACGGCGCGGACAAGGTCTACGTCTGCAACAGCCCCCTGCTGAAGGACTACACCACCGACGCCTACACCAAGGTCATCACCGACGCGGTGCATGAATTCAAACCCGAGATCCTGCTGTTCGGCGCCAGCCACATCGGCCGCGATCTGGCCCCCCGCTGCGCCGCCCGCCTCCACACCGGCCTGTGCGCCGACTGCACCCATCTGGATGTGGACCTCAACGGCTACATCAACTTCCTGCGCACCGGCTCCTCTCTGGACGTGGACTCCATGAACTTCGAGACGAAGCTGTTCGATGTCAACACCAACCTGAAGATGACCCGTCCGGCCTTCGGCGGTCACCTGATGGCCACCATCGTGTGCCCCCGCTTCCGTCCCGCTATGGCCACCGTTCGCCCCGGCGTCATGAAGAAGCGTGAGTTTGATGCCGCCGGCGTGGAGAAGGTGGAGGTCATCCATCCCGACTTCACCCTGACCGAGGCCGACATCAAGACCAAGGTGCTGGAGATCGTCAAGGCCGCCCGCGCCATGGTGGACCTCACCGGCGCGGAGGTGGTCGTGTCCGTGGGCCGCGGCATCGCCAAGGACGTGGACAAGGGTATCGCTCTGGCCGAGGAGCTGGCCGCCCTCATGGGCGGTGTGGTGGGCGCGTCCCGCGCCGTGGTGGACTCCGGCTGGATGACTGCCGACCATCAGGTGGGCCAGACCGGCAAGACCGTCCATCCCCGCATCTATGTGGCGCTGGGTATCTCCGGTGCCATCCAGCATAAGGCCGGCATGCAGGATTCCGAGTGCATCATCGCCGTCAACAAGAGCGACGTGGCCCCCATCTTCGAGGTGGCGGACTACGGCATCTGCGGCGACCTGTTCAAGGTCGTGCCGCTGATGATCGAGGAAATGAAGGCGCTGAAGAACTGACTTTTTCCCTCCCCACAACAGCAAACGCCCGAGGGCCTGTCCCCCGGGCGTTTGCTGTGAACGCGGGATGTGAAAGAAGTAACGCTTGCAGTTTTCCGGGTTTTCCGGTATAATACACCCTGTTTTTGCAGAAGGGAGGGACGGTGCATGTCTGTACATATCGACTGGCAGCCCATCGAGGGCAAGCGCGCCAGCGAGGCCATTTACGAGCAGCTGCGCCAGCAGATCACCTCCGGGCATCTGAAGCCCGGTGACCGTCTGCCCTCCGAGCGGGCCATGATGCAGCAGCTGGGCCGCAGCCGCCCCACCATCCGCGAGGCGCTGCGCATGCTGGAGCAGGGAGGCTATGTGTCCTCCACCCACGGCGCCAGCGGCGCGGTGGTGCAGGAGCTGACGCTGGACGGCGTGGAGCAGCCCCTGACGGAGATGATCCAGCTCAACCAGATCTCGCTGGAGGAGCTGGGCGAGTACCGGGAGGTCAACGACAGCACCATCGCCGGCTGGGCGGCACAGCGCCGCACCGATGAGGATATCGCCGCGCTGGAGCAGTGTCTTGCCCAGGCGGAGGAGTCACTGGGCGACTACCGCCGGTTCGTGGAGCTGGACGTGGCCTTCCACAGTTTGCTGTCCAGGGCCACCGGCAATCAGGTGGCCGTCATCGTTACGGATGTGCTGGGCAGCGTGGAGCAGCAGACGCTGCTGAAGAAGATGCTGACCATCTCCGCTGAGGACCGGCGGGCGCTGGCCCGCCGTATTCTGGAGCGGCACCGGGAGATCCTGTCTGCCATCCGGCGGCAGGATGCGGATTCGGCCCGCCAGGCCATGCGGGAGCATACCCGCGCCGCCGGTCAGGATCTGAAGGTCTGAAAAAGTGCAAAGAAATTCCCCTCATTCTTCATGATGAGGGGAATTTCTTTCATCATGCACAGCATCATGCACACGAAAACACGTTATTTTTGCAGGATGGCGTCCACCACGCCGTCCAGCCAGTGACCCTGGAACTGCTCGATGGCGCCGTCGTCCGTCAGCTTGGCCAGCTGGGGGTCAATGGGCATCTTGGCCAGCAGGGGCAGGCCGTACTCCTTGGCGGCCTCCTCCGTCTTGCCCTCGCCGAAGATATAGAGCTTTTTGCCGCAGTCGGGACACTGGACGTAGCTCATATTCTCCACCAGACCCACAATGGGGATGTGCATCATCTGGGCCATCTTCACGGCCTTCTGCACCACCATGGATACCAGCTCCTGGGGAGAGGCCACGATGATGACGCCGTCCACCGGCAGGGTCTGGAACACATTGAGGGCCACGTCGCCGGTGCCGGGAGGCATATCCACGAACATATAGTCCACGTCGTTCCACAGCACGTCGCCCCAGAACTGCTGTACCACACCGCCGATGACAGGGCCGCGCCAGATGACGGGGTCCGTCTCGTGCTCCAGCAGCAGGTTCACAGACATCAGCTGGATGCCGGTGGCGGTGGTGACAGGCACGATGGCGTCGCCCTGCGCCATGGCACGGCCATGGATGCCGAAGGCCTTGGGGATGGAGGGGCCGGTGATGTCCGCGTCCAGCACGGCTACATTGTAGCCCTCCCGGCGGACGGCCACCGCCAGCTGGCTGGTGACCATGGATTTGCCGACGCCGCCCTTACCGGACACCACGCCGTAGACCTTGCCCACCCGGCAACCGGGCCGCAGGGGCTTGATCTGGAAGGGGCTTTCGTTCTTACGATCCGCGCAGCTCTCGCCGCAGGTGCTGCAATCGTGGGTGCAATCGCTCATAGTTGCTTCTCCTTTTATTCGTTACAGTTGGTCCTCCGCGGTGTAGACATGGCCGCAGAGGGGGCATTTGGGATAGTCAAAGTCGTGGCGGAAGCCGCAGACCGGGCAGGTGCGCTGGTGCAGCTCGCTGTCGTTGCCGCTTTGCTGCGGTGCGCCGCCGGAGAAAAATTCCAGCTTTCCGCAGGCGGGACAGACCATGATGGATACGTCCAGCGCACCGGCTACCAGATTGGGCAGGTCGCCCAGCAGCCAGCTGGTCTTGCCAAGCTGGAGCTTATGCTGTCCCACGAAATCCATGGCTGTGCAGCAGCGCAGACAGTTGAAATCAGACATAGGCCGCTCCTTTCCATATACATAAGGTATATCACTGTTATGCCCGCTTTGCAAGGTCACAAAGCGAGGACGTTCACATTTTCCCGTCCCGCCAGATAGTCCCGCTCCCGGTTCTGGCAGGTGAACAGCAGGATCTGCCGCTGTGCGCTCTCGGTCAGCAGATAGTCCAGCGCCGCCTGGAGGCGGGTGTCGTCAAACGTCACCAGCGCGTCGTCAAGGATGAGGGGAACGCGCTTTTCGGCGGGCAGCACCATGTCGCAGATGGCCAGCCGCACCGCCAGATACAGCTGGTCGGCGGCGCCCTGGCTCAGCAGCTGGATGCTGCGGCTCATGGGGTCGCCGGCGGCCTCGGCGGACAGGGTCAGATCGCGGCTCAGCAGCACCTTGTCGTATTTCCCGCCGGTGAGGGCGGAGAAGATCTTCGCTGCCCGGGCACCCAGCGCCGGGGAGAACCGCGTCTCCAGAATGGTGTTGGCCTGCTCCAGCGCCCTCATGGCCAGCGCAATGGCGTCGTATTCCTGCTGGAGCCGGGCCAGCTCCTCCTGCTTCTGAGTCAGTTGGTCGGCCAGATCGCTGCCGCTGTCCAGCGCCCGGATGCGGCCCAGCAGCGTGTCGTAGCGGCTGCGGGCGGCGGCAAGGGCCTCCTGGGTCTGCGCCAACTCTGCGGCGGCATTCCCGGACAGGATGGCGGGGGCGGCAGGGGCGTCCGGCTGCGCCAGCTCATCCTCCGTCAGCTGGGCGCGCAGGGCGTCGCGGTACAGTGCGGCCTCCCGGGTCTGCTGCTCGGCGGCGGTCAGTGCGCTCCGACGGCTGCGTGCCTCTGCCAGGGCGGCCTGCGCGCCGGACAGGCCGGCGGCAGCGGGTGCGAAGCGGCGCACCCGCGCCAGCAGAGCCGTCAGCCGGGCGCGGCAGCTCTCCTCGCTGCCGGAGAGCCGTGCGGCGGCCTGCTGTGCGGCTTCCGCCGCCTGGGCGGCGCTGTCCCGCAGGGGCAGGTATGCCGCGGCCTGCTCCGCCAGTTCCTCGCGCTGCCGCTGTGCCAGCGCGTGACTTTCCCGGATGGCGCGGCGGCGCAGATAAACGGAAAAGGCGGTAAGCCCGGCGGCCAATACGGCCATGCCGAGGAATATCCAGCGTTGGGGCGAGGCATCGCGGAACAACACCGTCAGCACTGCGCAGATCACCAGCAGCAGCGCATCGGCGATGGTCAGAAGAAAGGATGGCGCCTTGCCGGGGCTGATGGCGGCGGCCCGGCGTTCCAGCGCCGATGCGTCATCGGGATAGAAGGGGTGTGCCTCCCACGCCGCACGGGCCTCCTCGGCGGCGCGGCGGGCTTCCCCGGCGGCGGCCCGCTGCTCGGCAAGAGCGGTCATGTCTCCCTCCAGCGCGGCGGCCTGCCCCTCCAGAAGCGTCAGCGCGGTGTCATCCGGCAGGGTGCCGGCACCTTCCGCCAGCGCATCGGCGCGGTGCTGGGCGTCCTCCGCCGTCCGGGCGGCGGCGCGGTAGGCGTTGATCCGTTCCTGCCGCTGCTGGGCCTGCTGCTGTGCGGCTTCCCGGCGGAGACTGTCGGTGCGGCGTTCCAGCACAGACACCTCATCCTGGGCCTGCCGGGCCTGCTGCTCCAGTGCGTCCAGCTCCTGCAGGGTCCGGTGCAGCTGGTCGATGTCCCGCTCCAGAGCGGGGATCTGGCCGGTTTTGTTGTGCCGGCGGCGGTTCAGCTGCTTTTTCAGGCGGTCATAGGACTCGGTGAAGGAGGCGTCCTCCTCGCCGGTGGTGATGAGGGCGGCAATGCGGCGCTCCAGCTCGGCGCTTTGCTCCACGGCCAGTGCATTCTGACCGATGGAGGCGCTGCGCTCGAACACATCCCGGGGCACCCCCAGAAGCTGCTCGCCGGCGTTCAGCGCGGTGATGCCCTCCACGGGAGCGGCGGTGCCGGTGTAGGTGCAGGAGAACTCACCCATAGGGGCCACAGCCCGGCGCGTGCTCCGCTGCAATGTACAGGCGCGTCCGTCGGCCAGCACGTCCATGCGGCCCTGCATGGCGGCGCCGCTCCACGGGGCGTAGCGGTTCTTGTCGGCCAGCGGGCCGCGGTCACGGCTGGGCAGTCCGTAGAGCATGGTGCGGATGAAGCTGCTCCATGTGGACTTGCCGGACTCATTGGGGGCACAGATCACATTCAGGCCGGGACGCAGGTGCAGCTCCTGCTGCTCCAGCCGGCCGTAGGTGGCGTTCAGATGCAGAAATTCCAAGGTACGGCCTCCTTTCGGGGCATATTATTATAGTGGTATGATTATAGCACGGCGGACGGAAAATGTCATCTGGAAGGATATCAGAAAAAAAGTTGAAAAACACCAAAAAAAGTGTTGACAAAAAGAGGTAGTCGTAGTAAGATATCAAATGTTCCGCGTGGGACGTGTACCTTGTAAATTAAACAACGAACGAAACGAAAAGCACCAGACGGGAGCGGAAGACAGC
>CAKTPQ010000003.1 GCA_934591745.1 uncultured Oscillospiraceae bacterium
TCTGTCCAGACAGTCAGCGTCACCCGCAATTTCTTTGGTCAGCAGACAGTGGAAGCGCTGCTGCTGGAACTGATCCGCGCCCATATGCAGCCGGTGTAGGTCTGTGCACAGTCCGGGGAAAGGAGGGGCCTTATGGATGTACGGCCGCTGCCCGCCGCGCTGTACTGCCGCCTGTCCCGGGAGGACGGCGACCGCGTGGAGAGCGATTCCATCGCCAACCAGCGAAAGCTGCTGGAGACGTATATCGAAGATCACCCGGAGCTGACTGCGGCGGCGTGTTATGCCGACGACGGCTATACCGGCACGAATTTTCAGCGCCCCGCCTTTCAGCGGATGCTGCGGGACATGGAGAACGGGCGTATCCGCTGTGTGCTGGTGAAGGACCTGTCCCGCTTTGGCCGCGACTACATCGAAACAGGCCGCTATCTGGAGCGCTGGCTGCCGGAGCACGGCGTGCGGTTCATTGCCGTTGCGGACAATATCGACAGTGAGCGCGGCGCCTACGACATGATGATGCCGCTGAAGAACCTGTTCAACACCCAGTATGCCCGCGACATCTCCCAGAAGGTCAAAAGCTCCCTCCACGCCAAGCAGCAGCGGGGCGAGTTCATCGGGGCCTTCGCCAGCTACGGCTACTGCAAGGATCCGCAGAACCACAACCGATTGATCATCGACCCGCCCGCTGCGGAGGTGGTGCGGCGCATCTTTACCCTGTTTGAAAATGGAATGGGAAAGATACGTATTGCCAAGCAGCTGAACGAGGAAGGCATCCCCTGCCCCAGCGAGTACAAGCGACTCACTGGCGAAAAATACCGCAACAACCACCGGCTGGAAACCACCACCTACTGGACATATGCCACCATCCACCGTATCCTGCAAAACGAGATGTACATCGGGAATATGGAGCAGGGACGGGATGACCGACTCCAAATGCACGGGAAAGCCAAGCGAAAGGAGCGCTCCCAGTGGATGGTGGTATCCGGCACGCACCAGCCGATCATCGAGAAAGACCAGTGGCAGCGGGTACAGGCCCTGCTGAACACCAACGCTCGCACGCCGGATTTTCAGCAGAACGTCAGCCCTTTTGCGGGCTTTCTCAAGTGCGGCGACTGCGGACGAGCCATGGTCAAGACCACCTGGGGCGGTAAGACATTCTACACTTGCGGCTCGTACAAGCGCTATGGCGCCTCCGTGTGCAGCAAGCACTACATCGCCCATGATGTGCTGGTGCAGGTGGTGCTGGACGACCTGAACCAACTCATTGCCGGCGTGGAAAACCTCCGCCAGCTGGCGCAGCAGGGTGCGGCAAAGCGCCCGCGCTCCGGAACCGATCAGCCGCAAAAGCTGGAAGCTGCCCTGCAGCGCATCCAGCGCCGTCGCCAAAGTGCCTATGAGGACTGTCAGGATGCGCTGATCTCCAAAGAGGATTACCTCCGCTACCGCGCCGACTACGACGCGCAGGAGCAGGCGCTGCAAGCCCAGCTGGACAAGCTGCGCAGTACGGCGCAGGACGGCCCGCTGTCCATGCCATGGGTGAAGGAGCTGTTGGCGCTGGGGCATCTGACGGAGCTGGATCGTCCCACAGTGGCCGCCGTCATCCGGGAGATCCGTGTTTACGAGGGAAACCGCATGGAGATCGACTATCTGCTCCCAGAGACGTGCCGCGCACGGCTGGAAAAATAGAGGTTTACATAAAAACGTACAGCGGGGGTGTCACTCTGCCGTACGTTTTTTTGTCGGAATGCGATACGCAGGAGTTGAAAGGGGATGGAACTCTCTGCTCGTTTTGCGTGACGGAACGCGGCTCGTTATAATAAGGGCATCACATAACTGCGGTCAGCAGATCACTATCCGGCACGGCGGTGCGCCCCCTTGCGCTGCTGTGGGAAAAGACACCCCGTATGGAGTGTCTTTTTTGCATTGGTTACAAAATCAAAACCTCCGGCTTAGCCGGAGGTTTTGATTTTCCGGGAAAAGAAGGAACCGGCCGTTCCTGCCGCACTTTCACATCACCCCACGCGGCGTCAAAGCTGATGGCGCACACCTTCTGCGTGCGCTCCACCGAGTAGATGGGCAGCTGCCGCGTGCTGGCCGCCGCGCTGACGGAGACGGGATAGTTCACCACATAGAAGATGGCCGCCGCCAGCACCAGCGCCGCGCCGCCTACCATGTACCACCGCCGCAGCAGGAACACCTTGATCTTTTTCATGTTGTATCCGCCCCTTTCCGATTTTGATTTATCCTATGTCCCTCGCAGCGGGAATATATCCCCGCCGCCTGCCGCGGCCCGTGGGCAGACCGCCTCCGTGCTGTCCCATGAATCTGTAACGGATGCTTGACGGCGCCGGCATTGTAAAGGCAGGCGATCTCCGCTAAGATATATAAAAACGTAACAGAAGGGCGGCGGAGCATGGATATTCTGCAAAGCGTGATGGATTGCTCATCTCACGCCATGTTCACCATGGACCGGCAGGGCATTGTGACACATATCAACCGGCAGGCAAAGGAGAGTTTCGGACTGTTCAACCATAGCCGCCATGCCCACCCGGCGGGCAGGCTGCTGCGGGGCGACATGGTGATCCTTGCCACCACCGCTATGGGGCAGGATGACGGTGCTCTGACGGCGGCGGAGTTGGAAACCATCGGTGTCCGCGACCGCCGGATCCGATCCGGCGACATGATCGCTGCGGTGGGGGTATTCGGCGGCGAAGGCGTCAAGCCGGTCTGCAAGTACCTGCACAGCGGCAGCGCGGATGAACTGCGGTTGGATGTGACCTTTCAGGGTGTGCCTGTCTCCGTGCAGATCGACGGTGAACAGGCAGCGGTCACGGTGCGGGAGGATGTCTATGCCATCGGTTACTTCATGTGCATTGGGCAGATGGTAGTGCTGGACCGCTACACCAGGCAGGTAAAGTTCTGGGAGGAAAAGGGCTACTCCGCCCGCCGAGAGGGGATCGGCAATCTGCTGCGGGGCGGCGGCTATATCGCCAAAAGTCCGGAGCAGGAGATCCACGTCGCAGGCTACCACTTCCGGGATTTTTTTGAGGGTGCGCTGTTTGAGGAGCATCTGCAAAAGGTGCTGACAGGGGAGGTGGCCAGCTTTGTAGATATGCCCTATGAGATCAACGGCTCGGCACTGTCCGCTTCCATCCTGCCCATGCGTGGCGGCGATGGGGAAATTTCCGGTGCCATCGTCAAATTCCGCAACGTGGAGGATCTGAAGACCTCCATCATCGAGCGCAATACCGCTATTGCGGCGGCGGAACGGAAGTATCGGGAGACAGAGCGTGTCGCTGCCTCAGATGTCAGCGGCGAGATGCTTTCGGCGGCGGGTGATTCCGCCGTCATGCGGGCGCTGCGCCGCCGTGCGTACCGGCTGAGTCAGATGGACTGCAGCATCCTGCTGACCGGTGAGCCGGGCACGGGCAGATCCGCGCTGGCACAGGACATCGCCCGTGTGCAGCCCCGGCGCGGCCCGTTTGTGAAGGCGGACTGCTCCGCCATGGCCCCTGCCGCAATGGAGGAGGCGCTGTTCGGCCGCAGCGGTTTGCTGGCGGCGGCCCGCAGTGGAACGCTGTTTCTGGACGGCGTGGACCGACTGCCGCCGGGAGCGCAGGCTCGGCTCCTGCGCTGTCTGTCCGTGCTGGAGGGTACGCCGGACGTGCGGCTGTTGGCAGCTGCGGACGGCGATCTGCGCACGGCCACGGAGCAGGGGCGGTTTCGGCAGGATCTCTACTACCGCCTGTCTGCGTTTTCCCTGGAGCTGCCGCCGCTGCGGGAGCACAAGGAGGACATCTATCTCCTTGCGGGAGATCTGATCGAAAAGATCAGGCAGCGCTACGGCATACCGGAACGGTTCCTGTCCGGCGAGGCGTTCAGCAAGCTGATGAATTACGACTGGCCCGGCAATATCCGGGAGATGGAGAAAGTATTGGAGAGCGCCGTGGTGCTCTGCGATACGGACATTATTTATCCGGAGCATATCCGGCTGGACGCGGCACCGGTGACACTGACCCTGCGGCAGCAGCTCAAACAGGCGGAACGCCGCATCCTCCAGCAGACGCTGGCGCAGTGCGGCGGCGACAGGCAGCAGGCTATGCAGCTTCGGGGTCTGTCCCACACCGTATTCTATGAAAAGCTGAAGGAGCACGGCATCCGCCGGGATGGCGGTGCCCTCTGGAGAACGGAAAATCAGTCCGGAAATCCGGAATGTGCGTCCGGATTTCCGGACAATGACAATAATTTGACAAACTAAACGTATATATCTACAATGCAAGGCAAGCGCGGCGGATGGGTATCCGGCATGCATGATCTCCTCTGCTGCATATGGATCGGGTGTGGGCAGTCCACGCCTGCAAAACGACTTGTGTATGTGAAAGAGAGGTACGCATTATGAGGAAGTCTTTCGGCAGAAAACGGCCTTTCAGACGGACGCTGGTGCTCACACTTGTGATGCTGGCAGCGGTCTTTCTGTTCGGCACCTTTGCATTTGCCACCGGTGACGGCGCCGCTGACGGCGCGGCGCATTTTGTCGGCACCGCCTGGGCGCTGCTGCCGCCGCTGGTGGCTATCGTGCTGGCGTTCCTGACAAAGGAGGTCTATTCCTCCCTGTTCGCGGGATGCCTTGTGGGCGCCATGCTGGTAACGAATTTCGACCCGTGGGGCGTGTTTGAAACACTGTTCCTGACGCTGATGGACAACATCGACCTGAAAATATTCTTCTTCGATGTGCTGCTGGGCACCATCGTGATCCTGTTTGCCCGCTCCGGCGGCTCCCGCGCCTTCGGCGACTGGGCCGCCCGCTGGATCAAGTCCAAGAAAAGCGCGCTGGTGATGACCTCCGTGCTGGGCTGCCTGATCTTTCTGGACGACTATTTCAACTGTCTGACGGTGGGCACCATCATGATGCCCATTACCGACCGGTTCAAGGTGTCCCGCGCCAAGCTGGCCTACATGATCGACGCCACCGCCGCGCCCATCTGCATCATCGCGCCCATCAGCTCCTGGGCCGCCGCCGTGGCCTCCTATATCCCGGACGAGTACACCACCACGGTCAACGGCTTCACGCTGTTCGTGCAGGCGATCCCCTATAACTTTTACGCGCTGCTGACGCTGGTGATGGTGTTCGGCACGGCCCTGATGGCAAAGGATTATGGTCCCATGTACGAGCACGAGGCCAACGCCGCAAAGGGCGATCTGTTCACTACCGGCGATGACTACGCCGCCGTGCAGGCCGAGGTGGCGGCTGAGACCAGCACCAAGGGCACGGTCTGGGATCTGCTGCTGCCCACGTTCTGCCTCATCGGCACCGTGGTGTGGGGCATGGTCATCCTGGGCCGCCGCAGCTGTCTGGAGGGCGACCTTCCCCTGACCCTCACCAATATATTCGCCAATACCGATGCGCCGCTGGCACTGAGCTTCGGCTGTGTGCTGACGCTGCTGCTGATGGCCATCATGTTCATCCCCCGGAAGATCGTAGACTTCAAGGGCTATGTGGACAGCTATGTGGAGGGCTTCAAGCTGATGATCCCCGCGCTGCTGGTGTTGACCTTCGCCTGGGGCCTGAAGGCCTTTGTGGGTATGCTGGATGTCTCCTCCTTCGTGCAGGGCATCTTTGCAGGCCGCGAGGCGCTGACCACACTGTTCCCCATGTTCATGTTCCTGATGGGCGGCGTTCTGGCGTTTGCCACCGGCACCAGCTGGGGCACCATGGGTATCCTCATTCCCGTGGCCGTACCCATCTTTGCCGCGGATACCACCTCCAACAGCATGCTGGTCATCGTGATCGCCTCCATCTGTGCCGGCGCCATCATGGGCGACCACTGCTCTCCCATTTCCGATACCACCATCATGAGTTCCACCGGCGCACAGTGCAACCACATCAATCACGTCAAGACCCAGATGTACTACGGCCTGACGGTCAGCGCCGACTGCGTGATCTGCTACATTCTGGCGGCGGTCATGAAGACGCCGTGGATCCCTCTGGCCATCGGCGTGGCGCTGGTGATCGCGGAGATACTGGTGTTCAACCGCCTGACGGCGAAAAAATACGCCGCCAAGGCTGCGCAGACGGCGGATAAGATCTGAAAAAGGAGCCGCGTATGAAAAAGATCGATGTTCCCTATCTGGACCAGTCAGGGCAGGCGCCCACCGGCTGCGAGAGCGTTTCGGCGGTGATGCTGCTGCGCTATCTGGGCTATCCGGTGACCATTCCCGATTTTCTGGATCATGTGCTGGAGCGCGGCGTTTTTGAAAAGCGCGGCGATGAGCTGTGGGGTTCCGACCCGCGCCAGTGCTTTGTGGGCGACCCCCGGGACCCGGAGGCGCTGGGCTGCTACGCGCCGGTGATGGTCAAGGCGCTGCGCCGCGTGGCCGGCGAGCGGTACGATGTGGTGGACGAGACCGGCACGGAGATCGACGAGCTGTGCCGCCGCTACATAGACAACGGCATGCCGGTGCTGCTGTGGTGCAGCATCAACATGCGTCCCACCGTGAATGGCCCCTGGTACCG
The DNA here is from genome assembly GCA_934591745.1 of uncultured Oscillospiraceae bacterium. Classification (GTDB taxonomy): domain Bacteria; phylum Bacillota; class Clostridia; order Oscillospirales; family Oscillospiraceae; genus Vescimonas. The sequence continues at coordinate 6,512 of CAKTPQ010000003.1, forward strand.
GCTGATCCCCTCTGGCCAGCCGTTCATGTGGGTGTCCAACGAGCACTGCCTGCTGCTGGTGGGCTATGACGAGGAGCACTATGTCTGCAACGATCCGTGGGACAACAACGGTGTGGTAGCCTACCCCCGCCGCACCATGTGGGAGCGGCACCGGGAGCAGGGCATGCAGGCCGTGGGTCTGAGGGCGCGGGCATGACGGGCACGGGACTGCTTGCGGCAACGCGGATCATCCTGCTGTGTCTGACCGCCTATTTCGGCGTGGCGTACAGCATCGTCAAGGCGCTGGAGATGTTTACGGTCTACATTCCCTTTTCCGGCGCTATGGCGGACGGCGGTGTGTATTCCCGGCGGGATCACCGGCGCCTGCTGACCGGGCGCTGGATACCGCTGCTGGTCATCCTGCTGCTCTCCTCGGCGCTGACGGCCTATCTGACATGGCGGACCTTCCCCGTAGGCGCCTATGCGGTGGGCATCTGCCTGGTGCTGGGCGTGGCCATGTTCCTGCGGGGCAGCCGGGACCGCGTGGCGCTGTACCAGCGGTTCGTCCGCCAATACCGCGACTTTATGGACAAAGAGAAGTTCTGCCGCGTGCTGGAGAGCAAGTACGGCATGACGCTGGCAGAGCTGTCCTCTTACAAAGGAGGAAACGCCTATGGCAGAAATGCTGCACAATAACATCACCGTTGGGGAGAACGGGCACCTGTACTTCGCCGGGCAGGACACGGCGGCGCTGGCGGCCCGGTACGGTACGCCGTTGTACCTGATGGACGAGGCGGATATCCGCCGCCAGTGCCGGCTGTATCAGGCGGCGTTCCGCAGGCACTTCGGCCCCGGCGGCCGCCCGCTGTACGCCGGGAAAGCCTGTTGCTTCAAGCGACTGTACGAGATCATGCGCGAGGAGGGCATGGGCATCGACGTGGTGTCCTCCGGCGAGATATACACCGCGCTTCAGGCGGGATACGACCTGCGGAACGCCTATTTCCACGGCAACAACAAAACGGACACCGACATCGCCTACGGCATGGACAGCCGCGTCGGGTACTTCGTGGCGGACAACGCCGAGGAGATACGCGCTATCGAGGCGGAGGCCGCCCGCCGGGGCCTCCGGCAGAAGGTGCTGCTGCGCCTGTCGCCGGGTATCGACCCCCACACCTTCGAGGCCGTGTCCACCGGCCGGGTGGACAGCAAGTTCGGCAGCGCCATCGAGACCGGCCAGGCGGAGGAGATCACCTGCTATACGCTGGCCCAGCCCCATGTGGAGTTGGTGGGCTTCCACTGCCACATCGGCTCCCAGATCTTCGACGCGGAGGTTTTTGAGCGTGCTGCGGAGATCATGCTGGCCTTCATCGCGGCCATGCGGGATAAGCACGGCTATACGGCGCAGCAACTGGATCTGGGCGGCGGCTACGGCGTCCGCTATCTGGCCGGCGACCCGGAGCTGGACATCGACGATACGGTGGGCCGCGTGGCGGCGGCTGTCAGGGCCGCCTGCGCCCGGCTGGATATCCGGATGCCGGAGATCCACATGGAGCCGGGCCGCAGCATCGTGGCGGCGGCGGGCATGACGCTGTACACCTGCGGCACAGTGAAGAAGATCCCCGGCTATAAGAACTATGTATCCGTGGACGGCGGCATGGCGGATAACCCCCGATTCGCCCTGTACCGCGCCGGATACACCTGCCTGCCCGCCGGCAAAATGAAAGAGCCGCAGGAGCTGGAGGCCTCCGTGGTGGGGCGATGCTGCGAAAGCGGCGACATCATTCAGGAACACGTGATGCTGCCGTCCTCCGTGGGACGCGGCGATATCGTGGCGGTGTGTACCACCGGCGCCTACAACTTTTCCATGGCGTCCCACTACAACCGGCTGCCCATGCCGCCGGTGGTGATGCTCCGGGACGGCGAGAGCTATGTGGCCGTCCGCCGGGAGACGCCCGCCGACCTGTGCGCCCGTGATGTGTGACGGATAACCAAAAAGAACGGCAGTCCAGCAGGACTGCCGTTCTTTTTTGCGTAGATGCGGGACTGTCAGGCGTCTTTGCGGCGCAGCTGCCGGCATACCGCCATACCGGCGGCGGACAGAGCCAGCGCGCCGCACCACACCAGCGGCTGAAAAGTATCGCCGGTCTGCGGAGCAGTGGGCCTTGTGCTGCCGCCGCTGCCGGAGCCGGAACCAGAACCGCCGCCGGAGGACTTGGTGAACACATAGTACCCGCTGGTGCCGATGTCGAAGCTGACGCTGCCGGATGCATAGGCGGGCAGCAGCCGCGACAGGCTGCCGTCGCAGTCCAGAAGGTGCAGACGGCCCTTCTCATAGCCGTCCGGCGTCGTCATGGTGATGCTGACGCGCCCCTCCGGCTCCACGAGGACGTCCCCGCGATAGATGGCCAGATAATAGATCACCGGCTCGCGGCCCGCCTTTTCGGCGGACTTGGCGGCCCACGCATAGGCGTCCGGTTCGTCTGCCTGCGTCACGGGGATCACCACGATCCGCAGGCCGTTGTCCGCCGTATCGCTGCTTGCCGCCCGGATGTGGATGCCGTCCGGCAGCTCTGCGTGGTCAAGCTCCGGGTCGCCCAGCACCAGCTCGAACTGCGTGGACGCGGCGCCCACATAGCTGCCGTAGATGGAGATGGGCTGGGAGGCGGGGAGCCGCCCGGCGGAAGCGGTATCGGCAAAGGCCGCGGCGGTCAGGCAGACCGCCAGACCCAGTGCCGCCGCCAGCGAGATGAGTTTTTTCATACAGTGTTCCTCCTGTTCGTGGAAAACTCCGTCCGTCACGCGACACGCAGCTGTGTTTGCAGCACAACGGAACCGGCGCTGTAATAGGTGTCGGGCTCATAGGCCATGATCTTCAGAATGACCGGCACGCTCTGTTCCGGAACGGTGGTCAGCGTCACGCTGCGCACGTACTGGCCCGGCCGCAGAAGGCCGCTTTCGCCCAGCACCGCGCCGTCCTCTGTCAGCAGCCGCACCTTCAGCCACACCGTGCTGTCGGCGGGGTCGGTGAGCCATACGTCCACCGCGCCGTCCCGCACCGTCAGCGCGCCCGCGGCGGAAAACCGGTAGCTCTGTGCGTCCAGCTGGCCGTAACCGGCATCCTCCGGTACATCGGGGACGCCGTTCTGGGCGGCGGGGTCGAAGGGGGGCGGCACGAACGCGGCCTGCCGCCCGGTAAGGGCCAGTACCAGCGCCGCCGCCACAGCCACGGCGCACAGTCCGGCCAGCAGATAGATGGTGTTTTTTCTTTTCATGGGTCCTCTCCTGTCGGGGCATTTGGGGTCACTGGACACAACAGCGTCCGCAGGGCGCTGCTGTGTCCAATGATCCCGGGAAAGGGGGGCTTCCCCGGAATCATTGGTTCTATACCGATCCGCGCATGCGGAGGGGCAAGCAAAAAGGAAAGTGCCTGTTACTTGGCCAGAGCGATGGTCAGGGTGAACAGGGTCTTGGCGCTGGTGTAGGTGTCGGGCAGGTCGCCGGTCAGCACAACAGTGCCGGTGACGCCGTGGGCGCATTTGAAACGCATTACTTCACCGTCACGTCCATGTCGATCTCGGTGTTGACGATGGCTTTTTCGCCGCTGTCGGGCTGATAGAACAGCACCACCAGCTTGCCGCTGTACGGCCCGGCCTGCAGACGGCTGGCCGTCCCGCTGAGCAGGTCCATGGTCCGTATCTCCTTGCCCGGCGCCACCCTGTCGGACTGGGCCAGCACCACGTCCTGCACCACCAGCTGCACCACCATATCCTGATTGGATTCGCTGGGGTTGCCGAACAGCAGGGAAACTTTTTCCGTGGACAGGTCAACGGTCACATCCGTGCCGTACATCAGGCTCACCGCGCCGCCGCCCTGGCTCTGCTCCAGCTTGCCCGTGTCGCCGTCGTTCATGCTCTGGGCGTATTTGTCCTCCTGCCGGGGGGCGTAGTCCGGTGCAAGGACCTTGTCCTGCCGGAAAAACAGCATCCACACGATGACGCCGATGGCGATGAGCAGCAGGAGAAGCAGCAGCAGGATCAGCACGCGGCTGCGCTTTTCATCCTTTTCCTCTTTCTGTAAGCGGTTGGAAGCCGCCATATAGGATCACTCCTTCCTTTTAGTCAGTGGTCAGACCGATGGTCACTGTACCGATATGTGTCTGGGTCCCGCTGAACGCATCCTGCGGGATGACGCCGGACGCGATCTCCAGCTTCGCCGTGACCGAGCCGCCGCCAGCGGCGACGGTTGTGGGATTGCTGATGACGCTGGCACCATTTTTCAGCGTGCCGGTCAGGCCGTACTTGCTCGCAAAACCGGGTTCCGGCGTAAAGCTGAAGGTGGCATTTACGTCCACGTTGGTGTCAGTCGAAGTGGACACCGTTACCGCATCGGCGCCATTGGAGGCGGCCACCCATGCGTGGTTGTCGTTATGGGTGGCGGGGTCCCACGCGCCGTTTTCAAAGGCTTTGTAGGTGAATGCCATGCTGCCCCAGCTTATGCTGACGGCAACGACCTTCTTGGTATTGCTGTACTTCGTCTCCGTATGGCGGTAAACAATGCCGTCGGTGCTGGACAGGTTCGGGTAAGCCTGCGGGGTCTGACCGTTACCGGCGGCCGCGTTGTCCACATTCTGCCGCCAGACGGTAGCCTCAGAGGTGTTGCCGTTCAGGAAATAGCAGGCATTGCCGTGGGCAAACTCATCGGCGGTCATTGCGGCCACCTGGTCTTTTACCGCACTGTTGCCGTTGCCCGCGATGAACGTAGTAGTGGCATCGGAAGCGAGAGCGACGCACGCCGTGACCTCGGTGCTGAAGCTTCTGCCGGCCAGCAGGCCCATGCCCGTAGTAGGATTATTGGTCGTGCATGTAAAATTAAGCGGACTGTAGCTGAAGCTGTTCGATATTGCTCCATTCATATTATTGTGCGTAAGAAGCTGGCCGGTAATGCCGCCCACAAGGAACACGTTGCTGCTGTCACTGCTCACCGATAGGGACGAGGCCAGATTGCCGCAGTACTCGATCGTGCCCTCGGTGCAGCCCACGATACCGCCGATGCTGTCGCCGGAGTTCGTGAGGTCGATATAGGGGCGCGCAGCAGCATACGGAATGCCGTAGAAGCTCCGTGACAGCGTCGGCATAGTATCGCTGGAACCGCGCATGCAGCCCACGATACCGCCCACATGATACAGCGCATCGCCCTTGATCATCACATCGGAGATAACATCACGGATGGCGGCGCTGCCGGACGCGTGGCCCACGATGCCGCCGATGCCGGTTTCGGCATCGCCGTCCCTGTTCGTGCCTGCTGGGGCGATCAAGCCGTTTACGGGCAGGTTTGTGACCCTGCCGCTGGGGGCCAGATAGCCGACAAAGCCGAGAACGGTGCTGACGGTGGGGATATACATGTTCTTGACGGTCTTTCCGCCGCCGTCGAACGTGCCGGAGAAGCCATTGGCAGTGACGACATTGCTGCTCAGCGTGGCCTCGCAGCCGATGGGCGTCCATTCGGCGTGATTGTTCTCTGCATTCGGATTGCCTTCGAGCAGGTCAATGTTCGCATCCAGCACGCCGCTGATAGTGGGATGCGTTTCTTCGACGGTGTAAGCGTGGGCGCTTTCGCCATTCACCATCGCCGCGAACCAGAACAGCTGTCCCGCGTTGGTGATGTGGTAAACGCCGTTGTTAAGCGTGGCAGGCTCATACTCGCCGCAGGTCGTTCCGTTAGCCAACACCTGTTCGCAGAAGCCATAGCTGTTGAAGCTGGCTGCAGTGTGCGCTACATTCATGCTGTTGGAAGCGCCCGCAATATACGCTGTATCCGTGTCAGCGAGTTTGACCGTGACTGTGATCGGGCCAAACTTGGCCTTATCGGCTGTTGGTGTGTAGGTATTGTTTCCGGTGTCGCTGCTGAGTTCTGTGCCGTTCTGTTTCCATGTATATGTGGCCCGTGCAGCGACATCATCCGGCACGCCCGGCAGCTCTGCGGTCAGTACGCAGCCGGGGTGCGCCATACCCGTAATAACGGGCGCGAACACCTGTCTGACAAAGAGTTTGGTGGTGACGGTCTTATCCTCGAAGTTGGCCATGCCGCTGAGCGTCAGCGTGACGGTGTACATGCCGGGCGTGTCGGCTGTGAACGTGGGGGTAAGGCCGTCCGTGCCGGTCAGCACACGGCCGGTGCAGTCAGTGCCGTCCGGGCCGGTCACCGTCCATGTGCAGTTGCCGCCGGTCCCCGTGATAAGCGCTACGCTAAGACCGGAGTTGCCGCCGGACGTATAGGGAACGGTGGGCGAGACGGTCTTTTTGTCGGTACTGATCGTACCGGCACCCAGCGTAATGCTCTTGGACACTGCGAACGGCCGCGTTTCTGCGGTATCGTCGTCCGTGGCTGTTGTATATTCATCAGCCGGCGCCGTATCGTTATTGACGTTCGGCAGATGGTCGCCCTTGGCGGCGATCACAAGATCGCCTAGCGCAGCCTTCTGAATGCCGATCTCCACCGTTTTCGTGCCGGTAAGCAGGGCATAAATGGCAGGATGGCCCGTTGTATAACCTGAAAACGAACCAGTTAGTAACCCATTCGGCCACTTTGTAAAAATGGCGCTGTAATCCCGCGCAGCCAGCGCCTCCTGATAGGCGCTGCCGACAGCGCCGCCCACCACCACGGTGCCGGGGCAGTTGACATAGTCGCTGGCCGCTGCAGTACTGCCGTCCAGCAGGTCATCCGTTTTTACGATTTTATAGAGTCCATCGACAAAGGACGTTATAGTGCCGCCGGAGACAACCGCCTTGCCGATAGGAAACCATTCGGCGATCTTGTTTCCGGTGTCTGTGGTGCCCGTATAGGTGATATCAACACTAGGATCGGAGGAGATGTGGGTATTGCCGGTATAGTAGTGCGCCCCGGTTTCTCCGCAGGAATAGGGGAGGGCACCGATCGTCACCTCGCAGTCCCGCAGATCATAGAGAATGACAGGGAATTTATTATATGGAGGAATAAGGCCACTGCTAGTTAACTGTGCCCCGCCGCCGTTGCCGCCAATGGCCGCCGCCGTTGCCGCCAATAGCCGCCGCCGCGCCGCCGCCATTGCCACCTTGTCCCGCTGCCCAGCTTACGGGCCTCCAGCTGCTGCTGTTTTCATTGACAGATGCCTGCGCATCACCGCCGTCACCGCCCTTTGCGGCATTGCCGCCGTACACCGTCAGGGTGTCCACCGGCTTGCCGGCGGTGCTTCTGTCATCATGGGCGCTGAGGATGGTCAGCGTGGCGCTCTCCGGGACGCAGATGGCCGCGCCCGCGCCGGTAGTACTGTCGGCATTGCCGCCCTTCAGCGTGACATTGCCGTTGATTACCAGCGTGACGTCGGCACCGTCCGCCAGCGTGATAGGACTCATGCCCGCATAAGAAGTCGAAGTGGAGAAATCGATGGTCAGATCCTTCAGTGTCACGGTAATATTGCCGGACAGCAGGTATTCGATGGGGTTGTCGGTTTTGTCGCCGGAAAGCGTCGTATCGCTGGTGATCTCGGTGTAATTGTGAGTCACCTCATACACTGCGATCTGGTCGGAGTCATCGGCACCGGACATGGAGAGACTGTCCCACAGGTCCTCCTCGTCCTGCAGGTCGTCCGGCTGTGTGTCCTCGCCGTTCACATAGGCGTCGGCGGGGTCCTCCGCGTCGCCCTCCGCCAGCGCGGTGGCCGGCAGCAGTGCCGCCAGCATCAAAACGGCCAGCAGCATGGCGAGTCCTTTCTTCAACATATTCGACATAACACAGGCACCTCCTCGAGGGGTCATTGCCGCTTCGCGGCAGGCAGGCACGGCGCGTCACGATTGGCACACGTGCCGTTTTTTACGGCATTTATTTTACCGCGACTGCCGCTGGATGCAATGCAGACGACTCAAACGGTCAAAAAACGACTCAAACGGCAAAATAAGGAGAAAGCAAACTTGTTATAATAAGCGGTACTAAACAGACGGGAGCGAAACAAGAATGCTGCATATTGCGGTGGTAGGCGGTGATCCGGCGGAGCTGGCGGAACTGGCAGACCTGATAAGAGAAGAACTGTGCGACTGCGGCCAGCCGGCGCCGGGTGCCGCTGCGCAGCATTCTGTTTACCGCGTACTACAACCATGTGGTGACCGTGTATCTGGCGGACGGAGCGGGAGACGCGTCTGCCAGCCAGATGCGGGTTCGGACCACACAGGCGGAGATCGAACGGCGGCTGCTGCCCCACGAGGAATTCGTGGCCCCGGCGCGGGGCATCGTGGTCAACCTGTTTGCCGTGGCGAAGATGTCGCCGGAGGATTTCATCCTGCGCAGCGGGCACATCATCCGCATTGCCCGCCGCCGCAGCAAGGAGATGCGGGAGGCCTACGACAGATTCCGCGAGGAGCTGGCACAGCGCGGGACAACAGAATGGTGAGGCCCGTCCGGGCGGGGCGGCGCGGCGCGTCTATGAGCAGGGAACACACCGGCATACCGGTGGGCCCCTGCAAAATTTTGCCCTTTTTCTGTATAAATATAAGGAGAACGGCAGCCCGACCGGACTGCCGTTCTCTTATGCATCACGGGTATTCAGTTCCGCTCCGCCGCGCAGAAGCGGCAGTCCTCGTCGGTGGCCTCGCCCCGGCACACGATGTTGGTGGGGCCGGTGAGGTACAGGTCGGCCACCCGCCCGCCATCGCGCACCACGTCCACCGTCAGCTGTCCGCCGGGCATGTCCACCCGCACGTTCCGGCCGGACACCCGGCCCAGCAGCGTCAGCACCGTGACCACGGAGCCGGTGCCGGTGCCGCAGGCGTAGGTAAAGTCCTCCACGCCCCGCTCGTAGGTCAGCTCCCGCACATGGTCGGGGCCGATGACCTCATAAAAATTCACGTTGGCACCCTTGGGATAGCCCGCATAGTACCGCAGACGCCGTCCCAGCTCCCGCAGCGCCTGCCGGTCACAGTCCGCCAGCCCCGGCACCTCCACGGCGACATGGGGCAGACCGGGATCGCCCAGCTCCACGTAGGGCGCGGCATAGACCGTGCCGTCGATGTCGGCGGCGGCGTCCAGCCGGATGACGGAGGGGTCGTTCAGCCGGATGCGGTAGTTCCGCCGGTCCAGCCGCCAGCCGGTGACCAGCCCGGCAGTGGTCTCCACCGTCTGCACCTGGCCCGCCAGTCCGTTTTCGTAGCCGTAGCGGCAGATGCACCGGGCGCCGTTGCCGCACATCTCGCCCAGCGACCCGTCGGCGTTGTAGTAGCGCATCCGGTAGTCCGCCCTGTCGGACACATCCACCACCATCAGGCCGTCCGCGCCGATGGACAGGTGCCGCTCACACAGGGTACGGGCGATCTCCGGCCACGCCTCATCGGGCAGCCCCAACCGGCGGTTGTCCACGATCACGAAGTCGTTGCCCGCACCGTTCATCTTCCAGAATTCCACGTACATCAGCTCCTTTTCACAGGCGGAGGGAGCGGCGCACCGCGTTCCCGTCCCCGATACGTTTTTCTCCCGCCCAGTATACGGCACCCGGGAGAAAAAAGCAAGCCGCCGTTCCGGGGCGAAAAATGGAAGATCCTGCTGAAAATCATACTTCGGTATGATTGACAAACTCTGGAAGAACGGTAAAATAAAAGGGATAGAAATACACCGATAGGGTGGGAGAGAACAGCAAATGAACGGAGAAAGGAAAGAGAGCATGAAAAAACGCATCATCAGCTTTTTAATGTGCCTTGTGATGGCGTTCAGCATCGTGCCCGCCGCCGCGTGGGCCGAGGTGCTGCCGTCGGCACAGGACGCGGCCCGTGTCTACGTCAACAGCGCGGACACCGCCATCCGGCGCGGCGCGGGCACCGCTGTGTCGGCGGAGGAGGCCAAGGCCAGGATCGGCGAGGAGGACTACTACGCCTCCCTGCCTGAAGCCCTTGAAGCGGCGGAGAACGGCGATACCGTCACGCTGCTGGCGGACCATGAGGAGGACGTGGATGCCATCATGAAGGGCGACCTGTCCACCATGGCCGTTGTCAAAAAGCGGCTGACGCTGGACCTGAACGGCTTCTCGGTGGACTATCTCACCGTGGGCGATAAGGCCATAGTGGGCGAGCCGACGCATGACGAGGAAACAGAAGAAGCAATAGACCAAGTCGCCATTACTGCCGGCGACCTGACCGTTGTGGACAGAAGCCAGGGCGCCTCCGGCAGCATTGCTGAACTCGAGTTCATAAGCGGCAGGCTGGAGCTTAAGAGCGGTGTCATTGGCGACTCGGACGGCACCTATGGCGATGGAATTACCTGCGCAGGAGGCCGTGATAATGAGAACGTCACCGACGGGACGTATGACGGTGAGATCACCGTCACCGGCGGCACGGTGTATAGCCTCTATGCAAAAGAGAATGTTACCGTCACCGTCACCGGCGGCTCTGGTCACAAGGGCAACTGGTCCAACGACACCGGTAAGATGACCATCACCGGCGGAAGCTTCGCCGATGCACATTTCTCCAACAACGGCGGGACCATTGCCATCAGCGGCGGCGCGTTTGAGAGCATCACGAACAACGATGCCAGCGCTATTATCCCGCTGATGCCCCTGCTGGCGGACGGCTATGCCTTCTTTGATAAGGACGGCAATGTGCTGAACGGCACGGCGAAAACGCTGACCGACGTGGAGGTCAAGCGCCATACCCACTCCGTCACCGGCGGCGTCTGCCCCTGCGGCGCGGAGTTCGTGGCCAGTGTGACCCACGATGAGGCCACCGCCTATTACACCACCCTGCAAAGCGCCTTTGACAACGCGCAGGACTACGATACCATCACCCTGCTGACGGATGTGGCGCTTACCAAGCCGCTTTCCATCGAGCTGAATTGGACCACTGGGGCCGACAAGTTCACGCTGGATCTGAACGGCAGGACCATCAGCTGCGATAACGGAGAAACGAATACGATCTATGTCTCGAACGCAAGGCTTACCATTTGCGACAGCAGCTCCGAAAAAACCGGCAAGGTCACCCAGAATGCCACCTACGCCGTGTGGGTAGAGTCTAGCGGCACGCTGACCATCACCGGCGGCAGCTTTGGGATGGTGAGGGTCGGTTCCATGGGTCGCGCCGTGATCGGCGGCGGCAGCTTTTCCGCCATTGATTCCAGTGGTAGTAGTGGCAGCCTCGCAGACCTGCTGGCCGACGGCTACGCCTTCTATGACCAGAGCAGCGGTGAGGTGCAGAACGGCACAGCCACAAAGCTGACCAATGTGACGGTCAAGAAGCACACCCACAGCGGCAAGCCCTGCGCCTGCGGCTATACCTGCCCCAATACCACTGATATGGATGCGACCGGGCACTGCGCCACCTGCGGAGAGCTTCTGGCCCAGGCCAGCGTGACCGTGGATGGCAATACCACCTACGACATCAGCTTCAAAAATGCAGTCGAAAACGCGGCGGACGGCGCCACCGTGACGCTGCTGCAGGATGTCACCCTGCCCGACGGCGATGAGGTCTATATCAACAAGGCATATGACCAGCAGATCAGCTTCGCCATCGACTGGAACGGCCATACCCTCTCCGGCAGGCACTACGCATACCTGCTGACCATCAGCGGGGCTGTCAATATGACGCTGAAGGACAGCGGCGGCAACGGCGGCGTCCGCAATGAATATGCGATCGATGATTACGTGGGTGGAACAGCGGTACATGTTTCCGTCCAAAGCGGCTACTGTGTGACCATCGAGGGCGGCACCTATTCCGCGCAGGTGGTGAAATATAATTGCAGCGGCGACCTCCGGATCAAAGGCGGCGTGTTCCAAAACCCGGAGCGATCCACCGTAAGGTATGCCATCTTCAGCTGCGACAGGAACAAAATTGATACGGGTGCGCTGGCGGATCTGCTGGCCGATGGCTACACCTTCTCCTATTCTGCGAATGCGGCAGACACGGAGCGGCTGCTGGATGTCTACACAAACGCCCATACGGAGGCCGGAAAGACCGTCTACGTGGTGTCCCACACCCACGCGTATGACAGCACCACCGGCAAATGCGCCTGCGGTAAGCCCTGTGCGCATACACTGGACGAAACCGGCAAGTGCACCACCTGCGGCGCCACCTTCGTGGCCCAGGTGAACGGCGACTATTACACCACCGTGACCGAGGCCCTTGACAAAGCCTCCTCCGGCGGCACCGTCACCCTGCTGTCCAATGCCGTCACCGAGAACGTGACGTTCGCTGGCGGCGATAAGTCCGTCACGCTGGACATGGCCGGCAAGACCCTGACGGCTGCGGACATCGCCCACCCGGCGCTGACCGTTGAGAGCGGCACGCTGACCGTCTCTGGCGATGCGGCGTTCATCAGTCAGGGCTTTGTGACCATGCTCAGCAGTGATACCCAGCCTGCGATCCTTGTCACCGGCGGCAAGCTGGTGTTCACGGGGGCTCTCACCGCCGTGGGTGGTTGGAGCGGAAACGCGATGAGCTCTGTTCGGCGGCAGTTCGCCGTGAAAGCCACCGGCGGCGAGCTGGATTTCAAGGGCGGTCTGGATCTGAAGGGCGGCCTGGCGGTGCTGGGAACGGCAGTGCTGACGAACAAGCTGACGCAGGGCACCTTCTGGATCGATAGGAGCAAAGACGAAAACGAGGTGCCGGTGTACGCGATCATCGCGGTCGAAACAAAGGGCACCGATATGAACAAGACCTATAGGAACGTCCGCGCCCTGCTGGCCGACGGTCATGCCTTTGCTAAGGTAGACAGCGGTGAGATCTGGGGTGTGACCGCCCTGTCGTGCAGCGACAATGTCACCATCGTGCCGCATGAGCATACATGGGAGGCGGACGGCGAGCTCTATACCTGCACGGTGTGCGGTGAAACCTGCGCACATGAAGGCGGCTATAAGACTGGCGCCTGCACCGTCTGCGGCAAGCCCTGCCCGCACGCACTGGCGGATCAGAGCACGGTGGATCACAACTATTACTGCAAAGAGTGCGGCGTCCAGATGTTCGCAAGAATCGAGATCAGAGCATACAATTGGGCGCACTTTACAAGCCTTGCGGACGCAATGGCTGCGGCCAAGGACGGCCAGACCGTTACGCTGCTGTCGGACATCGACCAAGACGAGCAAAGCGCGGATATTATCGTCAACGGCAAAACCGTTACGCTGGATCTGAACGGCAAAACGATCACAGGCGGCTGGATCTATGTCGGCGATAACGAGCAGCCCACGACCGCCACGCTGAAGATCATCGGCAGCGGCAGCTTTGTGCTCCCCACCGTATCAGGCGTTCTTACCGTTCATCCGGGCGGTACACTGGATCTGAGCGGCTGGACAGGCGGTACGCTCACCCGTGTGCAGATCGATGACAGTTCGGACGCGAGTGAGGACATCCGGAAAAAGACCTCGCTCGTTGTCGGGGAAAGAGCAGGCACCATTGAAGAACTGGATATCTTGAATTGGCAGTTAGGCGCAGCCGATACGGCAAACGCGATCAATCTCGGCGGCGGCAGCTATGGCAAGATTAATATGAGTGGCGTGAGTGGCGGCTCTGCGCAGTACCTTGCCGTTGGCAGCCTGCTTGCCTCCGGCTATGCCTTCAAGGACACGGATGGGTATGTGAGATATGACCGGGAAATTACGAAGGGAACGAATTACGCCGGCTCCATCTCCGACGTTACCGTTGTCCAGTGCGACCACAGCGGACTTACCGCCCTGCCCGCGGACGGCAAGTGCCCGTACTGCAATGTCAGCGGCTTTGTCGCGATGGTGGAGACATCGAACGGCGTTCTGATCGCTTTTACGGACGCACAGACCGCTTTCGATGAGGCAGAGGACGGCGAAACGGTGACGCTGCTGGAGGGCGTCACGGATGATGCGGTCATCGACAAGGCCGTCACGGTGGACCTCAACGGGAAAAATATGTCCACGGTGACAGTCAGTGCGCTGGCAAAGTTCAAGAACTCCGGAGCCACCGGCGGCCAGATCACCAGCCTGACCATCGACAGCGCTGACGCCGTGCTGGGCGACCTGCTGGCGGACGGTTACAGCTTCAAGGACAACACCGGCAAGTGGCTGGGTGTTTCTGATTTGCTGGGCACGAGCGCCGACGAGGTCATGGTGTGCAGGATGGGCGTCATCAACAGCGTAAGCGCCAACACGGACAAAAGCATGACCTATGGCGAGAGCATCACCATCGGCCCGTCTATTGGATACAGTGGTGGTTCTCTGACCGACCGTCAGTGGTACGAGCTGAGTGAAGAAGGCCGTTGGGTAACGGCTGACAGCGGCACCGTCTCGCCTCTCGGCGGCTATGAGATATCTGGTCTGGATGCCGGCACATACTACTATCGCTGCGTGGTCACAGGCAGCGACGGCGCCAGCGCTGTAAGCCCCTGCATCACCCTTACAGTGGAGGAAGCAGACTTCAACGATGCGGTCGTCGAGCTGGAGCAGTCCGAGTTGACCTATGCACTGGATGCAGGCGGCAGCCCGGCCACCCAAAGCGTGCACGTCAAATCGGTCAAGATCGCCGGTGTCGAGGTGCCCGAGAAAGCGTATACTATCGAGGGCACTGACAGCGCTTCACTTGCGGGTACCTATTATATTTATATTAAGGCCGCGGAGGGCGCCACTAACTATACCGGCGTCAAAGAGGTCAAATGGAAGATCATCCCGCTGGAGCTTGACGGGATCTACGTGGACAACAACGTGATCAAGACCTACGACGGCAAACCGGTGGATCTGAACACCAGCATCTTCGGCAAGGGTACGTTGGTGTTCACGGATGTCAGCGGCAACCACGTTACGCTTAGCCGGTACAGGCACTACAGCGTCCAGCGCATCGACCACAGCTTTACCAGTGCCAACGCCGGCAGCACCGGCGATGTGACCGTCTGGGTCGATCTGTATCCTACCGGCGACATCATCTTCAGAAAAGGGACGACCAGCGTGCAGAAAGGGATCACGCTGAAGAACATGACCATCGGGCAGGCATCCCTGCAGGGGCCTGTCGCCGTCCCCCTGCAGGTGGTGAACGGCGTGGACAGAGACTATACGCTGGACATCCTCGCCGAGATCCGGAAGACACTGCCCGTGTGGCAGAGCTGCGGTGATGTCACGTACTCGCTGCCGAAGGTCGATCTGCCGACGGAATACTATGAGGTCGGCAGAGTATCCATCGATAAAGACGGCGTCCTGACGCTGCCCATCCACGCAGAAACTGCCGATACGGTCGACGATATCGGCACGGTCACGGTCACGGCAAGCACCCAGAACTATGGGGATATTACAGTCACCGTCAATGTCTCCTCCATGAACAAGAGCGCCATCGAGATAAGCAAGCACCCGACTGCGACACCGATCACCTATGGCCAGATGGTGAAGGACAGCCAGTTCATCCCGGATGGCGTTGTGGTGACGGGCGAAGACGATGGCCTCGTTGTGGAGGGCGAGTTCCGCTGGAAGGCGGAGTACGCTGACGAGAAGCCGGAACCCGCATCCTGCTGGGTGGAGTACGAATTCATTCCCACAGGCGAGAACGCTTATAAGTACAAGACCGGCGGGAGCGGGATGAGCATTAAGGTAAATCCGGCGCTGCTCACGGACGTGTCCGTTGAGCAGACCAACGAGCTTACCTATACAGGCAAACCGCAGACCGCGACCGTAAAGACCACGGCCCATACCGTGGACAACTGGGATGAGCGCGTGACGTTCTACTACGGCCTGAAGGAGTGGACCGGGGCGTATGGAGAGTTCAGATCGGACGTGCCGGCCTTTACCGAGGCAGGCGCCCACACCGTCTATTACCGCACGCTCGATGGTGCGCTGCATCATGAGATCGCCACCGGCAGCTTCACCGTCACCATCGCACCCAAGACGGTGGACGCGCCCACCATCGAGCTGAGCGAGAGCGTGTTCACCTATACCGGCGAGGCCTTTGAACCCACGGTCGTCATCAAGGACGGCGACACGGTCATCCCCGCCGGGGAGTACACCGTCTCCTACAAGGACAACACCGATGCCGGTACGGCCACCGTCGTCATCGAGGATAAGCCCGGCGGCAACTACGCCGTCAGCGGCACCGCGTCCTTTAAGATCGAAAAGGCCAATGCCAAGCTCCTCACGCCTCCCACGGCCAACACCCTGACCTACACTGGCGCCGAACAGGCTCTGGCGGCAGCCGGTACGGCGGAGGGCGGCTGGATGCGGTACAGCCTGGATGACATGACCTACGAGATCGACATCCCCACCGGCACGGATGCCGGCACCTACACCGTGTGGTACACGGTGATAGGCGACAGCAACCACAACAGCACCCGGGATTTCCAGAGCTTCACCGTCACCATCGCGCCTAAGACGGTGGATGCCCCGGTCATCGAGGTGAGCGGGGCCCCGTTCGCCTACACCGGCAAGGCCATTGAGCCTACCGTTATCGTCAAGGACGGTGGCACGGTCATCCCCGCCGGGGAGTACACCGTCTCCTGCAGGGACAACACCGGTGTCGGTACCGCCGCTGTCACCATCACGGATAAGACCGGCGGCAACTACACCGTCAGCGGCACCGCGTCCTTTGCCATCGACCCGGCGAAGCTGACCAACGTGTCCGTCACCGCGCCGGCACTGTCCTACAACGGCAAGGCACAGACGCCCGATATCCGTGCGGCGGCGGATACCGTGGACGGTTCCCCCGTCACCGTGACGTACAGCGAGACGGAGAACGGCGTTTACACCGAGACCATCCCGTCTTACAGCGCCGTGGGCAGCTATGAGCTGTACTACCGGCTCACTGCCGCCAACCATGAGACTGTATCCGGCAGCCTGCGCATCACGGTGCAGAAGTCCGGCGAGCCGAGCTATACCGTCAGCGGCGAGGTGAAGCAGATCGACCTGATGGATCGCGGTCAGCCCGGCAGCCCCGTGGAGGGTGCTGAGGTCACCATCCGCAGAGGTCTGGAGGTCATCGGCGGCCGGAAGACCACGGACGCGGACGGCAGATTCGATCTGGACGGCGTGCCCGCCGGTGTGTACAACGTTGTGGTGGAGTATCACGACCGGGTCATCACCCAGATGGTGAAGCTGGTGGATCACAATGTTACCGGGCTGCCGGTGGGGATCCCCCTCCAGGACGTGAACAGCGAGCTGGCCATCCGCGGCGGCTCCGACCTGACGAACGGCATGGTGGTGGGCGGCCTGGATGACGAGGCGGCCAACCAGTTCCCCGACAGCGGCGGTTCCGTTTCCGTCAGCATGGATATCCGTGAGCGGTCTGCCGACAGAACTGACCCGGTCCAGAGAGCCATCCGCGGCAAGGCCGGCGGCATGACGCTGGACTTCGTGGACATGACGCTGCTGCTGGTACGGGACGGCGTGTCCTCCGACCTGGCGGAGACAAAGGGACTGCTGGAGATCATCATCTCCTACGATACCAGCCGCCGCGGCATCACGGTGCTGCGCAGCCATAACGGCGAGGTGCAGACGCTGGAGGCCTGCGGCCCCACCGGCGGCAGGGAGGGCTACTATGTGGACAAGGCCAACGGCTGCATCCACATCTTCGCCCAGAAGTTCTCCACCTACGCCATCGGCTATACCACAGGCAATGACAAGCCTGACAGCAGACCCGCTGTCAAGGAAGCCACGTCCCCGGCCACCGGCGACGCGGGCCTGGTGGTCTATGCGGCCATGGCGCTGAGCAGCTGCACCGGCACGGCGCTGCTGCTGCGCCGCAAGCGCGAGCACGAATAACGCAAAAAGATGACCGGCCCCAGGCCGGTCATCTTTTGTTGCCAACCGTCGGAAAAAGCGGTATAATCGGCGTATATGAAACGCGGCGAAAGGAGCACGGCTTATGAACTACGATATGGCAGCCCGCGGCTGGGACATCCGCCCCCTGACGGAGGGGGACATCGAGGCGTATCTGGACATCTACCTCAACTCCTACCCGGCCTACAAGGCGCTGGACGCCGAATGCCGCGCCCATTACCGGGCCAAGCACCTCACCGAGCTGCGGGAGGACACCCAGACCCGCACGGTGGGCCTTTTCGAGAACGGCACGCTTATCGCCACCATGAAGCTCATTTTGTTTTCCATGAACTTCTTCGGACGGATGCAGCCCGCCTGCGGCCTGATGGCGCTGGAGGTCCATCCGCTCCACAAGAAGAAGGGCACGGCGCTGGCCATGGTGCGGTACTTCGAGGACTATGCCCGGCAAAACGGCGCGCTGCTGACGCTGCTTCTGCCGTTCCGCATCGACTTCTACCGCCGGATGGGCTACGGTTTTGCCGGCAAGCTGTACGAATACCACCTGCCCACATCGGTGCTGCCGAAGCCCGATGCAGCGGCGCAGCGCCGTCTGCGGCTCCTGCAGCCGGAGGACTTCGATGCGGCCATGGCCTGCCAGCGCCGCTTCGCTGCCCAGAACCACGGCATGGTGGAGAAATTCGACGAGGAGCTGCGCGCCGCCCGGGACGACATACAGGCGCGGCGCCTGGGCTGGTACGACGACGGAGGTACGCTGCGGGGCTACGCGGCCTACCGCTTTGAAAGTGCCAGCGACACCAACTATACACAGAACCGCCTCAGCGTGGAGGAGCTGGTCTATGAGGACGGCGCCGTGCTGCGCGCTTTGCTGGGCGGCCTGAAACTGCAGGAGGATCTGGCGCAGACCGTGATCCTCCGCACCGGTGAGGAGGACTTCCATCACCTGCTGCACGACCCGCAGGATGTGTCGAAGAACTACATCGACTACGGCTTTCTGCAGACCAATGTCTCCGCCGTGGGGACCATGTTCAAGCTGACGGACGGCCAGGCTTTTCTGGAAAAAACGGCCTACCGTCCGTTCCCGCAGGGTACGCTGACCGCGGCGTTCCGCTGCCGGGATGAGATGTCGGGCGCGGAACAGTGCCTGCGCATTGCCTTTTCGCAGGGCCGCTGGGTCGCGGCAGCGCCGGACGCGGCAGCGGATGTTACCGTCACCTGCCGCCAGGGGGAGCTGACGTCTCTGCTGATGGGGTCCTGCGAGCTGGAGAGCCTGCTGCGGCTGGGCGCCGCCGAGGCGGACGATCCCGGCAAGGCGCGGGAATTGGCCCGTCTGCTGCACTGGGACCAGAAGCCGTGGCTCAACGCGGATTATTGAGAGAAAAAACAGCGAAAGGAAGGGTGCGGGCATGACAAACGGGCCGGTCATTGAGGAACAGTTGGCGGAGTCGTTCCGCACCGCCATGGAGCGGGGGCGCATCGCGCTGTTCAGCGCGCCCTGCGGCTTCGGCAAGACCGTGGTGGCCCGTGCACTGCTGGAGGGCTGCCGCGTGCGGGAGCTGTCCGCCGATGGGGAGACGCTGGATCTCCCGGCGGACGATGGCACATGGGACGTGCTGCTGCTGGATGAGCTGCAAAGCCTGCCGGAAAGCGGGCAGGAGCCGCTTTGCGCCCTGCTGCGCACCGCAGTAGAGCGCCGCTTCGTGCTGCTGAGCCGGGGCGGGCTGCCGGGCTGGCTGGCACCGTTCCAGTTCTCCGGATTGCTGCGGGTGTTCATCGCCGATGATCTGGCGCTGCACCGCGTCGGCGCCGCGGAGCTGCTGGCGCGCTGCGGCGTGACGCTGCCTGACACGGAGCTGACCGCCGTCCTGCGCGACACCTGCGGCCACCCGCTGGCGCTGGAACTGCTGGGCCGCTGCATGGCAGCCCGCCGGGAGGGCTATACCCCCGTGGTGGAGCAGACCGTGCGCCGCCAGATGATGGCCTATTTCGAGGACGCGGTGTACCGCCGCTTCGACCTGCCCCTGCGCCGCTTCCTGCTGGAGCTGGCGCCCTTCGAGCCGTTCGATCTGGAGCTGGCCCGCATCGCCACCGGCGACAGCCGCGCCGGCGAGCATCTGGCCTGGCTCCAGCAGCAGACGTCCATGCTGCTGTATGGGGGGGACAAGTACCGGTTCTGGCCGGCTTTCCGCCAGTTCCTGCTGTGGGAGCTGGAGCGGGAGTACAGCGACGAACGCCGCCGCAGCCTGTACAACCGGGGCGCGCTGTATTACGAGCTGCATCAGGATTACGGACAGGCGCTTTACTTTTACGACCGCGGCGGCGATCGGGGCAAGGTGTCGGAGCTGCTGCGCCGCAGCGCCGAGCTGCACCCCGGCATGGGACACTATGAAGAGCTGTCCGCCTACTACGACACGCTGAACGAGGAGGAGATCGCCGCTTCGCCCTCACTGATGCAGGCCGTCAGCATGCTGTGCGCCCTGCGGGGCGATTATGACGGCTCCCAGCGGTGGTATGGCCGTCTGGCCGACTTTGCCGCCCGCCGCAAGGGCGCAGATGCCGCCGGCCGGGAAGCGCGGGGGCGCTTGGCGTGGCTGGATATCTCCCTGCCCCAGCGTGGTGTGGCGGGCCTTGCGGAGATGTTTCCCGCCGCTTTCCGTCTGCTGACCGACCGGGAGATCACGCTGCCGGCCTTCTCCGTTACCAGTGCGCTGCCCAGCATCATGAACGGCGGCAAGGACTTTTCCGACTGGAGCCGGCGGGACGACCTGCTGTACGCCACGCTGCGCCGTCCTGTGGAGGCCGTGCTGGGCCGGGACGGCGAGGGACTGGCGGACACCGCCATCGCCGAGAGTAAATTTGAAAAGGGACAGGACGTGTCCGGCCGGGTGCTGGCATTGGTGTCCCGTCTGAGCGATATCCGCTGTCAAGGTACGCCGGACATCGAGTTCGCGGCGGTGGGCCTCATCGTCCGCAGTCAGGTGGACACCGGCCGCCCGGAGGATGGCGCCCGGATGCTTACCTCCCTGCGTCAGCGGCTGGAGAGCCGCGGCGAGACGCGCTTTCTGCCCAATATCGACGCCATGCTCTGCCGCATCGCGCTGCGCACCGGCGACCGGCTGGCTGTGGCCGCGTGGTACAGGGATAAGGCGCCCCGTGATCCCACCCATTTCCGGGTGCTGCTGCGGTATCAGTACTTTACCCAGGCCATGGCAGAGCTGGCTCAGGGCGACAATGACACGGCGCTGCTGACATTGGCGCCGCTGGAGCGGTACTGCGCCGTGTGTCAGCGCCATATCGACGGCATCCATCTGCACCTGCTCACCGCCATTGCCCGGTTCCGGCGGCACGAGGACACATGGCAGGCGCCGCTGGACGCGGCACTGGAGACGGCGGCGCACTACGGCTTTGTGCGCACGGTGGGGCAGTACGGCGCGGCCATCCTGCCCCTGCTGGAGCGCCGCCGCTGGCAGGGCGACCCGGACTTCCGCGCCGCCATGATGCAGGCTGTCCGCGCCCAGGCCGCCAACTATCCGGATCTGCTGACGCCGCCGCTGGAGCAGGCGGAGGCGCTCACCGCTGCGGAAATGCAGGTGCTGCGCCTGCTGTGCGCCGATAAGAGCAACGCCGAGATCGGCCAGATCCTGGATATCCGTCTGCCCACGGTGAAAAGCCATGTCAGCCACATCCTGCAAAAGCTCAATGTCAGCCGCCGCAGCGAGGCCAAGCGCGCTGCGGAGCGGCTGCACCTGCTGCCCGGCACCAGACTATGACCCGCGCCCTGCGGACACGGTGTGTCCGCAGGGCGTTTTCCCTGTTGACATCCGGATTCTTCCAATCTATAATGATAAACGGCGGCTTAGGCCGCTGGCCAATTGAATACATGATCCAAGGATGCTGTGCAGCCAGCCTGTCGTAAAGACCCCGTGTGGGTCAGGCAGCGGCTTCAAAGGAACGGGGTGCAGAGCCCCACGCGAACGGCACTGTGAGCGCAAGAACGTACCGAGGCGGCGTCAGCCGCTGGGACGAAAGTCCGCCATTGCAGACATCACGTCTGTGAGAAGGCAGGTCACGAACGAGGAGAGGATTCTCCGCGGCGCGAGTCAGAAGACTTGCATGGAGGAGGATCACCAACAGCGGGCGCTCTCTCCGTGGTGTATGGATAGGCAGGAGTGTGCGCCGGCGCTTCCCGAAAGGGGAGGAGCCGGTTTTTTCTGTCGCGGACCCCGCTGGTCGTCCTCCGGTAAACGGAGGCGGACCGGCGTTTTTCTGCGCATGGACTTGTCAGGCCGAGGCGGTTTTTCCAGCCGCCTGCTTTCCATAAGGGCGGGAGGGGACCAAACCCCTTCCGCCTCCTCTCTTTTTGAGGATGGAAACACTTCCGCCGCATTGGCCAAGGGAGCCTTACCCTTTTTTCCGCAGGTGCGTTAGAGATAGAGAAGATCAAAACAGGAGGAGATCACATGCATTACAAAAGAAGTGTGACCGACCGTGCGTTGGCCATGCTGCTGAGTCTTGTGCTGTGCCTGACCATGGTGCCGCAGATGGTTTTTGCCGCTGCGGATACGTCCGGCGCGGCATCCTGCGTTGCCGTGAAGGCTGGCGCAGAGACGGCATATGAGACGACCACCGGCGCATACCTGCCCGTCTCGCTGGATCAGTTGTTTACCGACAGCGATGGTCATACGCTGACCTACACGCTGTCTGACGGCGATTACGGCACACAGACCAAGCTCGCCAAAGACGCGGATGGCAAGGACATCCTGTCCTTCACCAATCCGGACGCAGGCACCTATACCCCCACCATTACCGCATCCTGCCCCAACGGCGGCAAGGCCTCCGTGCAGCTGACCATCACGGTGGAGCAGGGCGAGGCCGGCGACGCGTCGCAGTACGGCTATGACGAGACGCCCGCCGCTTCCGTAAAGGTCTATGTCACCATCGCCAGCGACGGCGTCCCCCTGAAGAGCAATGAGGGCACCGTACTGTCCCATCTGGAGGTGGATGTGCCCTATTTCGACCTGGCGTATCAGGGCCTGTCGGAGTTCTACCGATATCACACGGAGAACGGCCAGGGCAACTATATAGATGACGTCATCGTAGAGCGTCCCACCGCCCTGCACCTGTACCTTTACATGATCGGTGTCTACTATCTGGGCTATACGCCGGAGGAGATCACCAGCGGCGATGTGCAAATCCCAGGCCATGAAGGCGGCATAGGCGTTGTGGATATGTTCGACGGCACGCCCTATACGGACGATCGGAAGGCATTGTACTTCACCGGCAGCGCCACGTCCATGTATATGCAGCAGTTCTGGGGCCATGACGAGAACCTGATGTATTATCGCAACCACGTCTATCCCCTGAAGAGCGCCGGCTGGGGCAGCACAGCGGACTATGTTCTGTTGTCTGATGGCGACACCATTGACTTGTCCATGTTTACCGACTGGAGCTTCTGGCACGACGGCGGCGCCTTTGCCGCCTTCGACCGGGACGACTATACCGTGTCCGCGGGCGATGAGCTGACCTTCAAGACCCTCAAGTATGACACCAAGTCCGTGGCCGACGGCGGCACAGAGCAGTTCGACCCCATTACCGGCCTGGATATGCGCGTCTATGACGAAGACTGGCAGCAGATAGACGCTGTCGCGCCCGGCGATGACGAGAGTACCTATACTTACACCTTCGATGAGGCGGGCACCTATTATCTGCTGGGCATCGACCCCAATGCCGGTACCAAGGCTGCCCGGTTCGCACCGGCCACCGCCAAGGTCACGGTAGAGAGCAAGACGGTTCCCGTGCCCACCCGCAAGGCGGACTATCCCGCCGCCAGCGAGGCCACGGTCAAGACCGGCATGGCCTATCTGCTCAGCGACCTGCAGGCGGGCAAGGTGTTTGCTCCCGTGGACGGCCAGCGCCTGACCTATGCGAACTACTATTACCAGCGTTCCACCGATGGCGGCAAGACCTGGGGCAGCATGCAGCACTTCTCTGAGTCTCTTTTCGGCGGGACTACCATCCAGCTCACCGAGCTGTCGGAGGGCGATTACACCTACCGCTTCTATGCCTCTCACGACGGCGAGAATTTCTCCGAGGATACCTGGACGCTGACGCTCCATGTGCAGGACAGTCCCGCCATGAACTTCACGTTCTTCGTCGGCAAGGACTATACCGACAGTTATCCCGTCATCCGGCTCTACAACGTGGATGAGGATGGCGAGGGCAATGAAGTGCTGGGCGATGCGATTGAGAACTGCTTCAGGTACAGCGATTTCACCGACACCCTGCCGGAGGGCCAGGACGCCTACGATCCCGCCGCCGGCCTGCTGACAGGCGGCTACCAGGTGTTCTACGCCAGTCTCAAGGCCGGACGCTATGCCTACCGCGCCTTTGCAAAAAATGCGGACACCGGCGCGTATGACGTGGAGCTGGGCGGCATGACCCTGGATCTGCCCACCGACACCAACGTGGATGGCGGCGCCGGCGGCGGCACCAATATCTACCTCCGGTGCGGCTCCTTCTATGTTGACAGCAAAAAGACGGACGGCACCTATTTTGCGGCGGATGAGTACCACGTGCGGGTGGACTGCCCCATCATGGGAACCGCCTGCGCCATGGGCGAGCCGTACACCAAGGGCAGTTACACCTATTATCCCACGGTGCTGTACGCCGCCGGCAATGCCTGCCTGTACAACAGTTACGCCTACCCCGATATTGACGGCTATGTCTTCACGCAGAACATCAACCGGACCTTCTCCGCCGGCAGCGGTGCCTTTGAGGAGAAGCTGACCATCAACGCCGGTGTTGAGCTGACGGTCACGGTGCCCGATGATACCGATTTCGGCCTGTACTTCCAGTGGAACAACTTCAACACCACGGAAGTGGCGCCTGTGAACGCGACAGAGGACTTTGACGGCTGGAGCCACAAGGAGAACGGCACCAAGTCCGTCGTCTACTTCATCTCCAAGGGCAATGGCAACTACACCTGGCGTCTCAGCGATGCCACGCATGTGACCCGGGCTGGCTGGCTGACCCAACTTAATGCCAGAGAGGAACTGTCCTTCAGCTTCGACGCCGGCGCCGCCACGGACCGCCTGTCCCATGATTTCAGCAATCTGGGTTCACAGACCGTGAACCGCGACGAGGCCGACCTGCAGGTGAATCTGGATCCCAGCGGCTATAAGGCGCTGAACGACACCACCCGCGTCCGGGCTTACCGTCACTGGCAGCTCATCAACAATGACGCCGGCAACATCATGGTGGAGCCTGATTTCCACTGGGACCGGCAGTCCGGCGACGCGGAGATCGAGACGGTCAACGGCGGCAATACCACCGCCAACTGGGCGGACATTACCCCCGGTACGCAGGATTCCATCATCACCGTCTACTATGACAGTGTGGATGTGAATCCCGGCAGCTACGGCAGCCACGGCGGCCTGTATCCCGCCACCCAGCCCCAGCGCGTGGGCGTCATCGTGGTGGGCGGCACCGGCGTGGAGCACGGCACCGCCGACGCGGATGTGGACTTCAACATGGCCGCCGGAGCCACCACCACCCGTTCCATGGACTGGGACTACAACTACGACACGTGGTACTATGAGGCCGGTGAGACGGATCCCACGCTGACCTTCGCCGTGGTGAAGAGCACCGGCGATGTCACGGTGGACTACGCCTTTGTCGCCACCAACAACGCCATGGTTACCACCGTTTCCGCCTTCCGGACCATTTCCGCCGGTGCGGACGGCCGTTACACGGTGCCGCTGGCTGATTTCAACGACCTGGGCAACGGCATGGGCGGCACCGTCATCCTCCGCATGACTGATAACAGCGGCGTCAGCTACCGGCTGGTGCGTGTAGCTAAGGTCACTATCACCTCCGAGAACGCCAGCCACAAGGGCGAGGACATCATGCCCGGCGATCAGGTGAAGCTGACCTTCAGCGGCATGTTCCGCGGCGTCAACAAGATCTCCGGCATCTTCAACCCCACCACCTTCATGCCTACCTACTATGCAGGCGATACCAAGTGTGCGGGTGCGTTGGGACAGTACCAGAGGATGGACAACGCCTCTGTCAGCGTCACGCTCCCCGCGGACATCGTCTTTGAGGACGGGCAGGAAACGACAACGTACACCTTCACCAACGGCTACACCTACGGCAGCATGTATTCTGCCGCCAACCCCTTCGCATTCCTGTATGGCATGACGGATACCGGCGTGGGTACCAACTTCAACGCCGTCACCGTCAACTACTACATGAACCACTACGCCGACGCCGTGGTCACGGTCCACCGTAAGGTCTTCTATGACGTGGCACTGGACATCACGGATGCCGGCGGTACGGCGCTGTCGGGCGTGACCATCGCACTGACCGACAGCAGCGGCAAGGCTGTCGCGGCCAACGAGAATGGCCGCTTCCAGCTGGGCTACGGCACGTATAACTACGTTCTGACCAAGGATGGCTATGTGGTGACACGGAGCAGCTTCACCCTGAGCAGCGCTGACGCCGACAAGGTGCAGGACGGTATCCTGACCATCAAGGCGTCCATGGACGCCGCTGGTGCTGCTCCTTGGGATGGTACCACGCGCACCGAGCCCTCCAAGGATGATGACGGTGTTTATCTCATCGGCACCGGCGCCGAACTGGCATGGTTCGCCGCCAACGGCGGTGAGGACAGCGCCAGGCTGACGGCGGACATCGAGCTGTCGGGCTACGACTGGACGCCCATGAATAAGTTCTACGGCACGTTTGACGGGCAGGGGCATGTCATCCGCAACCTGTACGTCAACAGCAGCAGCTATCCGCTGGGCCTGTTCGGCTATCTGCAGTCCGGGGCCTCCGTCACGGAGCTGGGCATCACAGGCGACGTGACCTGCACCGCCAGAAGCAACGCGCAGGCGGGCGGCATCGCAGGTTATATGTACGACAAGGCGTCCATTACCCAGTGCTGGAGCGCCGTAAACGTCACCACCAAGAAGTACGGCGGCGGTATCGCGGGTTATACCGCCAAGGGTGCGGCTATCACCGACTGCTATGCCACCGGTACGATCCGCACCACCTCCGCCAATGAGTGCTATCTGGGCGGTATCTGCGCCAGCTTCTACAGTAACACGGCCGGCGCGGCCCTTACCAACTGCTACAGCATCGCCACGGTCGTCGGCAGCGGCGGCAATGCCTCCTATGTGGGCGGCCTGTCTCCCGTCACCAATGGACAGTACTACGTGAACAGCTATTATCTGGAAGGCACCGTCTCCGGCGCAAGCGCCAAGTACGGCGTTACCGGCCTTGGCACCTCTTTCACCGCGGCGGACGGCCTGAGCGCCGAAACGCTGGGCAACAACTTCGCAGCGGATGACAAGGGCATCAACAGCGGCTATCCGATCCTGACCTGGCAGGTCGTCGCGGAACCCGAACTGACGGGCCTGAGGATCACCACGCCGCCCACCAAAACCGAGTACCTGCCCGGTGAGGACTTTGAGCCCGCTGGTATGACGGTGGTGGCCGTGTACGACGGCGTCACCGAGGTAGAGGTCACGGACTACACCGTGGAGGACGGAGAGGCTCTCAAAGCAGAGGCCACCGCCGTCACCGTGAAGTACGGTGGCTTCACCGCCCAGCAGGCCATCACCATGCTGGCCCGGTATGACAAGGGTGATGTGAACAACGACGGTGTGGTGGATGATGCCGACGCCGCCATGGTCTATGCCTTTGCCAATGCCAAGCTCACCGCAGACGCCCGACAGGCTGACGCCGCCGATATCAACGGCGACGGTGCCGTGACGGCCGCAGACGCGGAGATCATCTATTCTTTCTATCTGGGAGAGCTCGCTTCTCTCACCGCTCACAACTAAGGAGGGGAAAGACGTATGAAGAAGATCGTATCTTTCCTGCTGGCGCTGGTGCTGACGCTGAGTCTCACCACCAATGCGCTGGCCGCCGTTGTCAGTCCCAAAACGGACGTGACCGAGGCCGCGGTGGGACAGACCGTCAAGCTGACGGTCACCGCCTCCGGCCAGGAGCCGCTGACCGGCGTCGTATGCCTGAATTACCGGGTATACTTTGACCCCGCAGTTTTTGAATTGGATGCCGCCGCCTCCGCGGCGAACACCAAGGGCGCCCGGCTGACGGCCCTCAAGACCGATGAGGTCGGCAGCTACTACGCCGTATCCCTGCTGGATCCCACCAGCGAGGGCCTCGATGTCAGCGGCGACCTGTACACGCTGGTCTTTAAGGTCAGGGACAGCGCGGCAGTGAACACCGAGTCCGTGCTCACCATCGCAAAAGCCCACATCTACACCATTGCCGATGGTGCCATGCAGCCCGTGGACAACGGCGCTGTGGAGAACAGCACTGTCACCGTGAAGATCATCAGCTCCGCTCCTGCCACAGTGACGCTGGGGACGGCGAAAGCCGGAGCCAACGGCATCAAGGTGACCTGGACGCAGACAGAGGGTGCGGTGAAGTACAACGTCTACCGGAGGACGGCGGATACGAAGTGGACGTCGGCGCCGCTGGCCACGGTGAGCGGCACCAGCTTTACGGATAAGACGGTGAAGGCCGGTGAGACATACATCTACACGGTGCGGGGCATCGCATCGGACGGCAAGAGCCTCAGCACCGGCTACGACAAGAATGGCGTGACCGCCACGGCGCTGCCGGCCACGGTGAAGCTGACGGGGGCAAAGGCCAGCGGCAGCAGCATCGTGGTGACGTGGAAACAGGCGGAAGGCGCGGTAAAATACCGGGTATACCGCCAGGCCACCGGAGAAAGCAGCTGGACGACGCTGACCTCGTCGGCCACGGGCACCAGCTATACGGACAAGAAGGCGAAGGCCGGTGTGACATACACGTACACGGTGCGCGCTCTGAACGCCGCCAACAGGCTGAGCGCCGGCTATGATAAGAACGGCGTCAAGGCTATCATTGCCCCGGCCACGGTGACGCTGGGTACGGCGAAGGCCGGAGCCAACGGCATCACGGTGACGTGGAAACAGGCGGAAGGCGCGGTAAAATACCGGGTATATCGTCAGGCCGCCGGAGAAAGCAGCTGGACGACGCTGACCTCGTCGGCCACGGGCACCAGCTATACGGACAAGAAGGCGAAGGCCGGCGTGAAGTATATCTACACGGTGCGAGGCGTGGCGTCGGACGGCAAGACGCTGAGCGCCGGCTACGATAAGACGGGCGTGAGCGCCACGGCACTGCCGGCCACGGTGAAGCTGACGGGGGCAAAGGTCAGCGGCAGCAGCATCGTGGTGACATGGTCCAAGGCGGAGGGTGCGGTGAAATACCGTGTCTACCGCAAGAGCGCCGGCACCGACTGGACGACGCTGACCTCGTCGGCTACGGGCACCAGCTACACGGACAAGAAGGCGAAGGCGGGTGTGAAGTACACGTATACGGTGCGTGCGCTGAACTCGGTCAATGGGCTGAGCGGCGGCTATGATAAGAACGGCGTCAGCGCCGTCATCGCGCCGGCGAAGGTGGTACTGGTCAGTGCGAGAGCGGATTCCGCCGGCATCCTGGTGACATGGAAGGCCGCCAGCGGCGCCCACACGTACCAGGTGTACCGCAAGACGGCGAGCGACGGCTGGAAGCTGGTGGCGAAGAACATCAGCGACACGGAGTGGAAGGACACCAGCGCGGTGAAGGGGACCACGTATACGTACACGGTGCGTGCGGTGGCGGATGACGGCACCACCAGAGGCGCCTGCGACACCAGGGGCAAGAGCGCTGCGGTGACGAAGGCATCGACCACGCCGGCCAACGTGACGATGGGGAAGGCCACCGCCGGGAAGAAGGGCATCACGGTGACGTGGAGCTACGCGGCGGACGCCCGGACGTACCGGGTGTACCGGAAGGCGGCGGGCGAGACCAAGTGGACGATCGTGGCCAAGAATGCCGAAGGCAAGAACTGGACGGATAAGAACGTGACCAAGGGCGTGAAGTACACCTACACGGTGCGCGGCGTCTCCGCCAACGGCAAAGCCCTCAGCAGGAGCTATACCGCCACCGTCTCCGCTACCGCTAAGTAAGACCCCGCACATATTCCCTCTGCCGCCCCTGGCAGACGCCAGGGGCGGCAGAGGACCCTATTTTCTGCCGGGCGCCGTTCTGTGCGCTTCCCACTGCGAAAGCGCAGAGAACGACTTCCGCCTATCTCATACAGGAGGTATTTTCCATGAAAAAACGTCTCGTATCCTGGCTGCTGGCGCTGGCGGCGGTACTGACCTGCCTGACGCCGGCCTCCGCCGTGTCGACGGGCGGTACGTTCTACCTTGCCGCCTCCACTGCCGACCGGACGCTGATCGAACCGGCGCCCGTGTCCTACACGGCGGGCCAGACCGTGCTGCAGGCGCTGCAAAGCAGCGGCTATGCCTTTGATTTGTCCGGCGGCTTTGTCAGCGCTGTTTGCGGTCAGAGCGGCAACTATACCGTCTACTATGACGGCGGGGCATATTCCCTGGATGCCCCTGCCTCCAGTGTAAAAACGGCCATCGTCTTTTCCGAGTACAGCGGCGCGTATGACGCATCACAGACCCGGCTGGCGGCGCTGATGGGCCGCTATCGGGCCAGAACAGACAATGTGCAGAACTACAAGCCTGCGGCTGACGCCTATACCGACGGTCTTGCCGCCCTGCGGGGTGATGGCTGGTCCGCCGCGTACACGGCGCTGGACGCGGCCATCACGGAGTATGAGACCATTCGCAGCGGCCCGAAATACACCGTTACCGCCTCCGCGACCCGGAACGGAAAAGCGGTTTCCGGCGCCGTGCTGACCCTGACGGACAGCTGCGGCAACGTGACGTCCGCCGCAGGTGCCGTGCAGGTGGTGGCCGGCGACTATACCTTTTCCGTTGCCGACGGCAGCGACCGCACGGAGGGTACACTCACCGTCTCCGGCAGTACCACCCTGCGCGCCGCTTTGCCGGCAGGGGAGTGGTTCGGCGATATCCAGATCCTGTATGGCGGCGCGGCGCTGCCCTGCACCCGGAATGCCGCCTCCCGCACACTGACGTGCCAGGTGCCGGATACGGCGGGAGGCTCCGGCCTCGGTCTGAAGGCCTGCACCGGAACGGATACACCGTCCAACGCCCGGCTGCGCACCATTTATGTGGACACGGCCGGCGTGGACTGCTCCAACACCAGCCGCAGCTGGAACAGCAGCTCCACGGCGCTGGTCCGACTGTTAGATACCGGTATGAAGGGACGCACCCTCCCGCTGGAGGCGCAGTACGACGCGGACGGCCATACACAGATCCAGACCTATACGGTCATGCTGGAGCGTACGCCGACCCTCAGCGGCCTGACTGTCACGGCGGACGGTGTTACCCAGCCGCTGGACTTTGTCCCCGGTACGACGGACTATACGCTGTCCGTTGTTTCCGACGCCGTCACGGTGGCCGCACAGCCCTACGGCGCGGACTATACCGTTGCCGGTATCGGCACGGTGCAGCTGACAGCGGCCCGAAAGGACCACACCGTGTCCGTCACCGCAGGCGGACGCACTACCACCTACACCCTGCATCTGCAGAAGGTCAGCGCCGCGGCGGTCACTGTCACCGCGCCCGCTGCGGGCACGGAGGTGCAGGTGACCAATGCCGCCGGTGGGGCGATCGCCCCGCAGAACGGTGTGTACCGTCTGGTACCCGGCGCATCCTATACCTGCACCGCTGTGCGCGGCGACTACCGTGCCAGCCTGCCCTTTACCGCCGCTGACGGCCTGAAGCTGACGGCGCCCGCACCGGAGACGGAGGAGGCTCTGACGGCGCTGGCGCTGTACAACGGCATGTCCGCCGCCACCCGGCAGTCGTATGAAAGTGCCGAGGGCTTTGCACCTGACCGGCGCACCCTGACCTATACCGTTCCCGACGACCAGCAGAATCTGTACGCGCAGGCCACTGCTGTCTCCGGCTACACGGTGGAGGCGCGCTATAACCGCCAGACTGCCAGCGAGACAACGGATGGGCAGCCCCATGCCGTTACTGTCAAGTACCCGGTGAGCAGCACCGGCACAGCGGACAGACTCTATTACTGCGTAGCATCGGGGGACCGCAGCCAGACTGTGACCCTGCGGCTGTACAAAACCGTTTCCGGCGTCACCTATGAGCAGAGCTATACCCTGCGCGTCCTTCGCCTGACCCGGCTCAGGACACTGTCCCTTTCCGCCGACGGAGAGGAGCTGCGCTTGTACGACGCCGCCGGCGCGGCCTGTACCTTCCGCAGCAGCGTGACGGCCTATACTGTCATCGTACCCCGGAACGCCGCATCCCTGACCGTCACGGGTACTTTCGTGAGGAGCGGCTATACATCGGAGATCAACGGCGTCCGCCATGACGCGCTGACCGGCGCGGAGGCGGCACTGTCTCCCGCAAAGGATGCCGAAACGGTGACGATCCGCGTTATCGGCGGCGATAGCGCCGCCGTCCCCGCCGTCTACACCGTTACCGTCCGCAAGCAGGAGCCGGTGAACGTCACGCTGTCTCTGAATCCCGCCGGTGCCGCGGTGTACCTGACGGACACCCGTACCGGGCGGCGCGTTGCGCCTGTTTCAGGCAGCACCTGGCAGTTGATGCCCGGCGTGACATATCACTATACGGCCACGCAGTACGGCTATGTGGGTGTCTCGACGGACTACACCGCTCCGGAGAAGGATGCCGTGGTGCCGGTGACGCTGACGCGTGCCGCCGCCAGTACCCGGCGGGAGCTGGACGCCGCATGGCCCGGTTTCCGACTGGATGAGAACAACAACGGCGTGGTGTCCGCGCCTGTGCCCACGGAGGACAGCAAGGCCATGCTGAGCTGGGCCACCCAACTGGGCGAGGGCTACTCCGCCGATGCCTGCGGCTGCCCCATTCTGGTGGACGGCTGCCTGTATACCTATGCCAAGTCCACGCTGTATAAGGTGGACGCCGTTTCAGGTGAGATCCTGGCCACCGGTGCCATGGATCACAGCTCCAGCTTTGCCATCAATACCCCCACCTACGCCGAGGGCATGATCTTCGTCGGCCTGTCGGACGGTACAGTGCAGGCCTTTGACGCCGTGACCCTCCGTTCTCTGTGGATCTACCGCGACCCGCTGAAGGGCCAGCCCAATTGCCCCATCGTCTACCATGACGGCTATATCTACACCGGCTTCTGGAACGGTGAGGCGCTGGATGCCAACTACGTCTGCCTCAGCGTTACCGATGAGGATCCCACCAAGACCAACGAGGCCAAGCTGGCCTCCTGGACGTACACCTCCCGGGGCGGCTTCTACTGGGCCGGCGCCTATGTCACTGACAACGCGCTGGTGGTGCCCACGGATGACGGCGAGAGCGGCTACACCACCGGCTATGCCCGGCTGCTGTCGCTGGACCCCCAAACGGGCTTCCTGCTGGACAGCGTCACCATGCCCCATCCCGGCGATCTGCGCAGCGCCGTGACGTATGACGGCGGCACCTGCTACTTTACCTCCAAGGGCGGGTATCTCTACGCCGTTGGCCTGCTGTCCGGCGGTACGTTCCGCGCCGGCAGCCTGCGGGAACTGAAGCTGGAGAACTATGCCAGCGATGCCGCCAACCCCGCCATGAGCACCTCCACCCCCACCGTGTACAACGGCCGGGCCTATGTGGGCGTGTCCGGTGTGGGCCAGTTCACGGCCTACTCCGGCCACAACATCACCGTTATCGACCTCTCCGCGTGGCACACCGCCTATACCGTCCGCACTCAGGGCTATCCTCAGACCAGCGCGCTGCTGACCACCGCCTATGAGGAGGAGACAGGGTACGTCTGCGTCTACTTCTTCGATAACTACACCCCCGGCAAGCTGCGGATGCTGCGGGACAAGCCCGGCCAGACCGCCCCGGAGATCACCACGGTGGAGACGGTGGTGGCCGGCGGCAAGACCGTCTCCTATGACACGGCCCCGGTGTTGTTCACGCCCAGCGGCGCCCAGCAGCAGTACGCCATCTGCAGCCCGATCACCGATGAGAGCGGTGCCATCTACTTCAAGAACGACTCCGCCAACCTTATGGCGCTGACCAGCACCGTGACAAAGCTGGAGATCACCGCCGCCCCCACCAGAACCGTTTACCGGCCCGGAGAGAGCTTCGACTCCGCCGGTATGCAGGTCACGGCCCACTACGCCAACGGCTATACGCGGGACGTGACGAAATATGTCACCTGGAGTACCGCGCCGCTGACGGCGGACGACACCCGCTTCCGCATCGAGTTCCCCTATGCCATGTACCAGAACGCCGATGGCAAGACGGGCGTCTCCTGTGTGAAGCCCTCCGCCACGCTGTCTCTGGTCATTGATGACGCCGTACCCGGTGACGTCAACGGCGACGGTGCGGTGGACGATGCGGACGCCGCCATGATCTACGCCTACGCCAACGGGAAGCTGACCCTCACTGACCGGCAGCTGCTGCTGGCGGATGTGGACGGCTCCGGCAAGGTGGATGCGAAGGAC
Organism: uncultured Oscillospiraceae bacterium; assembly: GCA_934591745.1. Classification (GTDB taxonomy): domain Bacteria; phylum Bacillota; class Clostridia; order Oscillospirales; family Oscillospiraceae; genus Vescimonas. The sequence continues at coordinate 40,657 of CAKTPQ010000003.1, forward strand.
GCGGCACAGATCTACAACGCCTATCTGACCGAGTCCAACGGATGACCCCTCAGAAACAGGAGAAAAACGTATGAGAAAGAGGATCACAGCCCTGCTGCTGGCCTGCGCTCTGGCGCTGGGCCTGCTGCCGGTGCCCATACTGGCCGCCCCCGCCGGGGAGACGGCGTACCCGGTGTCCACGGCGGCGGAATTTGCCGCCATGGACCCCGCCGGATGCTACCGTCTCACGGAGGACGTGACCATCGCCGCGCCGTTTCCCGCCGTCTTCACCGGCAGCTTTGACGGCGGCGGCCACACCGTCACGCTGGCACTGACGGCGCAGGCGGATACGATGTCGCTGGCCCTCTTTCCCGAGGTGGACGGCGCGTCCATCGAAGCGCTGACCCTCACCGGCACCGTTTCCGCCGGGGAGGACAGCGGCCTTGCCTACGCCGCCGCACTGGTTGGGGCCGCCTCCGGCGACACGGTGATCACCGCCTGTAAAACCACGGCGCGGATGGATATCACCGTTCCCGGCGCGTCCGTGGGCGGACTGACCGCCATCCAGGTGGACGGCGCCCTGACGCTGACGGGCTGCGCCTCCTCCGGCGAGATATCTGCGTCTCAGGCTGTCTTTACCGGCGGCCTTGTGGGCCGTCAGGAGCCGTACAGCACCCTGACGCTGCAAAACTGCTATCAGGCGGCGGATGTCACCGGCGGCGGGGAGGAGGGCCTCTGTGCCGGCGGTCTTATCGGCTCCGTGGGCGGCAGCGCCGTACTGCGAAGCTGCTGGAGCGCCGCCTCGCCGGAGGACCATACCCCGTCTCTCACCGCGTGGGGCGCGCAGTACCGGGTGTCTGCCGGCCTGCCCGGCGCATTGTGCGGCGCGGTGGATGACGGCGCCTCCCTCGCGGGGGAGCACTGCTTCTGCATTGCCGTCCCCGTGGGCGGTGACAGCACCCTCACACTTCTGGAGCCCGGCCTGTTCCCGGAGTACGGCTCCCACCGCCGGGGGATCCTGCTGGATTCCCTTAATGCCTCCGGCGATGTGCCGGAGGACTGTGTGTTTCTGCTGCCTCCGGAAACCGGATGGCCCCTGCTCCGCTGGGAGCAGCCGATGACGGAGGAGGAGCGGCTGGCCGCCGCCCGCCAGACCGCCGCGGCGGAGGTGGAGGATGCCTTCCGCACCGCTTCTGACCGTGTGCAGACGCTCCTGGCGGAGGTAATGGGCCGCACAGGCCTCTGGTACGAGCTGTACGATGCTGCCCGGCAGACGGCGGCGGATACTGCCGCCCGGCTGGCGCAGCAGCGTGCCGAAGCGCTGGCGTCGCTGGACGCCGACACCGATATCAATGAAATACAGCGCCTTGCGGCGGAGAGCCGCACGGCCATGGAACAGACCGCCGCCGGCTTGGAAAACGCCCTCGGCGGCAACGGTGTTTCTGCGGATAAGCGCTGGGATGGCGTGACGCAGACCCGGCCTGTCGGCAGCGGCACCGCTGCCGACCCATACCGCATCACCTCCGGCACGGAGCTGGCATGGTTCGCCGGCCGCGTCAATGCGGGCAGCACGGCTCTGTGCGCCCGCGTTACCGAAGCACTGGATCTGGGCGACATGCCCTGGACGCCCATCGGCGTTTCGGACGGTGTGGACACAGATGGCGGCTACTGCGGCACGTTTGACGGCGGCGGCTTCATCATCCATGGACTGTCCGTCACCGACACCGCAGCCCAGCGCAGCTACACCGGCCTGTTCGGCACCGTGTCGTCGGGCGGCGTGATCTGCCATGTCCGTCTGGCCGGAAATATCACCTGCGACCAGCCGGACAGCGGCGGCAACCGCGTCCTCAACTGCGCCGCCGGAGGCATCGCGGGCCGCAGCAGCGGCACGCTCTACCGCTGCGAGACGTCGGTGTATATCACCACCGGCAGCGGAGCCCGTCCCGCCGTCCATGTGGGCGGCATCGCGGGCCAGCTCGACGGAAACGCCATCGTGGACGGCTGCACCAGCTTCGGCACCCTCACCGGCGACCTGTCCAATGCCGGCGGCATCGCCGGCACCGTGCGGCAGAACGCTTTGGTGCGCTACTGCCGCAGTGAGGGCACCGTCACCGGCCTGCGCAGCGTGGGCGGCATTGCCGGGTTCCTCACCGGCGGCGGCCATCTCCGGGAGTGCGAGAACCGCGCTGCCGTCACCGGCGCCGTCGCCGTGGGCGGCATTGCGGGCCGTCTGGATAAGGACAGCCATTTCTCCAACGAGCTGGACGTCACCGTGACCCACACCGTCAATTATGGCGCCGTCAGCGGCAGCAGCGGAAACGCCTGCGGCACTGGCGGCATCGCCGGTTGGATCGGCGCCGTAGAAAACGGCACCTACACCGGTGCCGCCCACCTCTCCTATGTGTATAACGGCGGCGCCGTCACCGCCGGCGGCAGCACCACGGGCACCGCCTGCGGCGGCCTCGTCGGCAACTGGAAAACGGGCTGCGTTACCCATGGACAGAACGCTTCCGCCAACGGCCTCTGGGGCGTGGCCGAGACGCTGGGCACCACTGCCGAGGACGTGGTGCAGGTGTCTGCCCTTTCCCCGGACGTCACGCCGGACGCCAGCCGGTGGGACAAGACTGCCGCTTCCAGGACCCTCCTGGCCCAGCGCATCACCCCCACCGACGCCCGCCGCGCCGTTTACGGCGATGCGCAGAGCGCCGTCTATAACGATATCCTGCTGACGTACCTGCGCCGGGTGGAGCTGTCCACCTCCGCCGCGGAGACGGAAACGCTGCTGGCCGACTGCGGCGCCCAGCTCCAGACGGTGCTCACAGGTGCCGCTGCCGCCGGCGCCCAGCTTCTGGCGGATCTGCGTGCCTACGCCGCTGCCCGGCTCTATGGCCCAGAGGACGCCGCTGAGATCCAGCGGCTGCTGGAGCAGGCGGCACAGGACGTGGCCGCCGCCGTGACCCTGCGGGATGTGGCGCTGCTGCGCCAGACCTATCTGGGCACCGACCGGCTGGACGGCCTGCTCCAGCGCGTCCCCACCTATCCCGCCCGCATGCGGCAGGCGCTGTACAGTGCCTTCATCTACCAGAAAAACTACTCACTGGAGGACATGGCCGCGCTGCTGTGCGCCTATGAGGACTGGTGCCTGCAGATGGAACGCGCCGTCTCGGTACAGGCGGTAGACGCTCTGTATGCCGACGCCCGTCAGGCCCTGTCCCAGTTGGCCTTTACATTCCAGCCGGCCGATACTCCGCCGGATATGGACAGAGCCGCCGCGCTGGCGCTGGAGCTGGCCCGCACCCGGGCGCGGCAGCGCCTGACCGAACTGGCGGACAGCCGTATCGCCGCCCTTGCCGATCTGGCCGGCGATCTGATGCCGTATCCCGCTGCCCGCCGCCAACGGCTGACAGCGGTGCTGGCTTATTCCGCCGCCGCTATCCGTGCAGCGGCGGACAGGGACTTTACCGTCCTGACCGATCACGCCGCCGTGGCTGAAACGCTGGAGACGGCCACTGCCGATGTGGAGGCGGCCTATGACGCCGCCCGTACCCGCATCCAGCGCCTGCTGGACAGCACCGGCGACTGGGACGGCATCTCCGTTCAGCAGCCCGGCGGCAGCGGTACTGCCGCCGACCCCTACCGCATCGGCACCGCGCAGGAGCTGGCCTGGCTGGCTCAGGCTGTGAACAGCGGGGCGGGGGAGGCCTACCACGCCATGGTAACGGCGGACATCGACCTTGGCTTCCAGCCCTGGCCCGTCATCGGTGCGTCCGCGCCCTTTACCGGCACGCTGGACGGACAGGGCCACACCATTTCCGGCCTGTACATCAATGAGCTGGCGGAACCCACGGCCTTGGGCCTTTTCGGCACGGCGGAGGATGCTGCGCTCCGGGATCTCACCGTTTCCGGTGCCATCGACCTTACCGATGTGGATATGACCGGCGCGGCGGATGCCCTCAGTGTCGGCGGACTTATCGGCCGCGGCAGCGGCGTCACGCTGGAGGGCTGCGTCTCGCAGGTGGATATCGCCGTCTCCCTGACCAATGCCCCGGACAGCCAGTCCGCCGCGTTGGGCGGCCTTGTGGGCCGTCTCTCCGGCGGCGTCCACCGTCTGGCGGACTGCCGCAGCGAGGGTCGTCTCACCGTCACGTCTGCCCCCGGCAGCCGCTATCTAGGCGGCAGCGGGCAGGGCGGTCTTGGCGGCATCGTGGGCAGCGTCACCTCTGACGCCGTGCTGACGCGCTGCGTCAACGCGGGCAGCGTTACCGCAGACCGCGCCGCCGGCGTGGGCGGCATCGCGGGCCGTCTGGACGGCGGCACCGTCACCGTGACCCAATGCGCCAATCAGGGGGCCGTGTCCAACGACACCGCCGCCTCGCTGCTCCGCCGGGGCGGCACCGGCGGCATCGCCGGTCTGGCCGTCTCCGGTGCCGTCACCATCGACCGCTGCTACAACACCGCCGTCATCGCCGGCCGCACCATCGTGGGCGGCATCTTGGGTGGTGAGATCGGCGACTACGCCGCCAGCATCCCCTCCTATACCGGCAACAGCGCCCTTGTGGTGCAGTACTGCTACAACGCGGGCCGTCTGGATACCGGCGCGTCCATGGAGCGCGTCGGCTCTCTGGCGGGCTATCCGCTGGACGGCTGCTACCGGGAGGGACTGACAGTGCTGACGGGCACGGCCCGTGCCCGTCTGGGCTGGCGCAGCAGCCAGGGCGACAGCGTTACGGAGCGCAGCACCCTGACGCCGGACGTGTTCCCCGGCCTTGTGCGCAGCATCGGCGGCCTCAACGGCGGCTATCCGCTGTTTGACTGGCAGCTGCTGGAGTCCCGCAGCCGCGAAACGGTCATCAGCTATCTGGAGGACTACTATACCCGGTACGCCGCGCCCTACGTCTCCGCCGCCCAGCGGCAGGAGCTGGCGGCGCTGCTGACCGATACTGCCGCCGCTATCCGCGGCGCATCATCGGCGGACGATGTCCTGACCGCGTTCGACACGGCCATGGCCCGCCTGACCTCGCCGGAGCTGCTGGAGCAGGCCATTGCCGCCGCACGGAAGCGGCTGGCGAAGCTCTGCAAGGACGCCTGTAAGGCGTATCCCCATATCGCGGACGAGCTCCGCGCCCTGTACGAAAAGCAGTTGGCGGCGCTGGAGGGCTGTACCGTCGCCGCCGAAACCGATACGGTGCTGGACGGCTTTGCCGCCGGTGTGGTGGACTGCCTGCTGCTGAAGCTGGACGGCATCCCCATGAAGGAACTGGAGACGCGGCTCCCGGCGGCGGAGGCCGCCGCCGCGGCTCTGACCGATGTCCAGCGGGGCATGCTGCTGTACTACGGGCGGCTCCCGGAGCGGAAAGCACTGCTGATACTCTACCAGCAGAATATCGAAAAGCTGAACCAATGGCGCAAGGCGGACAAGAAGGCCTACGACGACCTGACGGAGGAGATCGCCGCGCTGGCCGCCCGGACCCGGCAGGCACTGGACGATGCCACGGACGCCAAAGGCATGACCGCTGCACTGGACATCTACTGTGCTGGCGTGGTGGAACTGCTCATCACCGCGCTCGGCCCTGTTCCGGAGCTGCTGACGCTGGAGGAAGCGGCTCTGTATCAGAAAAATATCCTCCGGGCACAGGCTGCCTATAGCCGCCTGACCGATGCGCAGAAGGAGCTGGTGCCCAATCTGGAGGCGCTGGAGGCGGCGCAGGCGCGCTATGCCCAGTTCCAGCAGGATCTGGCCGCCGCCCGGCGGGTGGAGAGTCTCATCGCCGCCATCGGCACTGTGACGGCGGACAGCCTTGCCGCCATCCAGCGGGCGCAGGCGGCTTATGACGCCCTGACTCCCGCACAGAAGATCCTGGTGTCGCCCGCCATGCTGACCCTTCTGCAAACGGCCTGGGCCCGCTGGCAGGAGCTGGCATCCCAGCCAGAGGAGACACCGGCGCCGGTGCAGCCGAAGGCTGTGCCGTCTCCGTCTCCGGCGCCGGTGCAGCGCCCCTTCAACTGGAGCCTTGTCTGGATGTCGCTGGGCGTTGCCGCCTGTTTCAGCGTTATCACCTTCGCCGGTACATGGTTTGCCGGCGCACGCCGCGCCGCCCGGAGACGGGCGGACAACAGTAAGGAGTGGTACTCGTGAAAAAATGGATATCGCGGGCGCTGCGCCTGACGGCGGCCCTGGCCCTGGTGCTGTCTGCCGTATGGCTGGCCGCGGGGCTGAAGCCCGCCGCTCCGCCTCAGCCGGAGGCGCAGCCCGCCTCCCGCACCCTTATCACGGAGGGGGAGCTGCTGTACGACGGCACGGCGCTGACCGCCTCGGACGTCTCCTTCACCGGTGATGCCTCCGCTATCCCGCCTGCCGACCCCGCGCCGGAGGAGACACCTCCGGAGGATACCTCCGCGGCGGACACCCCCACGGAGGATGTCTCCACCGATACCGCCGACGGGCTGGAGGACTTTCAGGACATCGCGGATAAGGGCGGCGGCTCCGGGGGACAGCTCCCCAGCCGGGACACCGGCGGGCAGACCGACGGCGGCTCCGGCCAGCCGGAGGAGGGGGACGCCTGGTTCACCACCTCCATCGTGGACGGCGACCGGGTGACGGACGCCGACTACCCCTTCACCATCCGCCATCTGAAGCCGGATGCCCAGGTGCTGGGCCTGTCCGTGACCGTCAACGGCGCCGTCACGGATTACGCCGCCAACACCGCCGCCGGTACGCTGACCCTTACCGGCGGCGCCAATACCGTCACCGTCACTGCGCAGTATCAGACGGCGGACCGCACCGTTACCGCTGTCCGCACCTATACCCTGTACTATCTGGACGGCCAGTGGGTGCTCATCGTCCAGCGTGCATCGGACGATGCGTCCCTCAGCGGCCTTACGGTCACGGAGCGGACACTGACGTTCCGAGCCGTGGCTGTGCAGGCAGACGTTCAGCAGCCGGTGCAGACCGTCCGTGTCAATGGCAGCACTGTCACCGGCAGCGGCGACCTCTACACCGCACAGCTCCGCGCCGGTGACAACGAGATCACCGTGGAGGCTGGGGGCCGCATCGGCCTGACGGAGACATACACCGTTACCTATACCGCTCCGTCCTTCCGCATCGACACTCTGTTTTCCGACGGCCAGACCCGCACGGTCACGGCGGACACACCCTCCGGCGGCTCCGAGACCGTCACCGTGGAGGGCAGCAGCGAGGATATCTGCGCATGGGTGTCCGTGGAAGGCGTCACCGGCCTTGAGACACTGGAGGAGCTGCGTCTGGACGGACAGCGCCTCTCGCCGGGTGCCGACGGCGGCTATGCCGTCACGCTGGACCCCCGCACCCCTGTGACCCTGACGCTGTACTACACCGATTCGGACGGCGCGTCCCGGGAATACAGCTACATCCTGCGCTTCCAGCGCACCGGCGGTGCCGAGGAGGCACAGCCGCCCACCATCTCCGCCCAGATCGAGGCCGATGGCACCACCATGGGCCTGACGGACGGCCTTGTGCTGAAGAACCCCGCCGTCCTCCTGCTGGTGGAGGGCCGCAGCGGACAGGGTGAGCAGCTTTACAGCAACAATTTCACCGTCACCGTCAACGGCACCGTCATTCCCGCTCCCGCCTCCCAGTCCGGCAGCCTGTTCGGCTACGACGCCTACCTGCTGTACGAGGGGGCCAACACCATCACCGTCACCGCCGTGGATAACGACGGCGTCAGCGCCTCCCGGACGTGGACGGTGTACTATGAGGCGGGACAGATCACCGTCACCGTCAGCGTGGAGGCCACCACCGTGGGTCTGGGCACGCTGGTGCCCTACGCCTCCGTCACTGTCCCCGGCGGCACCGACGCCCTCACCATTCTGGAGCAGGCGCTGGCCCAGTACGGCTACACCGCCGATGTGGAGCGGGGCGAATACCTGTCCGCCATCTGCGGCCCCGGCATCTGCACCGGTTACAGCATCGACCCGGAGCTGATGGAACTGATCGTGGCTGACGGCATGGACGCCCAGGGCGTGGGCTATGACCCGGCTCCGGCATCAGAGGACCGTCTGGGTGAATTTGACTTTTACCGCTGGTCGGGCTGGATGTTCTCCGTCAACGGAAGCTACCCCGGCATCGGCATGGCGTCCTACGCGCCCCAGGACGGCGCGGTGCTGCGCGTCCGCTTTACGCTGGCCATGGGCAAGGACATCGGGGCCTACGATGGCTCCGGCGGCGCCTACGGCGAATCCAGCGGCAACTATTACAGAGAATGGTAAAGGAGAAACGATGATGCATACCGATGTAGAAAACATTCTGCACGAGGTGCGGAAGGTCATTGTAGGCAAGGACGACGTGCTGGAGAAGATCCTCATGACGATCCTCTCCGGCGGCCATGTGCTGCTGGATGACGTGCCCGGCACCGGCAAGACCACCACAGCGCTGGCCTTCAGCCGTGCACTGGGCCTGCAGTACGGCCGTATCCAGTTCACCCCCGACGTACTGCCCTCGGACATCGTGGGCTTTTCCCTGTACCGCCGGGACACCGGCACGTTCACTTACCAGCCCGGCGCGGTGATGACCAACCTGCTGCTGGCCGACGAGATCAACCGCACCTCCAGCAAGACCCAATCGGCGCTGTTGGAGGTCATGGAGGAGCGTCAGGTCACGGTGGACGGCGTCACCCACCCGCTGCCCGACCCCTTTGTGGTCATCGCCACCCAGAACCCGGTGGGCTCCGCCGGTACCCAACTGCTGCCCCAGGCCCAGCTGGACCGCTTCATGATCCGTCTGGCTATGGGCTACCCCGACTTTGCCAGCCAGGTCAACATTCTCCGTGACCGCCGTACCGGCGATCCGCTGGACGCGGTGGCCACCGTGTCCTCCGCCGCCGCGCTGCTGGAGATGCAGGCGCAGGCCCGCGCCGTCCATGTGGCGGATGCACTGCTGGAATACATCACCCATCTGGCCGAGGCCAGCCGCACCCACCCGATGGTGACACTGGGCGTCAGCCCCCGCGGCGCGCTGGCCGTTTGCCGCATGTGCCGCAGCCGCGCCTTTATGGAGGGCCGCGACTATGTGCTGCCCGACGACGTGGCCTATATCTTCTCGGATGTCTGCGCCCACCGTCTCATCCTCTCCGCCAAGGCCCGCATCACCGAGACCTCTGCCGCCGACGTGCTGGCGGAGCTGCTGACAGCGGTGCCCCGGCCCGACCACATCTGACCATGGCGCGGAACCGTATCCTGTTTCTTCTCTGGCTGCTGCTGTGGCTGGCGGCATGGGCGCTGGGCGCGGGCAATGTGTCCGGCGGCATCCTGCTGGGCAGCGTACTGCTGGCACTGGTGGAGATCGTGTTGGCCCGCCGCATCCGGAAACGGCTGTCGGCGGTCCTCGCCGCCGGACTGTCCTGCCGGAAAGGCGGGCCGCTGCCGGTGACGCTGACCGTATCCAATACCGGCTTTTTCACCGCGCCGCAGGTGCGGGCGGTGGTGCGCTGCCGAGACCTGCTCACCGGCGAACAATGGGAAAAGACCCTGCGCCTTGCCGTTCCCGGCAGGGGGGAGGGCAGCGCCGCCGCGTCCTTCACGCCGCCGCGCTGCGGCAAGCTGGAGCTGACGGTGCAGACCTTGACGGCCTTTGACATCTTCGGCCTGCGGGGCACACGTCGGAGCGTCTCCCTCACCGCCTCGGCGCTGGTGCTGCCAGAGCTGTGGCCCGTCACGCTGTCCCTGTCGGAGCACTGCCTGCCGGACGCGGACAGTGCGGAGTACTCCATGACCCACCCCGGCGACGACCCCAGCGAGACGTTTGGCCTCCGGGAGTACCAGAACGGCGACCGTCTGCGCAGCATCCACTGGAAGCTGTCGGAAAAGACGGACGGCCTCATGGTACGCCAACTGGGCCTGCCGGTGGACGACACGCTGCTGCTGGTGCTGGACAACTCCGCTGCCGTGCCGCCCTCTCCGCTGGAGCGGGAGGCGCTGGGCGAGGCGGTGATCTCCGTCTCCGCCGCCCTGTGCCAGCAGGGCTTTGCCCACCGTATCGCGTGGCTGGACCGCCCCAGCGGCGAGCTGGCCTTCCGCGCCGTCTCCTCCATGGACGAGCTGACGGCGGCCATGCCCGACATCCTTTCCGCCGAAACAGAGGTGGACGGGGAGGACGTGCCCGTCCGTCTGGTGTCCTGCCGCGCCGCCGATGCCGCCCGTATGCTGGTGCTGACGCTGCGTCCCGCCGGGGAGCCGTCCGCCGCCATGACGTTCTGCACCGTCACCCCGGCTGCGCTGCGTGGAAAGGAGGGATTGACACTTGCGCTCTGATGCTTTGCGCCGTATCGTCCCCGCCGCTCTGCTGGCCATGTCCTTTCCCGTGCTGCTGGCGGGCCTGCTGGGTCTGACCGCGCCTCTGTGGCTGCCGCTGCTGCTGGCCGTACTGTCCGCCGGGACAGCGGCGGCCCTTGCCGGAAGCCGCCGCCCGTGGCTGCCGTTCCTGTGTTGGACAGCCCTGTGCGCCGCCGTGCTGCTGGCGCAGGGCAGCGCCCTCACCGGCGGACTTGCCGCGCTGGTCAACGCCTCGCTCCACACGTGGCGGCAGGTGTTCCCCCGCATTTATCCCACCTTCACCGCGCCCTCGGACGACACGGGCCTCACGGTGCTGCTGACGGTGCTCTCCGCCCTCTGGGGCCTGTGGAGCGCCCGCTGCACCCTGCGTCCCCGGACGCTTCCCCTTTGCCTGACGGCGCTGCCGCTGGCGGCAGCCGCCGTGGTGCTGGCCCCCGCCGCCCCCCTGTGGTGGATGGCGTTGGCCGCGCTGACCCTGCTTTTCCTGTACCTGCTGGCCTTTGGCCGGGAGGGGAGCGCCGCCCTGCGGGTCTGGTGCCGTGCTGCTGTGATCGTACTGCTGACCGTGACGGTGCTGGACGGCTGGAACGGCGATACCGCCCGCCCCGCGTGGCTGGATGACGGCAATGCCGCCGTCTCGCAGGGCGTGGACGCCCTGCGCTATGGTGATAACGCCGCCGCCGGATTACCGGGCGGCGACCTCACCATCGCCGGGCCTGCCCGGACGGAGGAGCCTATGCTCACCGTCACCATGACCGTCCCCACGTCCTACTACCTTCGCGGCTTCGTGGGGGAGACGTACGCCGGCGGCCGCTGGACGCCGCTGGACAGCGCCTCTCTGGCGGAGAGCGCCGACACGTTCTACTGGCTGCACCGGGACGGCTTCCGTCCCCTGACCCAGCTGACATCGGCGGCCCGCGCCGCCGCGCCGGAGCTGCTGGACACGCACAATACCGTGACGGTGGAAAATACCGGTGCCTCGTCGAAATATCTTTACGCGCCCTATGAATTGGGGTATGATACCCCTGTACCCGTTGAGAACGCCGTGGGCGAGGCGTCTCTCGCCGCCTCCGGCCTGCGGGGCCAGCGGACGTACACCCTCTCCGCCGCCGGGAATATCCTGGTCAAGCACCGCCTGATCGGCGCGTCTCTGGCGGAGGACACCGCAGCCAACGCCGCCTTTCTGGACGCGGAGAGCGCCTATAACCGCTTCGCCTACGACCATTACACCGACATCCCCGACGATATCCGCCGCTTCCTGACGGAGAAGCTCAGCGGCTGGGAGAAGGAGCCGGGCCAGACACACTTCGACTGCCAGCGCGCCAAGCAGAACATCCTGTTCTATCTGAGCACCTACGTCACCTACACGGAGACGGCCTCCGCGCCGTCCGCCGGCACCGACCCCATCCTCTACTTTCTGGACGGCGTCCAGACCGGCGGTGACGCCCAGTACGCGGCGGCAGCAGCCATGATGTTCCGCTACTACGGCATCCCCGCCCGCTGCGTGGAGGGCTTTCTGGTGACGAAGGACGCTGCCGCGTCCATGACGCCGGGGCAGCCTCTGACTCTCACCGGGCAGAGCGGCCATACATGGGTGGAGTACTATCAGGACGGCGTGGGCTGGCTGCCCTTCGAGGTGGCGCCGCCCTATCTCAGCGTCATGGAGCAGGCCGAGAGCTACCAGAACGTCTCCGGCCTGGTGGGGCAGGTCCCGCCGGACACGGAGGACAACGAGGAACCGGACGCGCCGGACAGCGACCTGGCCCAGACCCTCCGGGAGTTCTGGCTCAAGTACCGCCTGACTATCCTGCTGACCCTGTCCTGCATTCTGGCCGCCGTCGTGGTGTGCCTGTTCACCGGCTGGCTCATCTGCCAGCGGAAAAAGACCGCCCGCCGCAAGGCCCGCTTCGCCGACCCCCATGTGCCCACGGCCATCGACGCCATCTACCGCTACACCATGGATGTGCTGCGAGCCAGAGGCATGCCTGCCGCCAACTGCGCCCCCGCCGACTATGCCCCGTTTCTGGACGAGGACCTGCGGGAGGAGTACCGCGCCGTGGCCGCCCTGTGGGAGCAGGCCCGCTTCGGCGCCGCCCCCATGGACGAGTCCCAGCGCCGCCGCGCCCTTGCGCTGGAGGAGCAGGTCTGGACGCGGACATGGCGCCGTGCAGGGCTGGGGGAGAAGCTGTGCCTGAAATACAAGGAATTTCTGTAAGGAGGAACGCCCATGCGCGTCATGAAAAAGACCCTGCTGCCCCTGCTGCTGGTGGTGAGCCTGCTGCTCCCCGCCTGCGGCGCGCAGCCCGCCGGCGGGGAGGAGGCCCCGTGGCAGACCGCTTACCGCCAGACCGGGGAGTATCTGCTGTCCCAGGATGCCCCCACCGCCGGCTCTGTGGGCGGCGAATGGACGGTGGTGGGGCTTCGCGCCGCAGGTCTGCTGTCCCGTGAGACCGCCGCCGTCTACTACGAATCTGCCGCGGCCTATGCGGCTCAGGCTGACGGGAACCGCCTGAACCCCAACAAGTCCACGGAGAACGCCCGCACCATTCTGGGCGTCACCGCCGCCGGACACAATGCCGCCGACGTGGACGGCGTGGATCTGACGGTAGGGCTGGGCGATATGGAATATCTTCGCCGTCAGGGTCTCAACGGCCCCGTCTGGGCGCTGATCGCACTGGACAGCGGCGCGTATCCCGACCCTGCCCCCGCGGAGGGCGCAGAGCCTGTGACCCGTGCCGCGCTGGTGGCGGAGGTGCTGTCCTCCCGCTGCGCCGACGGCGGCTGGACACTGATGGGTGACACGCTGGACGTGGACATCACCGCCATGGCTCTGACGGCGCTGGCCCCCTATACGGAGGATGCCGCCGTGCAGGCGGCGGTGGACGCCGCCGTGCAGATGCTGTCCGACAGCCAGCTGCCCAGCGGCGGCTTTGCCAGCTGGGGTACGGAGAACTGCGAATCTGCGGCCCAGGTGCTGGTGGCCCTGACCTCCCTCGGCATCGACCCGCTTACCGACAGCCGCTTCCTGAAGAACGGCGCCACGGTGCTGGACGCGCTGGCCGCCTTTGCCGTGGAGGGCGGCGGCTTCCGCCACATCGCGGAGCAGACCGCCCCGGACGATATGGCCACGGAGCAGGGCTTTTACGCGCTGGCGGCCTATGACCGCTTCACCAGGGGCCAGTCCCGCCTGTTCGACATGACCGCCGCGGCCCAGGACGCCTACCAGACCGACCCCGTGCCGGCAGGCAGGCCCCAGCCGGTGGAGCCGGAGGACGCCCGGGTGGACGAGGGCACCACCTATACCTGCACCGTCTCCATCTCCTGCGCCGCGCTGCTGGACAGCATGGACAAGCTGGCGCAGAACAAGCGTCCGCTGGTGCCGGAAGACGGTGTGCTCCTGCCGGAGACGCAGGTCACCTTCTCCGCCGGAGAGAGCGCCTTTGATGTGCTCCAGCGTGTCTGCCGTGACAATAAGCTCCACATGGAGTCCAGCTTCACGCCCCTCTACAACAGCGCCTATATCGAGGGCATCGGCAACCTCTACGAGTTCGACGCCGGCAGCCTGTCCGGCTGGATGTACGCCGTCAACGACTGGTTCCCCAACTACGGCTGCTCCCGCTATCAGCTGCAAAACGGCGATGTGGTCCGCTGGGTCTACACCTGCGACCTGGGCAAGGATGTGGGCGGCGGCATGACCAACTGAACCGCACCGCCCGCCTGTCGTGGACAGGCGGGCGTTCTTTGTCCACGCCCCTCGCAGAAGTCCCAAATTTTCCTGACGGGAAACCTGTGCATTTCTACACATTTTCCGTCTGGCGCGGCGGCGCATGACCGTGTATAATAGAGAAAATATAGGTCCGCGCCCCGTGCGCGGCAGGAAGGAGCCGTCCATGCAGACTACACAGCTCAAAAAGGTGCTGGTCGCCAACCGCGGCGAGATCGCGGTGCGCATTTTCCGCGCCTGCTATGATTTGGGCCTCCACACCGTGGCCATCTATTCCAACGAAGACACCTACTCGCTGTTCCGCACCAAGGCGGACGAGGCGTATCTGGTGGGGGAGAAGAAGTCCCCTCTGGGCGCGTATCTGGATATCCCGGGCATCATCAGCCTTGCCCGCCGCCGTGGCGTCACCGCCATCCACCCCGGCTACGGCTTCCTGTCCGAGAATGCCGACTTTGCCCGGGCCTGCGAGGAAAATGGCATCCTGTTCGTCGGCCCGTCCTCCGATGTGCTGGCCCAGATGGGCGATAAGCTCAGCGCCAAGGAGATCGCCGTCAAGTGCGGCGTGCCCATCATCCCCGGCTGCACCGAGCCCTTGAAGGACGCCGACGACGCGCTGGAAAAGGCCGTCAGCTTCGGCTTCCCCGTGATATTGAAGGCGGCGGCCGGCGGCGGCGGACGCGGCATGCGCCGCTGCGACCGGCCCGAGGAGGTCAGGACCGCCTACGAGCTGGTCCACAGCGAGGCGGAGAAGTCTTTCGGCTGCGGTGATATCTTCATGGAGAAGTACCTGGTGGAGCCAAAGCACATCGAGGTGCAGATCCTGGCCGACAAGTACGGCAATGTCTACCACCTGGGCGAGCGTGACTGCTCCCTCCAGCGCCGGTATCAGAAGGTGGTGGAGTTCGCCCCTGCCTGGTCCGTGCCGCAGGCCACGGTGGAGGCTCTGCGCCGTGACGCAGTGAAGATCGCCAGGTCCGTGGGCTACGTCAGCGCCGGCACCGTGGAGTTCCTGGTGGATAAGTCCGGGAACTACTACTTTATCGAGATGAATCCCCGCATTCAGGTGGAGCACACCGTCACCGAGATGGTCACCGGCGTGGACATCGTCCGCGCCCAATTGCTGGTAGCCGCCGGCTATCCCCTGAGCTGCCCGGAGATCGGCCTGACGAAGCAGGAGGACGTTCACTTCGACGGTTACGCCATCCAGTGCCGCGTCACCACGGAGGACCCCTCCAACAACTTCGCCCCCGACAACGGCAAGATCACGGCCTATCACTCTCCCGGCGGCTTCGGCGTCCGGCTGGACGGCGGCAATGTGGGCGTGGGCACCGTCATCTCCCCGTATTACGACTCGCTGCTGGTGAAGGTCACCAGCTGGGACCGCACGTTTCCCGCCGTCTGCCGCAAGGCCGCCCGCGCCATCAACGAGGTGCGCGTTCGGGGCGTCAAGACCAACATCCCCTTCGTCACCAATATTCTGGCCCATCCCACGTTCATCAGCGGCCAGTGCCACACCAAGTTCATCGACGAGACACCGGAGCTGTTCGAGCTGATGGACTCCCGTGACCGCGCCACCCGCGTCCTGCGTTACATCTCCGAGATCCAGGTGGCCAACCCCAATGCCGAGCGCCACCAGTACGACATTCCCCGTTTCCCGGAGGCGAAGGAGCCTCTTGGCCCCGGCCTCAAGCAGCTGCTGGACGCGGAAGGCCCCGAGGCCGTGAAGCAGTGGGTGCTGTCCCAGAAGAAGCTGCTGCTCACCGACACCACCATGCGGGACGCCCACCAGAGCCTGCTGTCCACCCGTATGCGCACCCGCGACATGGTCAAGGGCGCCGACGGCGTGGCCGACATCCTGCGGGACTGCTTCTCGCTGGAGATGTGGGGCGGCGCCACCTTCGACGTGGCCTACCGCTTCCTCCACGAGTCCCCGTGGGAGCGTCTGCGCCTGCTGCGTGAAAAGATCCCCAACATCCCGTTCCAGATGCTGCTGCGCGGCTCCAACCTGGTGGGCTACGCCAACTATCCCGACAATCTGGTGCGCGCCTTCGTGGAGGAGGCCGCCCAGCGCGGCATCGACGTGTTCCGCGTGTTCGACTCCCTGAACTGGGTGCCGGGCATGGAGGTGGCCATGGAGGAGGTGCTCCGCCAGAACAAGCTGCTGGAGGCCACCATGTGCTACACCGGCGATATTCTGGACGAGACCAAGGACAAGTACACCCTGAAATACTACGTGGACCTCGCCAAGGAGCTGGAGAAGCGGGGCGCCCACATGCTGGCCATCAAGGATATGTCCGGCCTGCTGAAGCCCTACGCCGCCAAGAAGCTGGTGTCCACCCTGAAGCAGGAGGTGGGCCTGCCCATCCACCTGCACACCCATGACACCACCGGCAATCAGGTGGCGGCGCTGCTGCTGGCCGCCGAGGCCGGCGTGGACGTGGTGGACGCCGCCTGCGCCCCCATGGCGGGCCTCACCAGCCAGCCCTCGCTGGACGCGGTGGTGGCCGCCCTCCACGGCACGGAGCGGGACACCGGCCTCGACCTGCGCCGCGTGCAGGAGCTGAGCAACTACTGGTCCGATGTGCGCCTGCGCTACGAGAACTTCGACCACGGCCTGAAGTCCTCCACCACCGACATCTACCGCTATGAGATCCCCGGCGGTCAGTACACCAACCTCCGCCCGCAGGTGGAGTCTCTGGGCCTCGGCGACCGGTTCGAGGAGGTCAAGGAGATGTACAAGACCGTCAACGATATGCTGGGCGACCCCGTGAAGGTGACGCCCTCCTCCAAGGTGGTGGGCGATCTGGCCATCTTCATGGTGCAGAACGACCTGACGCCGGAGAACATCGTCCAGCGCGGCGAGGCGCTGGCCTTCCCGGATTCCGTGGTGTCCTACTTCAAGGGCATGATGGGCCAGCCCGCCTGGGGTTTCCCCAAGGATCTGCAAAAAGTTGTCCTCAAGGGCGAACAGCCCATCACCTGCCGTCCCGGCGCGCTGCTGCCTCCCGTGGACTTCGACCAGCTGCGCCATGAGGTGGAGCAGTTCCGCGATGACCCGGAGAAGAAGGACCTCATCTCCTATGCCATGTACCCCAAGGTCTACGAGGACTTCTGCCGCCACCGCAAGGAGTACGGCTACATCACCCGTATGGGCAGCCATGTGTTCTTCAACGGCATGGCTCTGGGCGAGACCAACAAGATCAACATCGAGGACGGCAAGACCCTGGTCATCAAGTACCTGGGCCTGGGCGACCGCAACAGCGACGGCACCATCAACGTCCAGTTCGAGCTGAACGGCATGCGCCGCGAGGTCACCGTCCGCGACCCCAATGCCTCGGAGCAGACCCGTCAGGCCACCCTGGCCGACGAGTCCGACCCCCTGCAGGTGGGTACGTCCATCCCCGGCATGGTGTCCAAGCTCTGCGTCAAGCAGGGCGACCATGTGGAGAAGGATCAGGTGCTGGCCGTCATCGAGGCCATGAAGATGGAGACCGCCATCACCGCCCGCACCGCCGGCACGGTCAAGACCGTCCGGGTCAAGGAGGGCCAGCCCGTCAAGGCCAAGGAGCTGCTGATGGTGCTGGAGTAAGTGCATACCATTACATCCCGCAGCGGGCGTGCCCGCTGCGGGATGTGCTGTTCTGCCCCGTCCTTCCGCCCATACTGTACAAAATTCAGGCAAAAACCCAAAAGTGTTTGGTTCTTTTGGCGCAGCTTCCTGTATAATGGAAAATGCCTGAGTTTGCGGGCTTTTTCGTACACAAATATGTGACATGCGGCGCGGGGCTCTCCGCACCGCCGATGGAGGACATATGCGCAATATCTGGACGGTATTCAAAACGGATCTCTGCACGCTGAGCAAGTGCTTTTTTGCCTGCGTGGTGGTAGTGGCCATCGCGCTGCTGCCCAGCCTGTACGCCTGGCTGAACATCTACTCCAACTGGGATCCCTACGGCAACACCGGCGGCATCTCCATTGCCGTGGCGTCGCTGGACCGGGGCTATACCGACAACGGCGAATACGTCAACAAGGGCCGGGACGTGCTGGAGGACTTAAAGACCGCCACGTCCATCAACTGGGTCATCGTGGACACGGAGCAGGAGGCCACCGACGGCGTCTGCGCCGGTGATTACTACGCCGCCGTGGTCATCGACGAGGACTTCTCCCGTAAGATGTACCGCATGTTCACCGACTGGACGGGCCAGCCCGCCATTACCTATTATGAAAATGCCAAGAAGAACGCCGTGGCCACCAAGATCACCGACACGGCGGTGGAGACGCTGAAGCGCTCCATCAGCGAAAACTATCTGGAGGTGGTCATCAGCGGCATCATGGAGCAGAGCAATCTGCTGGCCGCCGACCTGACGGAGACAGACCCCGAGACTGCCGTCAAGGGCCTTCTGTATCAGGCTCAGGACGTGCTCTCCGGCTGCCGCCGGATGATGGATGCCTTCCGCGCCGCCGGTGACGCCGGTGTGTCGGAGTCTGACGCACAGGCACTGGCCAACGCCATCGCCGACATCAACAGGAACCTGCCTGACGGCTCCGCCATTGCTGACGATGCCGCCCAGCTCCAGCACGCGCTGTACACGGCGCTGGCGGGGGTAGAGCGCGCCCTGGACCGCTTCGAGGCGGCGCTGGGTACGGCGGAGCTGCCCTCGGCCCAGCAGCAGCTGCGGGATGCGGCCGCCGCCATGGGCAGACTCAGCACCCGGCTGTCCGATCTGGCCGGTAAGCTGGAAGCCGCCAACACCGCCGGCGACCCCATCCTCACCGCGCAGACGGCGCAGCTGCGGGAACTGGCCGGTCGGTGTACCCAGCTCCAGAAGACGCTGAACAAGCTGGCTGACAGCAGCGATGTCAGCGGCCTTCTGGCCGACTGTGACGCGCTGGTGGACGCTGTCCGGGATGCGGCCGCCAGGATACCCGTCACGGGCCGCGACCTGCGTCGCCAGTTGGACACCGTGGTATCGGAGGTGTCCGATGCGCTGGACGGTGTCCGTGACCTGAAGGAGGACGCCAAGGCCCTGCGTGCCGCGCTGTCCGATACCACGGCGGCGCTGGGCGTCACCATGGACCTGCTGCGCCCGGCGACAGAGCGGATGGTGGACTCCCTGTCCGAGACCATCGACAAGCTGGAGGGCATGACCACCGGCGAGTACATGGATATCCTTCTCAATGTTCTGGGCGGCGACCCCATTGCCTACAGCCAGTATTTCCCCGAGATGGTGCAGACCACCGTCAACAAGGTCTATCCCATCGAGAACTACGGCTCTGCCATGGCCCCGTTCTACACCACACTGGCCATCTGGGTGGGCGGCGTTATCCTCTCGTCTCTGGTGAAGGTCCACGCCCGTACCGACGGGCTGATCGACCCCCGCCCGGCGCAGCTGTACTTCGGCCGCTATCTGTTCTTTTTTCTGCTCAGTCAGATACAGGCGGCGGTCATCGTCACCGGCGATCTGTACCTGCTGAAGATACAGTGCCTGCATCCGGGCCTGCTGTACCTGACGGCGTCTCTGACAGCCTTCACCTTCAGCCTGCTGATCTACTCGCTGGCCCTGTCCTTCGGCGACGTGGGCAAGGCCCTGGTGGTGGTCATCATGGTCATGCAGATCGCCGGCTCCTCCGGCACGTTCCCCATCGAACTGCTGCCGGAGATCTACCAGAAAATTTACCGTTTCTTCCCGTTCCCCTATGCCATTGACGCCATGCGCGAGTGCATCTGCGGCCTGTACGGCGACTATTATCTGACCCAGATCGCCTTCCTGCTGCTGTTCGCTGTGGCGGCGCTGCTCATCGGATTGCTGGTTCGCCGCCCCTTCATGGGCCTGAACCACTTCATGGAGGAAAAGCTGGAGGAAACGGAGCTGCTGTAAAGGAGGTGCACGACCCATGTCGACAGAACGCGACTATCAGGAATTATACGACCGCCTGCTGGAGGAGGTGGGTGCGCTGCACCGCGCCAACCAGCGCCGTATCCGCAGCGGCATGTGGGCCCTGCTGGCCGTCACCGTGGGACTGATGATCCTCATGTTCCTGGCCGGCGGCAACAAGGTGTTCACGCTGATGCTGTGGATATTGTCCATGTTCGCCGTGGCGGCGTATCTTATCGCCGTGGAGTACATGGATTACGAGCTGCAAAAGAAGCTGCGGGACATTGCCCAGCTGGAGGAGAGCGCCTTTGACGGCCTCATGAACGTCCCGGAGCTGCCCGCCGCGCCGGCGCTGCCCCGGCTGCTGCGCCGTCGTGCCGCCGCCCGGCCTCTGCCGGAGGCGCCCGTGTCCCCGGAGGAGTCCGCTCCTGCGGAGGCATCCGCTCCCGCGCCGGCGCCCGCCGCCCCGGAGGAGCCGTCCGCCCCTGCGCAGGAGCCTGCCACGCCGGAGGTCTCCGCCGCGCCGCAGCCCGCCCCGCAGGAGCCTGCCGTGCCCCGCGGTGCTTCGCTGCCTCAGGGTTGGGAGCGTGTGCTGGAGGATCCCGGCAGGCTGGCGGACGACCTGACACTGCTGACCCGTGCGCTGCAGAACCTGTCCGAGGATCTGCGCCGCGCCGGTGATAAAAAGGAGGGGGAGCGGTGAAGAACATCTGGAATATTTTCCGCGCCGACTGGAAGCGCCTGACCGCCAGTGTGGTGGCCGTTGTGGTCATGCTGGGCCTGTGTCTGGTGCCCTGCCTGTATGCGTGGTTCAACATCCTGTCCAACTGGGACCCCTACGGCCCCGCCTCCACCGGCCGCATCCGGGTGGCCGTGGCCAGCGAGGACGACGGCTGTGAGGTGCTGGGCCTCCACCTGAATATCGGCGAGCTGGTGCTGCAGGGACTGGAGAGCAACGACCAGATGGGCTGGGTCTTTGTGGACGACGCCCAGACGGCGCTGGACGGCGTCAGCGCCGGCGACTACTATGCCGCGCTCATCGTCCCGCCGGAGTTCACCGGCGACTTCGTCAGTATTCTGGAGGGCGACCTGCGCCACCCGGAGATACAGTATTACGAGAACGAGAAAAAGAACGCCATCGCCCCCAAGATCACCGGTAAGGCCAAGACCGCCGTACAGGAGCAGATCAACACCACCATTCTGGAAAAGGTGGCGGACGCCCTGACCACTGCCGGCTCCGTGTTCAAGGCCATGGGCCTTGACGGGCAGGACATTGCCGACGGCCTGCTGGAAAAGCTGTCCAACGCCCAGCGGGATATGGACCAGATGGCCCAGGTGTTCCGCTCACTGCAGGACGTGATGGATGGGGCTGACAGCCTGCTGACTGCCTCCGCCATCACCATCAGCGATGCTCAGGGCACCATGGACGATGCCTCTGCCGCCGCCGGCAGCACCGTCCGCCTCATCGACCGCGGTCTTGACGCGGCGGACGATGCCTCCGCCGACCTGCTGCGTGTGCTGGATGCCGCCGATACCACCCTCTCCGACTTGGAGGATCTGCTGGGCGGTGTGGATATGACCCCGGCGGACGATGCCGCCCATGACCGGGTCAACGCCCGCATCGACGGCATGATCGAGGAGCTGGAGACGGCTAAGGCCATGACGGACGATGAGGCCGTCATCGCACAGATCGATGCCGCCATCGCGGAGCTGGAGACGCTGCGCACCTCCGTGGACCAGACCGGCCTCTCGCAGGTGCAGGGTCCTCTGCTGGACATGATCGCTCAGGTGCGGCAGAGCCTGCGCACCGCCGCCGTCAACACCAACCAGCAGGTCAACGAATACCTCCACGACGCCGGTGAGCGTGCCCAGTCTACCCTCCGCTCCGTGCAGGATCTGCTGGACGCGGCCTCCGGCTCACTGGGCGGCGTGTCTGACACCCTCCGGGCCTACTCCAACGCCGTGGCCGCCGCCCAGCCCACGCTGGCCTCCGGCATCACCCTGACCCAGAGCGTCTCCGGCTATCTGGCCGACATGGAGGAGGATATCCGCCGCGTCACGGACAGCGCCGCCTTCCGGCGCTTCGTAGAGCTGATGGAGAGCGATTCCGACAGCATGGCGGAGTATCTGGCCTCCCCGGTGCAGATGAACACCCAGATCATCTACGAGATCAAGGACTACGGCGCCGCTATGTCCCCGTATTATGTGATGCTGGCCCTGTTTGTGGGCAGCCTGCTGACGGCGGTGATGGTGAAGGTGCCCGTGACCCAGCCGGAGTTCCAAAACTGCCGGGGCATCGAACGGTACTTCGGCCGCTTCTTCATTTTCTTCTTCATGGCCATTGCCCAGGCGCTGGTCACGGCCTTCGGCTGCCTCTGGTTCGTGGGCATGGAGACGGCGGAGCCGGCCCTGTTCGTGCTGGCCTGCTGCATCTGTTCCCTGAACTTCGCTGCCATGAACTATGCGCTGGTCTACTCGCTGGACAATGTGGGCCTTGCCGCCTCCGTCATCATCATGGTGCTGCAGGTGGCCGGCTCCGGCGGCTCCTATCCCATCGACGTGCTGCCCAAGCTGTTCCAGTACCTGTATCCCTTCATGCCCTTCCATTATGGCATGGACATGATCCGCGAGACCATCGGCGGCCTGTACGGCCATACCTATCTCCGCTGCGCCCTGATCCTGCTGGGCATGTGTGTGCTGTTCACTGTATTCGGTCTGCTGGTTTACTATCCCGCCCGCAGGCTGAACGCGGCTATCGCCGCCAGCAAGGAGAAGTCTGGCATTATGTAAACTCTGCCCACAAACAAAAAACCGCCGTCCCGGAAGGGGCGGCGGTTTGTGCCTGCTTCAAATGGAGCGCTGCTTACTTCTCCTTGCTGCACCGGTCATACTCCACCTGCATGACGGAGGAGATGGTGTGCCGGCCGTAGTCGTCCAGCTTGGCGTACTGCGTCAGCAGCCGCTCGGTGTCGTCTGTCAGATACAGGGCCGCGTCGTCGGACATGGCCTTGATGCCCAGGATCTTGCAGATACGCATCACCGTGTCAAAGGAGGAACCGCCCACGCCGTTGTGCAGTGCGCTGTTGATGGTGGACAGGGGGATATCCACGGCGAAAGCGAACTGCCGCACGCTCCGGTACTGCCGCGAGATCTCATCGCGGACCACTTTTGTCAGATTGTCCATATCAGAACCTCACTTCTGTAAAGAATTTCCAGTTAAGGCGGTCTTAGTATAGCACGGATTTTCGCGCACGCCAAGAGGGAAAATCAAAAATTTATAAAAAAGTCACAAGAACGGCGGGGAAGTGTGGCACTTATGCCGAATTTTGCCTCCGGCAAATGCCCCTTTTATTTTGCGTCCCGCTGTGGTACAATATACCCTCAGAGGAGCTTCTGCCTATGAAAACACCAAAACTTTATACGCCCAGGACCGGCTTTGGCCGTCTGGCAGGCGACATGCTCCGCCGGTACTACGTCCATGACGTGGCCCGCGACAGCGCGGCTCTGACGTACTACCTGCTGTTCGCCCTGTTTCCGCTGTTGATCTTTGTCAGCGCCCTGCTGGGCATTCTGGAGCTGGATATCGACAGCATCACCGCAGTGCTGACGCCCCTGCTGCCTGCGGACGTGGTGGGGGTGGTGCGCTCCTATCTGGAGTATGTGGCCGCCAACCAGAGCCGCCAGCTACTGTGGTTCAGCCTGGTCTTTTCCATCTGGTTCCCCATGCGCTCTACCGGCTGCCTGATGCATTCGCTGCGCAAGGCTTTCGGCCGCAGCGCACCGGAGAATATGCTGCTGACCCAGCTGCGCAACCTGCTGTTCACGGTCTGGATGATCTTCGTCATCGGCCTGACGTTGGTGCTGGTGGTGGTAGGCCGCCGCGCCCTGCACTTTTTGTCCCGGATACTGCCTCTGTCGGAGACGTTCATCGGCGTCTGGGGCTACCTGCGTTTCATTATTCTGGGACTTGTCATGGCCATTTCTCTGGGCATTCTGTACCAGCTGGCCCTGGGCCAGCGCCGCCCCCTGCGGGAGGTGCTGCCCGGCGTGGGCAGTTCATTGACGGCCTGGCTGCTGCTGAGCATGGCCTTTTCGTATTATGTGGAAAATATGGCCCAGTATGCACGGCTCTACGGCTCCATCGCCACCATCGTGGTGGTGCTGCTGTGGCTGTATATGTCGGGACAGATCCTGATCCTGGGCGCGGAGCTGTCCGCCGCCCTGATCCACCGGAAGAAACACACTGCGTCCCCGCCGGACGGGGAGGAGGAAGCATGAAGATCATTATCGTAGGCTGCGGCAAGGTGGGCTATGCCATTGCCCGCCAACTGGCGCAGGAGAAGCACGACATCACCATGGTGGACAACGAGATCGCCCACCTGTCCCGGGCGGACAGCACGCTGGACGTGATGTGCGTTCACGGCAGCGGCGCGTCCATCAGCGTTCTGCTGGACGCCGGCGCCCGCACAGCGGATCTGGTCATTGCCGTCACCGGCGCGGACGACACCAACATGGTTTGCTGTCTGCTGGCCAAGAGCCTGGGCGCCCGCCACACTGTGGCCCGCGTCCGCAACACCGAGTACCGCCGCGACGCGGACATCCTCAAACGGGAGATCGGACTGGACATGGTCATCAACCCCGATCTGGCGGCAGCGCAGGAGATCGCCCGCATCCTCAGCTTTCCGGCGGCCATCTCCGTGGAGCCTTTTGCCGGCGGCCGTATCGACATGATCGGCCTGCAGGCCCTGCCGGAGGATTCCATCGTGGGCCGCAGCCTCAGCGAGTCCCATGGCGACCGTAAGGCGGATGTTCTGATCTGCGCTGCCCAGCGCGGCGATGAGTGCATCATCCCCAACGGTTCCTTCGTGCCCCAGGCCGACGACCGGTTGTACATGGTGGGTGCCAAAAGCGAGCTGCAGAAGATGCTCAAGGCCATGGGCCGCCCGCTCCACCGCGTCAAGACCGTGGCGCTGCTGGGCGGCAGCCGCATCAGCATGTACCTGTCGTGGGAGCTGGCCCGCACCAACACCCACGTGCGTATCGTGGAGCAGGACCATGAGAAGTGTCTGTTCCTGTCCCAGCACCTGCCGGAGGCCATGATCATCGAGGGCGACGGCACGGACAACGACCTTATTCAGGCGGAGAACATCTTCGGCGCCGACGGCTTCGTGTCCCTCACCGGCCGCGATGAGGAGAACCTGCTGATGGCCATGTCGGCCCGCCGCGCCGGCGTCCGCAAGGTGCTGGCCAAGATGACCCGCCCCAACTATATGGAGCTGGTGCAGGACACCGGCCTCGGCAGCATCATCAGCCCCAAGGACATCATCGCCAACCAGATCACCCGCTATGTCCGCGCTCTGGCCAATTCTCAGGGCATGGCCGTGGAGTCGCTGTACAAGCTGCTGGGCGGACAGGTGGAGGCACTGGAGTTTCTGGCTGCTGGGCCTTCCGACCGCCTGCTGCATGTCCCGCTGAAGGATCTGACTCTGCGCAGCGGTGTGCTGCTGGCCGCCATCGTCCGCGGCGGCACCACCATCATCCCCGGCGGCCTTACCGCCATCGAGGAGGGCGACCGCGTGCTGGTCATTGCCCGCTCCATGGGGCTGAAGGACCTGGCCGATATTCTGGCCTGACCATGTATAAAAAACATCCGCACCCTCCGGTGCGGATGTTTTTATGTAAATGTATCGAAAAAGCCCCACACCCCGGAAAACCTTGCAAAACAACGCTCTCCGCGCTACAATAGATTTAACAACGCGCATCGGAGGTACTTATATGGAGCAGCTCACCGTCCAACTCCCATCCGCCGCCTATCCGGTATACATCGGCCGCGGCCTGCTGGCGCAGGCCGGCCCCCTGCTGCGGGAGGCGTCTCCCGCCGTCCGCTGGGCCGTGGTAGCCGATGAGACTGCCGCCGGCCTGCACGGCGCCGCCGTGCTGGACAGCATCCGGACCGCCGGTTTGGAGGCCGCGCTGTATCCCGTCCCCGCCGGTGAGCGGGCCAAGACCGTCCCCGTCTACGAGGAGCTTTGCCGCCGCATCCTGCGGGACGGCTTCGACCGTACCTGCGGCGTGGTGTCGCTGGGCGGCGGCGCCTGCGGCGATCTGGCGGGCTTTGCCGCCGCTACACTGCTGCGCGGCGTGGCGCTGGCCCACATTCCCACCACGCTGCTGGCCCAGGCGGACAGCGCCATCGGCGGCAAAACCGGGCTGGACCTCCCCGAGGGCAAGAACCAGCTGGGCGCGTTCTGGCAGCCCTCGCTGGTGCTGTCCGACCCCGCGTGCCTTGCCACGCTGCCGCCCCGGCAGCTGTCCTCCGGCATGGCGGAGGTCATCAAGTGTGCCTGCATCGCCGATGCCGCCCTGCTGGACGAGCTGGAGGAGTCGCCCCGGCCCGATCCGGAGAAGCTCATCGCCGCCTGCTACCGGGTGAAGGCCCGCTGCATTGCCGCCGATGAGCGGGACGATGGCCCCCGCCGCCTGCTGAACTTCGGTCACACCTTCGGCCACGCCTACGAGGCGCTGGGCGGCTATGCCGCTTATACCCACGGCGAGGCGGTGGCCGCCGGCATGGCACAGATGCTCCGCTGGCAGATCGGTCACGGCTTCGGCGGTGACTTCCTGCTGGCCCGGTTGGAGCGGCTGCTGCCCCGTTACGGTCTGCCAACCGCTATCGACTGTGACCGTGACGCCCTGCGCCGTCTGCTGCCACGGGACAAGAAGGCCACCGGCGCCCACATCACCGTGGTGGTGGTGGAGCGCCCCGGCCAGGGCCGTCTGGAGGAGGTGCCGCTGGAGAGCCTGTGGGAGGACGCCCTATGATCCTGCGTCTGTATCCCTCCCAGCTCTGCGGCAGCGTATCGGTGCCGCCGTCCAAGAGCCTGCTCCACCGGGAGCTGATCTGCCGCCGTCTGGCCGGGCAGGCCACGCCCCTGCCGCCTCGGATCGCCGATGACATCCGGTACACAGCGGCGGCGCTGGAGCAGCTGGATGTCCCGGCACCCACAGTCTGCTGCGGCGACAGCGGCAGCACCCTCCGTTTTCTGCTGCCACTTTTCATGGCGCTGGGCAGGACAAATGCCGTGTTCACCGGCTCGCCACGGCTTTTGCAGCGGCCCATTCCCGCCGACCTGGGACTGCGCTCCATACCGGAGGGACTGACGCTGACCCGGTCCCTCCACAGCGGCACATGGACGCTGTCCGCCGCCGCCACCTCTCAGGTAGTCAGCGGCCTTTTGATGGCGCTGCCGCTGCTGCCGGAGCCGTCCGATATTATGTTAACTGACAAGCCGGTGTCCAGGCCATATCTGGACATGACCTGCCGCGTCCTCCGTCACCACGGCGTCATCGTGACCCGGACGGATGGCGGCTACCACATCGACGGCGGGCAGAGCTGCCGTCCCGCACCGCTGCTGACGGCGCCGGACTGGTCAGCGGCGGCGTTCTGGCTGGTGCTGGCCCGCGTGCAACAGCAGCGGCTTTGCGGCGCAGAGGGGCATATGCTCCGTGTGGAATTACATGAGGAAGTACAACATGAAGCCATCATGAATAAAAAAGGAATTCAACATGAAATTAGTCGGGCGGCACCGCTGCGCGATCTGCAGGGTGATTCGATCATCCTGTCATATCTGGATGACCTGCCGCCATGCGTCGATGTGACTGATACCCCCGACCTGCTGATGCCGCTGGCGCTGTACGCCGCGCTGCAGCCCGGGCGCACCACCCGCTTCACCGGCTGCGGCTTTCTCCGGGGCAAGGAGAGCGACCGTCCCGCCGCCGTGGCCCATGTGCTGCATACGTTAGGAGCACAGGTGCGGGAGGAGGCGGAGAGCCTCGACATCACAGGTGTTTCGGAGCTGCGCGGCGGCTGCGTGGACAGCTTCGGCGACCACCGCATCGCCATGCTGGCGGGCTGCGCCGCCATGCTCTGCGGAAGCGGCAGTGTGACGCTGACCGGCGGGGAGCAGGTGGCGAAGTCCTACCCCGATTTTTGGAAGGATATGGAGGCTGTCGGCGGCAGGATGGAGGTGCTGGAGCCATGATGGAATACACGATCTTCGGAGAATCCCACGGCCCCGCCGTGGGGGTGCTTATCCAGAATATTCCAGCCGGCCTGCCGGTGGACGATGGACTGATACACGCGGACCTGCTGCGGCGCAGGGCCTCCGGGGCTTTGGCCACCGGGCGGCATGAGCCGGACGAGGTGGAGTTTCTGGCCGGTGTCTATCAGGGGCATACCACCGGCGATGCACTGGTGGCGGTGCTGCGCAACCGGGATGTCCGCTCCGCTGACTATGCGGCTCTGAAGGACACGCCGCGCCCCGGACATGCCGATTACGCCGCCTTCGTCCGTTCTGGTGGATACAACGACTACCGGGGCGGCGGGCGTTTCTCAGGACGGCTCACCGCGCCGCTGACTGTGGCAGGGAGCCTGGCAAAAACGTTCCTGCAGGCCCTGGACATCACCGTCAGGGCAGAGATATTGGACGAAGAAGGGCTGCGGCAGCGGGCTGCGGAGGCGCGGGAGAGCGGCGACAGCGTGGGCGGACAGATACGCTGCACCGCCACCGGCGTTCCTGCCGGGCTGGGCGGCCCCGACTGGCGGGATACCGTGGAGTCGGAGATCAGCCGCCATGTGTTCGCCATTCCCGCCGTGAAGGCCATCGGCTTCGGAGACGGCGAGGGCTTCGCGGCGCTTCGTGGCAGTGAAGCCAACGACGCGCTGCGCACCGATGAAGGTACGGTCTTCACAGAGACCAACCATACCGGCGGGATCAACGGCGGCGTTACCAACGGCATGGATATCGTGTTCACCGTAACGTTCC
Organism: uncultured Oscillospiraceae bacterium; assembly: GCA_934591745.1. GTDB lineage: Bacteria > Bacillota > Clostridia > Oscillospirales > Oscillospiraceae > Vescimonas. The sequence goes on from CAKTPQ010000003.1 coordinate 69,366, forward strand.
GGCCTACGCCGTCCATCGCAAAGTCCCAAAAGACCGTGGATCTGGCACGGATGGCAAACACCACCGTCACCGTGGGCGGGCGGCACGACAGCTGCGTGGCGCTGCGGGCGGCGCCGGTGGTGGAGGCTGCGGCGGCGCTGGCTATCTGCCGCCTGCTGCCCGCCGATGATGGTTCGCTGGCGGGACTGCGGCGGCAGCTGGACGATGTGGACCAGCAGATGACCGCGCTGCTGGCCCGGCGGCTGGCGCTGGCCGGCGAGATCGGAAAAATCAAAGCGGCACAGGGCCTTCCGGTGCTGGACGAGCAGCGGGAGGCGGAGGTGCTGGCCCGGCGAGGCGACCTGCTGCCCCAGCGGCGGCAGCAGGTGGAACGGCTGTTCCGGCTGCTGATAGCTGAGAGCAGGGAGGAGCAGGAGCGCCATGGATGACCTGATCCTCATCGGACTGCCCGCCAGCGGCAAGACCTCCGCGGGACGGGCGTTGGCCCGGCGGCTGAACATGCCCTTTTACGACTGCGATGAGGCCATAGAGGCCGCGCAGGGGCGACCCATTTCCGCCATATTTGCCCAGCATGGCGAGACGTTCTTCCGGGACGCGGAGAGCCGGATGCTGGAGGAGCTGTGCCGCCGGGAACGGTGTGTCATTGCCACCGGCGGTGGTGCGGTGCTGCGGGAGGAGAACCGCCTGCTGCTGCGCCGCAGCGGCACCGTGTTCTGGCTGGACAGACCTCTTGAAGATATTATGTCTACCAATTTTCAAGAGGGGCGGCCACTGCTGACAGAGGGGCGGGACGCACTGCAGCGGTTGGCGGCGGCGCGGCGGGCACTGTATGCAGCCTGCGCCCACCACTGCATCCCGGAACCTCTGCTGAACAGGGCTGTTGCGGACATTGAGAACATCTGGAGAGGAGAAAATGTATGAAGCTGCTGATCCTGAACGGGCCGAATCTCAACCTGCTCGGCTCCCGGGAGCCGGATATTTATGGCAGAGAGAGCTATGACACGTTATGTCAACAAATCTATCAGCATGCCGGGGCCATCGGCTGCACGGCGGAGGTGTTCCAGAGCAACCACGAGGGGACGCTCATCGACGCCATTCAGGCGGCGCAGGCGGGGTACAGCGGCATCGTTATCAATCCCGGCGCCTACGCCCACTACAGCTATGCCATCTATGACGCGCTGCGGGCGGTGGATGTGCCGGCGGTGGAGGTCCACATCTCCGACATCACGGCGCGGGAACCGTTCCGGGCGGTGTCCGTTACGGCGCCGGCCTGCGTCAGGACCATCTGCGGCCACGGGCTGCGGGGATATCTGGAGGCCATGGACTATCTGAAAGCGACCGCCTCTGACCGGGGCGAGGGGGCCGTGCCCCACGCGGGCTGCGGCGGCGGGGCCTGCGTATGAGGCAGCTATACGTCATCGGCGACCCGGTGGCCCACAGCCTGTCGCCGCTGATCCATCGGGCCATGATCCGGCAGACCGGGACGGCGTACCGCTACGACGTGCGGACGGTGCGGCCCGGCGAGCTGGCGGCGTTCATGGCATGGGCCAAGGGCGGCGGGTGTGCCGGGTGCAACGTGACCATGCCGCTGAAGGAGGCCATCGTGCCGCTGCTGGACGAGGTGGACAACGGAGCAGCGGCCTGCGGTGCGGTGAACACTGTATGCTTCCGGGAGGGACGGGCCATCGGCCACAACACCGACGGCGCCGGTTTCCTGGACAGTCTGGCCGGGAACAGATTCGATCCCCAAGGGCAGAGAGTGCTGCTGCTGGGCGCGGGAGGCGCGGCCACAGCGGTGTGCCATGCGCTGGCACAGGCCAGTGCGGCCCGTATCGCCGTGTGCGACCGCAGTATCGGCCGGGCGGAGACGCTGGCGGCGCGGTATCCCGGCCGCGCCGTGGCAGGTGGGCTGGATGAACTGGTGCGGTACGCGGCGGAGAGCCGGTTGGTGGTCAACGCTACATCCCTGGGGATGGCGGGCTGCGCGGCGTTCGGCGACCTGTCGTTTCTGCGGGCGGCGCCAGAGGACGCGGTGGTGTATGACCTGGTGTACCACCCACGGCGGACGGCGCTGCTGGAGGCGGCGTCCGGGCTGGGGCTGCGGACGGTGGGCGGCATCGACCTGCTGATCCGGCAGGCGGTGCGGGCGTTTGTGCTGTTTACCGGTGAAAAGCCGGACACGGAGACACTGTACACGGTGCTGCGGGAGCCGCTGGGACTAAAATAGGTTGACATAAAAAAGACGGCCCATGCTGTCTTTTTTTATGTCTGTTGGTTGCTGGGAGAGGGATATTCCGCGCCCCCGTGCAGCGTGATGTGCGGAACGCGGGCGGAGCGCAAAAAAAGAGAGACGCAAGAGCGTCTCTCTTTTCTACGTAACAACGTCTATCGCTTTGTAAGGAACTTACTTCAGCTCGACCTTGCCGCCGGCCTCCTCGACCTGCTTCTTCATAGCCTCGGCATCGTCCTTGGACAGGGCTTCCTTCAGGGTGTGGGGCACGCCCTCGACGGCAGCCTTGGCCTCGGCCAGACCCAGACCGGAGATCTCGCGGACGACCTTGATGACCTTGATCTTCTGGGCGGCATCGAAACCGGTCAGGACCACGTCGAACTCGGTCTTCTCCTCAGCGGCGGGAGCAGCAGCGCCGGCAGCGGGAGCAGCCATGGCAGCGGCGGAAACGCCGAACTCCTCCTCCAGAGCGTGCACCAGCTCGGACAGCTCCAGAACGGTCAAACCCTTGATCTCTTCGATCATAGCAGTAATCTTCTCAGACATTGTGATAGCCTCCTATTTGTAAGATTTTTGTTGAATGGTTGCGGGCCTGCCGCCCGCGGGGGTCAGGGGGCCGATTTACTCGGCAGCAGCGCCGTTCTTCTCGGCGATCTGCTTCAGCACGCAAGCCAGGCCGGAAATGGGAGCCAGCATGGTACCCAGGACCTGCGCCTGCAGCACGGGCAGCGCGGGGATGGAAGCCAGAGCATTGACAGTCTCCATGGAGACGACCTTGCCGTCCATGAAGCCGCCCTTGATCTCGAACTTATCCTTCAGCTTCTTGGCGTAATCCGCGATCACGCGTGCGGGGGCGACGGGATCATCAGCGCAGATAGCCAGAGAAGTGGTACCGTTGAGCTGATCGTCCAGTTCGTTCAGACCGCAGTTGTTGAAAGCGAAACGCAGCAGGGTGTTCTTGATGACAGCGTACTCAATGTTGTTCTTGCGGCACTCAGCGCGCAGAGCGGTATCCTCTGCCACGGTGATGCCCTTGTAATCAACGATGACGCCGGCGGCTGCGTTCTGCAGCTTGTCGGTCAGCGCCGCCACGATCGCCTGCTTTTCAGACAGAACCTTTGCGTTGGGCATTCTTTGTTTTCACCTCCGTCAGAATTGTCGGTGCGTTCAAAAAAGGAAACCGTCCCCATGCCAAAGGACATGAGGACGGTAAAAGCAATCATTACGATGTGCCATCCTCGGCAGGACTTACGGCCTTGCGGCCACCTGCTGTCTTTGGAACGCAACCAATATTATACCAATGGCATGACAGCTTGTCAAGCCAAAGATATCAGGTTTTTACAGCTGCTTGTTGGCGTTCATCTTCACGCCGGGGCCCATGGTGGAAGCGGCCACGCAGGACTTGATATACTGGCCCTTGGCGGCGGCGGGCTTGGCCTTGATGATGGCGCCCAGCAGAGCGGAGTAGTTCTCGAACAGCTTATCAGCGCCGAAGGAGACCTTGCCGATGGGGCAGTGGATGATGTTGGTCTTGTCCAGACGGTACTCGACCTTACCGGCCTTGGCCTCCTGGACGGCCTTGGCGGCGTCAGGGGTCACGGTGCCGGACTTGGGGGAGGGCATCAGGCCCTTGGGGCCCAGGACCTTACCCAGACGGCCGACGACACCCATCATGTCGGGGGTGGCGACGACGACGTCGAAGTCGAACCAGTTCTCCTTCTGGATCTTCTCCACCAGATCCATCTCGCCCACATAGTCGGCGCCGGCGGCCTTGGCAGCCTCGGCCTTGTCGCCCTTGGCGAACACCAGAACGCGGACGGACTTACCGGTACCGTTGGGCAGCACGATGGCGCCGCGGACCTGCTGGTCGGCGTGACGGGAGTCAACGCCCAGCTTGACGTGGAGCTCGACAGTCTCGTCGAACTTGGCGCTGGCGGTCTTGCAGATCAGCTCCAGACCCTCCTTGGGGTCATACAGCATAGCCTTGTCGATCTGCTTGGCGCTTTCCTGATATTTCTTACCTCTAAACATCGTTACACCCTCCTTACTCGCCGACGACAACACCCATGGAGCGGGCGGTACCGGCGATCATGCTCATGGCTGCCTCCAGAGACGCGGCGTTCAGGTCGCGCATCTTCAGCTCGGCGATCTTCTGGATGGAGGCCTTGGAGATGGTAGCGACCTTTTCCTTGTTGGGAACGCCGGAACCGGACTCAATGTTGCACTCCTTCTTGATCAGGACGGCAGCGGGAGGGGTCTTGGTGATGAAGCTGAAAGAGCGGTCGGCATAGACGGTGATGACCACGGGGATGATCAGGCCCATGTCGTTCTTGGTGCGCTCGTTAAACTCCTTGGTGAACGCGGCAATATTGATGCCGTGCTGGCCCAGAGCGGGGCCAACGGGGGGTGCGGGAGTTGCTTTGCCCGCGGGGATCTGCAGTTTGACGTATCCAACTACTTTCTGTGCCATTTGTAGGCACCTCCTTCAATAAGATGTGGTAGCGGCCGGCCTGTACCGGAACCGCTCTTGGCGAGATGACGCGCATCTCTCCCACTTGCGCCGGAGTCGTACTGCTCCGGCCTGTACGGACATGCCGTACTCAGTTGCTGCCGACCTCCACCTGGTCCAGCTCCAGATCCACCGGCGTTTCACGGCCGAACATGGAGACGACGACGCGGACCTTGTTCTTGTCCGGTTCGATCTCCTCCACCGTGCCGGTAAAGCTGGCGAGGGGGCCTTCGGTGATGCGGACGGTATCGCCCACATGGTACAGCACAACGATCTCGCGCTTTTCCATGCCCAGAGCGGCTACCTCGTCCTCGGTCAGGGGGATCGCCTTGTTGGCCTCACCCACGAAGCCCGTGACGCCGCGGATATTGCGGATCAGGTGCCACGTGTCGTCGGTCATGACCATTTTGATGAGAACATAGCCGGGGAAGACTTTGCGCTGGATCTCCTTGGCAACACCGGACTCAGTGATCTCCGTGACCGTCTCCAGAGGGATCTCGATCTGGAACACCATGTCCTCCATGCCGCGGTTCACCACGGACTTTTCGATGGCGGCCTTCACCGCGTTCTCATAGCCGGAATAGGTATGGGCTACATACCACTTCGCGTTATCAGCCATGCCGGTATCCTCAGGCGAACAGGCCGATCAGAGTGTTCACCGCCAGAACGCTGACTGCATCAAAGATCCAGATGCAGGCGCCCACCAGCAGGGAGCACAGAATCACGGTGCCCGTGTTCTTCATGGTGGTCTTGCCGTCAGGCCATACGACCTTCTTCAGCTCGCTTCTCATTTCGCGGAACCACTTGCCGTGGTCCTTCTTGACCTTCTTTTCTTCAGCCATAACGATTCTCCTTCCGGTTACTTCGTCTCAGTGTGGACGGTGTGCTTTCTGCAGAAGGGGCAATACTTGTTCAGCTCAAGCTTGTCAGGGGTATTCTTCTTGTTCTTCATCGTGTTGTAGTTTCTCTGCTTGCACTCATTGCATCTCAGGGTGATCTTCACGCGCATTAACGGCACCTCCTTATTAGATTCAGTCCGCGTCCGCGGACCATTTGCCTCCCTGCCGAGTGGCCGTCCTCCTCCACGCCCGAAGCGAAAAAGCGCGCAAAAAGAAAGCACCCACTCACAGGTAATGCCCAGTATAGCACGGTTTGCGGGGGAGGTCAACCTGTTTTTTGGAAAAAATCCCGCTTTTTCGGGGACTTTTCGGCTTTTCCCGTTGCAGACAGCGGCATTTTTGTGTATGATAGTCCCACTGAACGGAAAGCGCAGGTGCATTTGCATGAAGATCATGGCCATCGACTACGGCGACGCCCACACCGGCATCGCCATTTCAGACTATACC
>CAKTPQ010000004.1 GCA_934591745.1 uncultured Oscillospiraceae bacterium
TTCTGGAAACGGTAGATCTGCTTCTCCGTCTCGCCGCCGCCCTTGGCCAGCAGCACCTCGCTGGCCTCGATCACCGGTGTGTCCAGCGGCGTGAAGCCGTACAGGCTGTACGTCCGGCGGAGGATGTCCATCATCCGCTCCATCTGCTGCTGCGGCTGGGGCAGCAGCTCCATAAAGCCCGACAGGGTGCGGGGGGTCATTTTAGCCATTTTCCGTATCTCCTTTATCCTCGGTGTTTTCTGCTTCGTCTGTATTGCCGTCCTCCGGCGCCTCCGGGCCGCTCTCCAGCGTGTGGGAGGCAGCTTCCCGGGCGGCCTCGGCCTCCGCCTCGTGCTTCAGTTCCCATGCCACCTCGCGGTAGATACCATCCAGCTCCACGCCCTTCTTTTTCCCGGCCCGGCCCACAAGAATGCCGCCGATGACCGCCAGCGCGATCCAGATGTACCAGACCTTGGGGAAGATCAGCGCCAGCACGCAGAAGGGCAGGATGCCCAGCCAAGCGCCCATCTCGGCGTAGTGCTCCCGCACGGCGTGATAGATGCCCTTCTTCTCCCGGATGGCGGCGGTCTTTTTCAGCTGCGCCCAGCACATGCCCAGCCGCAGCAGCGCCAGCGCTGTCAGGGGGATGAAGATGTCGTAGGTGTGGGTGTTGATGAAGTCGATCACTTTCTGCATAGGTTCTCCTTTTCGGCGCCACGGAGCGGGAAAGCGATGAAAAAACGCTCCCGTCCCCTGTGTTGGGACGAGAGCGTTGAAACACTTCGTGGTGCCACCCAATTTCAGCCGCCATGCGGCCCTTTCTGCTCCTGTTACGGGGAGCGCGCCGTGGATGTTTCCATCCCCGCTCGTCTGCTGTCTTGGCCCGTTCTGCCGCGGTGCGCTTTCAGCCGGCGGCGCACCTCTCTGCTGGCGGCGTTGTGCGGGTTACTCCTGCAGATTCAACGCGGTTATCCTTTATTCTATGCGATTTTCCGCCTGTTGTCAAGGCGCTTTACGCGGTGAAGGGCTTGCTTTTGGGATTCACGATGTCGCGCCAGTCCAGATAGCCCTGGTCCAGACCCAGCACCAGCATTTCGGCGGTGGCCAGATTGCTGGCAAAGGGAATGTTGTTCTGGTCGCACAGCCGGGAGATGTAGGTCACATCCTCGTCGGCGGTCTTCTGGTTGGGGTCGCCGAAGCACAGCACCATGTCGATCTCGTTGTAGGCGATGCGGGCCGCGATCTGCTGGCCGCCGCCATGGGTAAAGGAGAGGAACCTGTGGATGGTCAGACCGGTGGCCTCGGCGATCTGCTGGCCGGTACGGGCCGTGGCGCACAGGGTATGCTTGGCCAGAATGCCGCAGTAGGCGGTGCAGAACTGCACCATCAGCTCTTTCTTGTTGTCGTGCGCCATCAAAGCGATATTCATAAGGGCGCTCCTTTCTCCGTTATATCTTCATCAGGGGCACTTTGCAGCCCATGATGCGTTTGGCAATGTTTTCGTAGGCCCGGGCAGCGTAGTAGTTGCGGTCCCGCAGCACCAGCCCCCGGTTCAGGCAGTAGGGGACGTCCTCGTCCTCGGGGATGACGCCCAGCAGGGGAAGCCCGGCGGTGTCAATAGCATCGTCGATGGTGGTATGCAGCGCCCGCAGGGTCTTGCGGGAGACACGGCCCACCACCAGATGCACGGCGTTGGCAGGGAAGGCGGACAGCTCCATGGCGGTGCGCTGGGCGTCCCGCATGGCGGAGATGTCGGTGGTGGTGACGACGATGACCTGATCGGCCATGCAGGCGGCCATCTTGAAGCCCTGCCCCAGTCCAGCGGGGGCGTCCATCAGGCACCAGTCGTATTTTTCCCGTATCTCACGGGCCAGCGCCGCCAGCTGCCGCACCGTCAGCGCCAGCGGCTTATCGGCCATGGGCGCGGTCAGCAGATCCAGCGAGGGGTACTGCTCGTGGGTCACTACCGCCTGTTCCAGCGTGCAGCGCGCTGCCAGCACGTCGGAGAAATCCATCAGTGCCCGGTCGCTGAGTCCCAGCGCCAGATCCAGATTCCGCAGGGTGATGTCGCAGTCCATGCACAGAACGTGCTGGCCCAGCGACGCCAGCGCCAGTCCGGTGTTGGCGGTGAACGATGTCTTGCCGGTGCCGCCCTTGCCGGAGACGACGGCGATGATCTTTCCCATGTGACCCTCCTTTCCGAGTGATGCCGCTATTTCAGCGGCGCTTTTTTCATGCGGGCAAAGCTGCGGGGGTAGATGGCGGGGGTGTCCTTGATCTTCTCGATGACCACCAGTCGGTGGCGCATCTGCGTCTCCGGCACGGTGTAGTCCCGGATATCGGCGATGCGCCCGCCCAGCTGTCCGATGGCGCCCCGTGCGCCTTGTATCTCCTCGTCGGAGGATACGGATTTCATGGCCAGGAACTGTCCGCCCACCTTTACCAGCGGCAGCGTCAGCTCGCACAGCAGGTTCAGGTTGGCCACGGCCCGGGAGGCCGCAGCGTCGTATTGCTGGCGGTGTCCGGCGGCAAATTCCTCCGCCCGGGCGTGGACGCAGTCCACCCGCTGCAGGGACAGGGCGGCGCATACTTCCCGCAGGAAGTCCACCCGCTTGCCCAGACTGTCCAGCAGCGTCAGGTCGAAGTCCGGCTCCAGGATGCGCAGCACCATGCCGGGGAACCCGGCGCCGGTGCCCACGTCGATGACCTGTTTGCCCCTCAGGTCCGCCATGGTCAGCAGGGCGGCGCAGTCCAGCAGGTGCAGCGTGGCCACCTCCTGCGGATCCGTAATGGCCGTCAGGTTCATGACCCTGTTTTTCTCCAGCAGCAGCGCGGCGTAGGCCTCCAGCTGCGGCACGGCGTCTGCGGACAGGCCCAGCCGCGCCAGTCCGCGAGTCAGCGTGTCTCTCATTTCCGCTGTTCCTTCAGCAGGTCGCGGATCTCAGTGAGCAGCTCCTCGCTGGTGGGTTTGGGGTCCTCCTCGGGAGCGGGCGCTTCCTCTTTCTTCTTGAGAGAGGTCAGCTTATTCATGGCTTTGACCAGCAGGAACATGGCAAAGGCCACGATAATGAAGTCCAGGATCACGGCCAGCAGATTGCCGATGCCCAGCGTGACGGGGTCGGCCCCCGCCTCCACGGCGGCGCTGTTGAGCAGAATGTTCCATTGGGTCAGGTCGATGCCGCCGGTGATCAGCCCGATCAGGGGCATGATGATGTCGTTGACGACAGATGTGGTGATCTTGCCGAAGGCGGCGCCGATAACAACGCCAATGGCCATGTCCATCACGTTGCCGCGCATGGCAAAGGTCTTGAATTCGCTGAAAAATTTCTTCATGGGCCAAATTCCCCTATACGAATCGTATAAACAGATGAGAATATTACAATTTGCTATTGCTTCGCACTCAGTGCAGGGGCACCAGCCGCTCCTTGCCGCCCATGTAGGACCGCAGGGCCTCCGGTACCAGCACGGAGCCGTCTGCCTGCAGGTTGTTCTCCAGGAAGGCAATGAGCATCCGGGGCGGGGCCACCACGGTGTTGTTCAGTGTGTGGCACAGCTGCATTTTGCCGTCGGCGTCCTTGTAGCGTATCTTCAGCCGCCGGGCCTGGGCGTCACCCAGATTGGAGCAGGAGCAGACCTCAAAATACTTCTGCTGCCGAGGGGACCATGCCTCGATGTCGCAGGACTTGCACTTCAGATCAGCCAGATCGCCGGAGCAGCACTCCAGCTGCCGCACGGGGATATCCAGCGAACGGAACAGCTCCACGCTGTACTGCCACATCTGCTCATACCATTTTTTGGAATCCTCCGGCTTGCAGACCACGATCATTTCCTGCTTTTCGAACTGATGGATGCGGTAGACGCCACGCTCCTCGATGCCGTGGGCGCCCTTTTCCTTGCGGAAGCAGGGGGAGTAGGAGGTCAGGGTCTGGGGCAGCTTGTCCTCCGGAATGATCTGGTCAATGAACTTGCCGATCATGGAGTGCTCGCTGGTGCCGATGAGGTAGAGATCCTCGCCCTCGATCTTGTACATCATGGCGTCCATGTCCGTTTGGCTCATGACGCCCTCCACCACGTTGCCGTGGATCATAAACGGCGGGATGCAGTAGGTAAAGCCCTTGTTGATCATGAAATCCCGGGCGTAGGCCAGCACCGCCTCGTGAAGCCGGGCAATGTCGCCCAGCAGGTAGTAGAACCCGCTGCCGGACACGCGGCCCGCGGCGTCCATGTCGATGCCGTCAAAGCGCTCCATGATGTCGGTGTGGTAGGGCACCTCAAAGTCCGGGGTCTTTGGCTCGCCGAAGCGCTGCACCTCCACGTTGCAGCTGTCGTCCGGCCCGATGGGCACGGAGGGGTCGATCATCTGGGGGATCACCAGCATGATCCGGTTCAGCGCGGCCTCGGCCTGCTCCTTCTTGGCCTCCAGCTGGGCCATGCGCTCGGCGTCGGCCTTGACGGCGGCGTTGTTGGCGTCGATCTGAACCTGCAGGGCGGCCTTTTGCGCCTCGTCGGTACACTTCTTCAACTGACCGAACAAGGGTCCATTGGCCTTGGACAGCTTGTTGCGCTCGGCCTTCAGGGCCTCGCCGTCGGCAATGGCCTGGCGGCGTTCGGCGTCCAGCGCGATAGCCTCGTCCACCAGCGGCAGCTTGGCATTCTGGAACTTCTTGCGGATATTTTCCTTGACAGCCTCCGGATTTTCCCGGACAAATTTGATATCAAGCATCTCTTTTACCTCGTTTTTTCCAATGTTTCACGTGAAACAGCGTTATTTCTTCTTAATGGCGTGGAGGGCATCCAGCAGATCGTTGAGGTCGTCGGTGCCGTAGTACTCCAGCTCGATGCGCCCCTTTTTGCGGCCCGTGACGATGCGGCAGCCACGGCCCAGACGTTCACTTAGCTCCTTGGCAGCCTCTTCGGCGTAGTTGACGGTCAGCGGATCCTTCGCGGGCTTCTCCGGCATCTCCGCCAGCAGCTTCTTCACCAGCAGCTCCGTCTGCCGCACGGACAGATCGCTTTTCAGCACGGCGACCGCCGCCGTCTCCTGCTGCTTGGCGGAGAGGGGAAGCAGCGCCCGGGCGTGTCCGCCGGACAAGCGTCCGTCCTCCACCATGGCCCGCACCGGCTCGCACAGGTTCAAAAGGCGCATGGCGTTGGCCACGGCGGGACGGGACTTGCCCACCCGTTTGGCCGTCTCCTCCTGCGTCATGCCGTACTGTTCCATCAGGACCTTGTAGCCCTCGGCCTCCTCGATGGGATTGAGATCCTCCCGCTGGAGGTTCTCGATCATAGCTAGCTCCATGGCCTTGCGGTCATCGGCCTCGATGACCACGGCGGGCACCTGGGTCAGCCCGGCCATGCGGGCGGCCCGCCACCGCCGCTCACCGGCGATGATCTGATAGTACCCGGACTGCAGCTTCCGCACCGTCAGCGGCTGAATAATGCCGTGCTGCCGGATAGAATCGGCCAGATCGGCCAATGCGTCGGGGTCAAACAGCTTCCGGGGCTGTGCGGCGCAGGACTCCACCTGACTGATAGGCAGCATAAGGCTGCTCTTCTCGTCGTGAAGCTCCATCATATCGTCGCCCATAAGAGCGCCGAGGCCCTTGCCTAAACCCTTGGATATACCTGCCATAGTGCGTCTCCTTTCAGGCGTTTCGCTTCAAAAATTCGTCAGCCAGCGCTACATAGGCGTCCGCGCCCCGGCAATTCCTGTCGTAGGCGGTAATGGGCCGCCCATGACTGGGTGCTTCACTGAGTCGGACGTTCCGGGGGATCACGGTGCTGTACACCTTGGCGCCAAAAAACCGTTTGATCTCCTGCGCCACCTGAATGGACAGGTTGGTGCGCCCGTCGAACATGGTCAGCAGCACGCCTTCGATATCCAGCGACGGGTTCATGCTCCGCCGTACGATACGTACCGTGTTCATCAGGTCGCTGAGACCCTCCAACGCGTAGTATTCGCCCTGCACCGGCACCAGCAGAGTGTTGGCGGCGCACAGCGCGTTCAGCGTCAGCAGCTCCAGCGAAGGAGGACAGTCGATAAAGATATAGTCGTACTTCTCCGCCACCTGCCGCAGCGCGGCCTTCAGCAGAAACTGCCGGTTTTCCATCTCGATCATCTCCACGCCCGCGCCGGCCAGTGCCTTGCTGCTGGGCAGCACATCGCCGTAGGGGGTGGAGACAATGGCTTTTGCCGTCTCCGTACCGTTGATCAGCACGTCATACACGCCGTTGGACACGGACTTGTCCACGCCCATGCCGCTGGTGGCATTGGCCTGCGGGTCAAAATCGCACAGCAACACCCGCTTGCCCTTGGCCTTGACGGCGGCGGCCAGATTGACACAGGTGGTGGTCTTTCCCACGCCGCCCTTCTGATTGACGATGGCAATGATCTTTGACACGGCAAACTCCTCTTTCTGTCTGATTCTACATTTTATATAGTATAGCACATCAGTGGGTAGTTTCAATAGAAAATTTTCAAATTTCCGGTGATGTTTCACGTGAAACAAACACCGCCAAAGAAAAGACGCGGGATGTTTCACGTGAAACATCCCGCGCAGGAAAACATATCACACCAGCACCACGCCGTCCAGCGGCGGCAGCGTCAGGTGCAGCTGTCCGCCCTGTACCAGAAACTGCTGACCGGTAACGCCGTCGCGGCAGAGCGGGCTGTCCCAGTCCAGCGTCAGTGTCAGCACCTGCCCGCCGGCGTTCAGCGCCGTCACCGTGCGCTCACCGCCGCAGCGGCGCTCTATGACCAGCCCGCCGCCCTGGGCGTACAGATACCGGATACCGCCCCGCCGCAGGGAGGGACGCGCCGAACGAAGCTGTCCCAACCGACGGAAGAAAGCCAGCAGCGCCTCATCCTCTCGGCCCCAGGGATAGGTGCCCCGATTCAGAGGGTCCTCGAAACCCTGCATCCCGGCCTCGTCGCCGTAGTACAGGGTAGGGGAGCCGGGGAAGCTGTACAGCAGCATCCCAGCCAGCCGCAGCTTTTTCTGCCCCCGCTCCAGCTCGGCGGGGGAGAGGCGGTATGCCGCCCGGGCGGATTTATCCGCGGGGGTATGCTCCGCGCCCAGCAGCGTCAGGATGCGGGCGGTGTCATGGGTGCCCAGGAAGTTCATGGCTCCGTAAAACGCGGCGGGAGGGTAGTTCTCCCGGATGGACTCCATGGCATCGCGGAAGTCGGCAGCGTCTCCGCCGCCCAGCCAGGCCAGCAGCGCCGTCCGGAAAGGGTAGTTCATCAGCCCGTGAGTCTCCCGGCCCAGCAGGTACCTGCGCCGCCGGGAATAGGCGATCTTGTTGCTGCCGTCCTCCCACACCTCTCCAAGTAGATAGGCGTCGGCCTTTTCCTGCCTGATGGCGGTGCGAATAGCAGCGATAAAGTCGTCCGGCAGCTCATCGGCCACATCCAGCCGCCAGCCGTCGGCCCCCAGCCGCAGCCATCGCCGTACCACTGAGTCCTCGTCGGAGATAATGAACCGCCGGTAGTCTGGCCGCTCCTCGTTGACCGCCGGCAGTGTATGTACGCCCCACCACGCGTCGTAGTCCGTGGGCCACGGATGGAAGCTGTACCACCCGAAGTAGGGGGAGTCGGTGCTCTGGGCCGCACCCAGCTCCGGGTAAAATCCGTCGGCGTTGAAGTAGCGGCTGTTGGAGCCGGTGTGGTTGAACACGCCGTCCAGAATGACGCGGATACCACGGGCGTGGGCCTCCCGGCACAGAGCGCAGAAGTCCTCCTCTGTGCCCAGCAGGGGGTCAACGGCCCGGTAATCCGCTGTGTTGTAGCGGTGGTTGCTGTCCGCTTCAAAGATCGGATTGAGATAAAGCGTGCTGACGGACAGGCTTTTGAGATAGTCCAGCTTCTCCGTAATGCCCGCCAGCGAGCCGCCGAAGAAGTCCCGGTTGGTGATCTGCCCATTCTCGTCGGGCAGGAATACCGGCTGGTCGTCCCAGTCGTCATGTACCCAGCGCCGCCCCACCATGCCGGCGACGTCCGGCACGGAGGTGCGGCGGAAACGGTCTGGAAAAATCTGGTACGTCACGCCCTCGCCGAACCAGGCGGGGGTGGGTGTGTTCTCGTACACCGTCAACTGCCAGCGTACCAGTGCATCCTGGCTGCACCAGCCGTTTTTGCCCAGGCAGATGGTGCTGCCGTCGCTGCGGGTAAACCGGAAAGCGTACCAGCACAGCTCCGGCTCTGCCGGCGCGGTGTAGACGCCGGAAAAGCCGTCCGCAGCCGGAGGCAACGGAATGGCCTTGTCCGCCCCGGCGAACTCTTGATGCACCAGCAGCTCGCAGGCGTAGTACGTCTCGTCCCGCAGGGTGAACGTTACCTCGGCGCCGCATTTCGCCGCGCCGAAAGGAGATTTACAGGACGCGTCCTGCGGATCAAAAACAGGGAGCATAGAAAGACCTCTCACTTCAACAGGGTATTCTCGCCCATGGCGGCGCTGTCGTCCTGGGTATGGCTGAACCAGGAGTTGATGATCTCCACGGCGGTGGTGGCCAGCGCCGCGCCGCTGCCGCCTTTTTCGATCACGATGGCCACGGCGATCTCCGGGTCCTCGTAGGGGGCGTAGGCCACGAACACGCCGTTGGCGATGTCGGTGCCCACCTGGGCCGAGCCGGTCTTGGCGCCGGCGGAAACCACGCAGTCACGGAAGGCAAAAGCCACGCTGCCGGAAACGGTCAGCTCATGCATGCCCTTCGTCACAGCTTCTGCCGTGGAATCGGACATTTCAACGGTGTTCAGCGGCTCGTCGTCGTAAACGTACAGCAGCCGGGAGTTGTCGTACTCCTTGACGTTCTTCAGCAGATGGGCCTGATAGTGCTGGCCGCCGCCCACCAGCGTGGCGATGTAGTTGGCCAGCTGCAAGGGGGTGAACAGGTTATAGGACTGTCCGATGGCGGCAGTGATGGTCTGGCCGTCCGTCCACTCCTGGTTATGGCTGTCCGCCCACTCCGGGGAGGCCAGCACGCCGCTGGAGTCGCCGATCTCAATGCCGGTGGACTGCCCCAGGCCGAACTGGGAGGCATAGCTGTCCAGCGTGCGGATCCCGGTCAGGCGGCCCACCTCATAGAAGAAGTAGTTGCAGGACACGGTGATGGCCTGGGACACATTGATGCGCCCGTGGGTAGCGCCGCCCTGGCGGTAGACCCAGCACATGGGCTGGGGATCCCGGTAGTAGGTGTAGATGCCGCGGTCCTGAATGATGGAGGAGGGGGTGATGATGCCGCTCTCCAGCGCCGCCACAGCGGTGCACATCTTGAACGTGGAGCCGGGGGCGTAGATGCCCTGGGTGGCCCGGTTGAACATGGGCAGCCGCTCATCGGCCACCAGCTCGTCGTAATCCTCGTTGAACGTGGACAGGTCGTAGGTGGGGTAGCTGGCCAGCGCCAGCACCTCGCCGCTGCCCACGCTGATTACGGCGGCGGCACCGCCGCGCTCGTTGCTGTCCTCGTCGATCATGCCCGTGATGGTCTCCGCCAGCGCACGCTCCACATCGGCCTGCAGGTCGATGTCCAACGTCAGCGCCACCGTGCCGCCGGGCTGCGGCTCCCGGGTGTACAGTTCGCCGGTGAGCTTGCCGTCCTCGTCGGTGGTGATGAGCCGCCGTCCGTCCGTGCCCCGCAGATACTCCTCAAAGGCCTTCTCCACGCCGTCCTTGCCCACAAGGTCGTTCATGGAGTAGCCCTTGTCCGCGTAGCCTACGTACCCGGTCTTTTCATTGCTGCTCCACTCCTCCTGCCAGATGGGGCCGATGGTGCCCAGAATGTGGGCCGCCAGCGTGGTGTTGTACACACGGGCGGAGGCGGTGTGGATGCTGACGCCCTCATAGCGCCCGTCGGTAATGAGGCTCAGCACCTCCGAGGACACGTCCTCGGCAAAGGTATAGCTGTCACGGCTGTGCAGCTCGTACCGCACGCCGATGACCAGCCGCGCATCCTTTTCCGACAGGCTCTCGTCGATATGGTACAGCTCCCGCATCTCCGCGATGAGCTGCCGTCCGGCGGCGGTGGCGGTCAGTTTGTTCTGCTCCAGAAACTTGCTGAAGCTCTCCGACCGGTCATTGGTATAGCGGACAAAGCTGCCGGTCTGCCCGATGGGCAGCGTGTCGTTCCAGGCGGTGCCCGTGTCCTGACACAGGTGAATGAGCCGCAGGATGGCATCGTTCAGCGCCTCCTCGTCGGAAAAGCCGCTGCGGTCAAACACCAGCGTGTAGGCCAGCCGATTGGATACCAGCACCTTGCCGTTCCGGTCGGTGATGATGCCGCGGGAGGCGGGCACCGCCTCGCTGGCGGCGTTGCTGGAGATGGAGCGCGCCCGGTTCTCACTGCCGTGCAGCACCTGCGCGTCATACAGCACCGCCAGAAACAGCAGCAGACATACGCCGAAAAGACCCAGTAGGATCAGGACCCGCCGTTTGGCGGGATGTGGATTCTTTATCATGGGAAACTCCTCATTGTCAGTCGCTCCGCGTCAGCCGGAAGACCTTGCGGAAGGGAAAATGCGCCAGCGGCGTCACCGCCAACGACAGCAGCAGCTCCTTGCCCAGCAGCGTCAGTGCCGGGCCGGTGGAGATGTCCTGCTGATATGTCAGCAGCAGGATCCGCAGAAAGCCGCACAGCAGCAGCCCCACAGCGGACACGGCCAGTGAGCAGAACAGTCCCGCCACGATGACCTGCCCGGACAGCAGCCGCGCCAGAATCGCCGCGATGAAAAACGTCAGGCAGTAGAAGCACACAAATACGCCGGTGGGCATCAGCAGGTCGCAGGCCAGCCCGAAAAACAGGGCGTACAGCAAAGACTGGCCGCTGCGCTCCAGCGTCACGGGGATCAGCGCCAGCGCCGGCAGCAGGAACGGGTGTACGCCGCCTATGCGCACGTACACCAGCAACATGTTCTGCACCAGCACCAGCAGCAGCGCACACAGGCAGTACAATATCCACTTTCGCACCACAGCGCGTCGCGTCATAGCCGATCCTTTCCCGCGGTCACTCCACCACGTCGAAATCCGTCACGATATACAGGTCCGTCAGGGTATCCAGCTCACAGCGGGGCGTCAGCACCGCATAGCGGGCCAGCCCGCCGTCGTCGGTGCGTACCTCCTCCACAGAGCCGATGGGCAGTCCGTAGGGATAATAGCCCCCCAGTCCGGATGTCACCACCAGGTCGCCCTTGATGAGCGTGGAGGAATCCGGCAGATAGCTGAGCTTCAGCTTGCCCTCCGCCATCAGCGACAGGTCGCCGGCGGCGATGGCTGTTTCCTCCGTGCGGAACACCATGGCGCCCAGCTGGGAGCCGGTGTCCAGAATGGTGGTGAGGCGGCACCAGTTCAGCCCCACCTCCGTCACCACGCCCACCAGATTGCCGTAGCAGTCCACGGCGCAGTCGTTTTCCGCCACGCCGTGCTGGCTGCCCCGGTTCAGCACCAGTGTGCTGGACCAGTTGGATACGTCCCGCTGGGTGATGCGGGCCGCCTCAAATGTCAGGTCGGACCGTTGGGCCCGCAGATCCAGCAGCTCCCGCAGCCGTTGATTTTCCTCGGCGGCGGGCTGTGCCGCCCGCAGTTCCTGCCGCAGCTGGGCGTTCTCCTGCCGCAGCGCCTCATTCTCCGCCTGCAGTTCCTCGATGCTGGCAAAGTGGTCGCCGATGCCGCCGACCCACTCCACCACCGCCGAGCCTGCCGAGCGGAAGGGCGACGCGATGACGCCCAGCGCATTGTGCAGCAGACTGGTGCCGGAGCCAAGAGCCGAGATGATGCACAGCACCACGGCGATGACGGCGGCCCCGGCCAGCAGCCAGATACCGGTTTTCGTAAAAAATCGTTTCATCCGTCGTTTCCTCTCAACCCAACAGCGTGACGCCGAACTCCGCCAGCATCCGGCTGAGCAGCAGCACCGGCAGGCCCATCACATTGAAAAAGTCGCCGTCGATACGCTCCACCAGCAGCGCACCCTGCCCCTGCACGCCATAGGCCCCCGCCTTGTCCATAGGCTCGCCCCCGGCGATGTAGGCCCGCAGCTCCGCCTCCGATGCGGGGCGGAAATAGACGTCTGTTGCCTGCGCCCGGGTCAGAACATGCGCGCCCTGCCGCACCGTCACGCCGGTGCATACGGTGTGGTGCCGCCCCTGCAGGGCCGTCAGCATGGCCAGTGCCTCTGCCTGGTCGGCGGGCTTGCCCAGCTTTTTGTCGTCCAGAAATACCATGGTGTCGGCGGTGATGACGATCTCCTCCTCGTCGGAGGGGACTGCCTGCGACTTCTCCCGGGAGATGTAGCACACGATCTCCTCCGGCGTCAGGCCGTCGGGATACCACTCCTCCACCTGCGGCACCCGGATGGTAAAATCGCGGATGCCGATGCGCTGCAAAAGCTCCTGCCGCCGGGGGGAGCCGGAGGCCAGTACGATCCTCGCCATACCGCTCACCGCCCCGTGGAGCCGAAGCCGCCGGCGCCCCGCGCCGTCTCGTCCAGCTCCTCCGCCTGCACCACCACGGGCCGCACCACCGGCGTCACCATCAGCTGGGCAATGCGGTCGCCGGGATGGACGGTGTAGGGGCCGTTCCCCAGATTCACCAGTCCCACGCCGATCTCGCCGCGGTAGTCGCTGTCGATGACGCCCACGCCGTTGGACAGGCACACGCCCTGCTTGATGCCCAGCCCGCTGCGGGCGAACACCAGCGCCACATAGTCCGCCGAGGGCAGGGCGATGGCGATGCCGGTGGGGATGAGCCGCCGTTCTCCGGCGGCCAGCGTCACCGGCTGGTCCATGCAGGCGCACAGATCCATGCACGCCGCACCCGCCGTGGCAAAGTGGGGCAGCGGGATCTCCGTCCCTATTTTGGGGGACAGCGCCTTGATCTTTAGTTCCATAGAAACACCTTTTTCCGATAATATTGAAAACTATTTGTATTATTAAACGCGAATTATACCCACAGTTTACTCAACGCCCCGGTAGAACAGCCCTCTCGTCAGGTCCTCCGGCGCCCAGTCTCCGCCGTTCCGGTACCGCCGCAGCACGCGGGCGCACTGCTCCGGCGTCTCCGTGGTGAACCGCAGCCGGCCGTAGGTCAGGCCGCAGCGCCGCATCTCCGGCTTGTCGGCCAGAAACAGCGTTTTGCTGTTCTGTATCTCGCACCGGCAGCCGTAGCCGCAGGTCACGGGGAACTGTGCACCGGTACGGTCGGTAAGGATGCTGCCCGCTCCGTGGCTGCAGCCCGGGCCGCACCGGGTGACACAGTTTTCCGTCACCATCAGCGGCAGCCGTCCGTAGACCACAGCCTCGCAGGGCAGGTACTTCTTCAGATCGCGGATCTGCTGCCACCGCAGCTCGAAGGACACCGCGGCAGAGTCCAGTCCCTGCTCCCGCCAGAACAGCAGAGCGCGGGAGTTGAAGATGTTCAGCCCGCAGTCGCCCCGCAGCGTCCGCCCTAGCCCTCGCACAATGGGCAGGTGGCCCAGATTGCCTATGCTGACGGAGGAGGCCTCCGGGTGCCGCTGCAGCAGCTGCCGCAGCGGCACCTCGTCCGCCGTCCGGAAAATGCGGGGCAGCACGGCGCACAGCTCCGTTTCGCCCCAGTCCAGTCCGGCGTCCAGCTTATCCAATTCCTCTATGGGCACATACACGATGGCGGGCCTTTCCGCCAGCAGCGCCGCCGTGACCTGCTCCGCCTTCAGCACCGAGCAGGTAAAGCGCATATCCTGCCCGCCCTCCGGTGCATCCGGCAGGGGAGGGACGGGCAGCTCCCGGCGGGGCGGGATGTCTACCCGCCGCTTTGCCAGCTCCTCCAGCAGCTCCCGGCGCAGACCGTTGACGGTGCTGGCGGACACCATCAGCCCCTCGTCCAGCTCCATTTCGATATTGTCTGCCGTGAATACGGTGCCGCCGGTCTTGCTCAGCCGCTGCCGCAGCTCCTCCGCCGTCACCGCCCGGTTCCGGGCTTCCTCCGGAATATCGCCCTGCGCCATGGCCATGGCGACGCCGTGGTGGACGGTACAGGCGCCGCTCAGCCGCACCGGCTGGCCCCGGCGCACCGTCAGACGGAGGTTCACCGGTATTTTCCGGTTTTCCCGTCCGTTTTCGTATGTCTCGCGGGCGGCGGCGAACAGCTCCTTTGGCTCCGGTGCGTTTTCCGGACGGGTGCCGAACATCTGAGGGCCCTTTTTCCCCAGCCAGTACCCGTCGGTAAACCCGCTGCGGGAGAAGGCCTGCTCCAGCTGACGGGCTTCCTCCGCCGTAGGACGGCGCTTTTCATCGAGCAGCCGCCGGTAGATGCCGGTGATGACCGCTACATACTCCGGCCGCTTCATGCGGCCCTCCAGCTTGAGGCAGTCCACGCCCATCTCCTCCATCTCCGCCAGATACGCCGACAGGTTGGCGTCCTTCAGGCTCAGAGGGTGTCCGCCCCGGCAGGGACCGTCCACGCCGTAGGGCAGGCGGCAGGGCTGGGCGCAGGCGCCCCGGTTGCCGCTGCGCTCGCCCACCACGGCGCTCATCTCGCACTGGCCGGAGTAGCACATGCACAGCGCGCCGTGGACGAACGCCTCGATCTGGGCGGGGCACCCGGCGCAGATCTCCCGCACCTCGTCCCGGGAAAGCTCACGGGCCAGCACCACCCGCTCCATGCCCAGCGCGGCGGCCTCGTTGGCGCCGCCCAGAGTGAACAGGCTCATCTGTGTGCTGGCGTGGAGGGGCACGTCCGGCACGATCTCCCGCGCCAGCGTCAGAAGCCCCCAGTCCTGTACCAGTATGGCGTCCACACCCATGGCGCTGGCCTTGCGCAGCGCCTCCGCCGCCTGCACCAGCTCCCGGTCGGTCAGCAGGGTGTTCAGCGTCAGAAAGACCCGCACGCCCCGCAGATGGCAATACGCCACCGCCGACGCGAATTCCTCGTCGGTAAAGTTTTTGGCGCTGCGCCGCGCATTGAACGCACCGAAGCCCATATACACCGCATCCGCGCCGGACTGGACGGCGGCGATGAGAGAGTCAAAGCCGCCGGCGGGGGAGAGAAGCTCCATCATCCCTTGCGGTTCTGCTGGGACTGCAGCTTGCGGCGCAGCTCGGCGGCCTCGTTCTTGGCGCGGCTGGCCTCGTCCAGATAGGTCTTCAGCTGGCGGCGCAGGTTATCGGCATTCTCCTGTGCCTTGCACAGCTCGTCCGCCAGATTCACGGCGGCCAGCACGGCAGCGTTGTCGCGGCTCATGTGGGCGCCGTCCATCAGCTGACGCATCTCACCGTCCACCATAGCGCCTACCTTCTCCATGTAGGCCGCGTCCTCCTCCGCCACCAGCGTATACTCCGTGCCGCAGATGGTCATCGTTACCCGATTCGCCATAGGTCAACCTCCTCTGTGTATCCGTAAAAATTCTACTGGTAGAGATGCTTATACAGCATCCATTATAGCACAATTTCCCGGCGTGGAAAGTGTATTTTGCCGAAAAGCGGAAATTTGTAAAAATGTGACCGCTCCCGCTTTACGCCGCTCCACTTTTCATGTAAAATAGGGGCACTGATAAAAAAGGAGGCCCTGTCCATGAGCGGCTATATCCTCCGGGGCGGACAAGAGAATATGACCCTGCCCGCCGCGGCGGTGGAGAGTCTGCTCAAGCGGGGCGAGGGCGACGCGGCCCTGCTGTATCTGGCGCTGCAGCGGTTTGGCCGGGGCGTCACGCCGGAGGAGCTGGAGCGCGTACTGCCCACCATGAGCCGCCTGCGCATGGACGCGGCGGAGGGCGTTCTGCAGGAGCTGGGTCTGCTGCCCCGGCCCCAGCAGCTCCGCCCGGAACCGGCGGCGGAACGGCCCGCCTACTCTACGGAGGACATCACCGCCCTGCTGACGGACAACGAGGGCTTCCGCCTGCTGATCCCCCAGGCGGAGCAGCAGCTGGGCAAGAAGCTGCGCACCGCCGACCTGCAGATCCTGGCGGGACTGTACGACGACCTGGGCCTGCCGGCGGATGTGATCTACCTGCTGCTGTGCCACTGTGTGGAGCGTGCCAAGGCCCAGTGGGGCGAGGGACGCCGCCCCACCATGCGGCAGGTCGAGAAGGAGGGCTACCACTGGGCGCAGCTGGGGCTTTTCGATCAGGTCAGCGCCGCCGCCTACCTGCGGACATGGAGCCGCCGCCGTCAGAAGATGGGGGCGTACATGCAGGCGCTGCACCTGCCCGACCGTCCCCCGGTGGAGGCGGAGAGCCGCTACATCGCGGACTGGATGGACATGGGTTTCCCGCCGGAGACGGTGGCCATGGCCTACGAGCGGACGGTGTTTTACAAGAAGGACATGAACTGGCGCTATCTCAACGGCATCCTGCACCGCTGGCACGACAGCGGCTGGCACACCCCCCAGCAGGTGGAGCGGGGCGAGGCGCGCAAGCCCGCCCGGACGCCGCCCGCCGACGGCGGCCAGCCCGGCGGTCAGCAGAATGCGTGGATGCGCCGGTATATCAAGAGGTGACGATATGGCATACGACGGCAGGATCATGCAGCGGGCGCTGGCCCGCTTTGACGAGGACAAGCAGCGCCGCGCCTCCCAGCTGGAGCAGCGGCGGCGCACAGCCTATGCCCGGGCGCCCCGGCTGGCGGAGATCGACAAGGAGCTGCGGGGCACCATGAGCCGCATCATCTCCTCCGCGCTGGCGCGGGGCACCGACCCGCTGCCCGCCATCCGGGTGCTGCGGGACGAAAACCTCCAGCTCCAGCGGGAGCGGACGCAGCTCCTGGCCTCGCTGGGTTATCCGGCGGACTGGCTGGAGGAAAAGCCGGCCTGCGCCCAGTGCGGTGACACCGGCTATGTACGGGGCGGCGTGTGCCAGTGCCTGCGGGCCTGCTACGCCCGGGAGCAGCTGGCGGAGCTGTCCCGCCTGCTGCCGCTGGGGGAGGACAGCTTCGAGACCTTCAGCTTCGACTGGTACGACAGCGCGGTGCAGCCAGCCTTCGGCGTGTCGCCCAGGGAGAATATGGAGCGCAACTTCGACGTCTGCCGGGACTACGCCTATCAGTTCGACAGAGGCGGCGGCAGCCTCCTGCTGTCCGGCGGCACGGGGCTGGGCAAGACATTCCTCTCCGCCTGTATCGCACGGGTGGTCAGCGAAAACGGTTTTTCCGTGGTATATGACACCGCCGCCAGCGTGTTCGGCCGGTTCGAGGATGCCAAGTTCCGCCGGGATGACGGCGGCAGCGAGGACGCGGACCGCTGCATGAAGTGCGACCTGCTGATCCTGGACGACCTGGGCACGGAGATGACCACCGCCTTCGTCCAGAGCGCCCTGTACCAGATCATCAACGGACGTCTGATGGAGAAGCGTGCCACCATCATCAGCACCAATCTGGCCCCGGAGGACATCGGGAGCCGCTACGGACAGGCGGTGCGCTCCCGGCTGGAGGGGGAGTACGAGATCCTGCCCTTCTTCGGCGAGGATATCCGCCGCCTGAAGCGCGAGCGGCAGTAAATTTGTCAAATAACCGCAAAGAAAGACGCCAAACGGCGTCTTTTTTTGCGTAAGACACAACTTTTTTCGGATTTCCCGACACTTTGTGCCCTGTTTCGCGGCGTCCGCGCCGTACAATGGAGCAAAGGAGGGGAAGACCATGAAAAAGACCCAGAAGGGAGAGTTCCTGTCCAGCCGCGTCCGCTACATACCCATCAACACGGTGCGGCCCAATCCCCAGCAGCCCCGGCGCAGCTTTGACGAGGCGGCGCTGCGGGAGCTGGCGGACAGCATCCGCGCCTACGGCATCCTGCAGCCCCTGACGGTGCGGGACAAGGGCGGCTTCTACGAGCTGGTGGCGGGGGAGCGCCGGCTCCGCGCCGCCCGCATTGCCGGCCTGCGGGAGGTGCCCTGCCTTGTGGCGGAGGTGGGGGAGGAGGACGCGGCGCTGCTGGCCCTCATCGAAAACCTCCAGCGCCGCGATCTGGACTATATGGAGGAGGCGGCAGCCATCGCCCGGCTCATCCGGCGCTACGGCCTGTCCCAGCAGCAGGCAGCGGACAAGCTGGGCAAGTCCCAGCCCGCCATCGCCAACAAGCTGCGCCTGCTGCGGCTGGCGCCGCCGGTGACCGATTGCCTGCGGCAGTATGGCCTGACGGAGCGCCACGCCCGGACGCTGCTGCGGCTCAACGACCCGGCCCAGCAGCTGGCGGCGGCGCGGCATATGGGGCAGCGGGGGCTGAACGTGGCCCAGGCGGAGCAGTATGTGGACGCGCTGACGGCGGAGAACCGGACGCAGCCGCCTCACCGCCGCCCCACCTATATCATCAAGGATGTGCGCCTGTTCCTCAACAGCGTGGAGCGGGGCGTCCGGCTGATGCAGTCGGCGGGGGTAGGCGCGGAGGTGGGCCGCCGGGACACGGACGAGGAGATCCTCCTGACCATCCACATCCCCAAGCGCCGCCCCGTGGCTGTTGTTACGGAATCGTAACCCATTTCCGGCCGGTCTGTGGTATCATGGGCAAACACAGGGTATGTGCCCTGTAAAGACCGGAAAAAGGAGGGGACATTCTGTGGAAGAGACGAACAACATGTCCTCTGTGACTGTAAATGGGGACGGCGCGGCCGTGGCCGTCCCGGAAAAGACCCCCATGAGCGGGGGCAAAAAGGCGGCGCTGATCGTCGGCATCGTACTGGGCGTGCTGGCGCTGGCCTATCTGGCCGCCTGCGTGGTGACGCAGACCGTCTACGGCAGCACCGCCTTTCCCCACACGGACGTGCTGGGACTGGACGTTTCCAGGCTCTCCGACCAACAGATCGAAGCGCTGTGGGAGGAAAAAGGCCCGCAGCTCCTGAAGGACACCGCGATCTCCCTGATGGAGGACGGCGCGGCCATCGGCGACGTATCGCTGGAGACGCTGGGCGTCACCGTGACGCCGCAGGCCGCGGCCATTGCCGCCGGAGCCTCCCAGCGGTACGAGAGCTGGGGCGGCGGTGCGCTGGCCTGGCTGCGCGGCGGCTGGGCGTACATACACAGCTGGTTCGGCCAGACCTCCGCCGTGCCGCAGCTCACCGTGGATGCCGCGGCGCTGGATACCGCCTGTGACGATCTGGCCGCCAGCCTGAACTGCACGGTGGTGGACGGCGGCTACCGTCTGGAAAAGGGCGAGGGTCTGTATATCACCAAGCCCGCCGACGGCCGCATGCTGGACGCGCAGAAGCTGGAGGGCGACCTGACCGCCATGCTGCAAAGCGGCGTGCTGACGCCGGTGGTGTGTACCTATCAGGAGAAGAAGGCCCAGACCGTGGACGTACAGGCGCTCCACGACCAGCTGGCGGGCGAGAAGGCGGAAGCCGTCTGCGACAAGACCACGGGTGAGCCTACGGAATCCCGGGTGGGCGTGGCCTTTGACGTATCTGCGGTGCAGGCGCAGCTGGATGCCGCCGCACCGGGCGCGGAGTTCCTGGCGGACGCCCAGGTGGAGTTCCCCACCGTCTCCACCGAGGAGCTGCGGGAGTGCATGTTCCGGGACGTGCTGGGTACCTTCACCACCAAATGCGCCGGGCCGTGGGGCCGGCACCAGAACATCAAGCTGGCCTCCACTGCCATCAACGGCAAGATCTACAACCCCGGCGAGGAGTTCTGGTACAACTCCACGGTGGGGCAGCGCACGGCGGCCCGCGGCTATCAGGAGGCCGGCGTCTATGAGGCCGGGCGCACCACCACCGGTATCGGCGGCGGCATCTGCCAGGTGTCCTCCACGCTGTACTACGCGGTACTGCTCAGCGATCTGGACATCGTCCTGCGCTACTGCCACATGTTCAACCCCGGCTACATGCCCATCGGCTGCGACGCCACGGTGAGCTGGGGCGGGCCGGACTTCGCTTTCCGCAACAGCCGGGACTATCCCATCAAGATCGTCACCTCCTACAACGACGACACCAACGAGCTGACCTGCACCATTCTGGGCACCAAGGTGGACGACCACTATGTGGTCATCACCAACGCGGTGCTGGCCAGCTACGACTACAAGACGGTCTATCAGGAGTCCCCGGACGTGGCGCCCGGCGATGAGGTCATCGACCAGTACGGCCACACCGGCTACTTCGTCCGCACATGGCGGAACATCTACGACGGCAACGACAACCTGCTGTCCAGCCGCGTGGAGGCGGACAGCCACTACGACGTGGGCAACAAGATCATTCTGGTGGCACCCGGTTACCTGCCGGACGACAACGCATAACGAAGGGGGCGCGGCTCTCTCAGAGCCGCGCCCCTTTTCTGTTCTGTTTCTTGCAATTTCCTTAAGTGTTTCCGCCGAATCCCTTAAATCGCCGTGCCACCCGTTGCGTCCCGGCGCAGACCGCGTATAATCGACTTACAGACATCTCTTACGGAGAGGAGGCGGACGCCGTGCCTACATTTGTTGTTGACAGCGCGGCGCTGTCGCGCAATATCGAAAAGCTGCGGCGTTTTACGTCCGCGCAGATCATCGCCGTGGTCAAGGGCAACGGCTACGGGCTGGGTCTGGTACCCTACGCCCGCTTCCTGACGGCACAGGGTGTGGCGCTGCTGGCCGTCTCCACGGTGGAGGAGGCCGCCGCCCTGCGGGATGCCGGTATCACGGCGGAACTCCTGATGCTGTCCTCCACCGCGCTGCCGGAGGAGATCGCCGCGCTGCTGGCGCGGGACGTGATCCTCACCGTCGGCTCCGCCGACGCGGCCCGCGCCGTGTCTGATGCCGCTGCGGCGCGGGGCGTTACCGCCCGCGTCCATGTGAAGCTGGACACCGGCATGGGACGATACGGCTTTTTACCGCAGGAGACGGCGGAGGCCGCCGCCCTGCTGCGGTTCCTGCCCGCCCTGCGGGTGGAGGGCGTGTTCACCCACTTTGCCGAGGCCGCTGACCGGAGGTGCACTGCCCGGCAGTATCGCCGCTTTGCCGCAGGCGTCCGCATCCTGCGCGCCGCCGGCATTGACCCTGGTCTGCGCCACGTCTGTGCCTCCACCGCGTTCTTGCGGTATCCGGAGCTGCATCTGGACGCGGTGCGCCTCGGTTCGGCGCTGCTGGGCCGGCTGTCCGTACCGGACACGCTGGGACTGGAAAAGATCGGCTGGCTGGAGACACGGGTAGCGGAGCTGAAAACGCTGCCCGCCGGATGGTCGGTGGGCTATACCGGCGCCTACCGCACCAAGCGGGAGATGCGGCTGGCGCTGCTGCCGGTGGGCTACACCAGCGGCATCGGCGTAACGGAGGAGCCCAACGCCCTGCGCCTGCGGGATCGGCTGCGCCGGGTGCTCCACGCCGGTCGCCGGCTGCTGCATACTGACGGCCTCACCGTCCAGATCAACGGGCACTGCTGCCCGGTGCGGGGCGTGGTGGCCGCCGCCCAGCTGGAGGCGGACGTGACGGAGCTGCCCTGCGCCGTGGGCGACACGGTGCGCGTCGAGGTGCGCCCCAAGTTTGTGGACAGCGGCATACCACGGGAATATCGATAAAAAACCGCGTCAGGCTCACGCCTGACGCGGTTTCTCGTTGTTGTCACCGGCACAGGAAGCTGTACCAGCCCTCGGAATCGTGCTGCTCGATAACGGTCCAGCCGTCGGCGCGCAGCTTGGCAAAAACCTCCTCCGCCCGGTCGTCAATGATGCCGGAGCACAGGAACAGCCCGCCCTCCTTCAGGAAGGGGCGCACCTTGTCGGAAAGGCCCATGATGACGTCCGCCACGATGTTGGCCACCACCATGTCATAGCCGCCGCCGAACTCCGCCTGCAGGGCCTTGTCCGTCAGCACATCGCCCCACCGGACCGTGTAGCGGTCCTTTCCCACACCGTTAAGGGCAGCATTTTCGTAGGCCACGTCCACGCACTTCTCGTCGATGTCGCAGGCAAAGGCCTCCTTTGCGCCCAGCACCAGCGCGGCGATGGACAGGATGCCGCTGCCGCAGCCCAGATCCAGGATCTTTTCGCCGCCCCGGATGTACTTGTCCAGCGCCTGCAAGCACAGGCGGGTGGTGGCGTGGCTGCCAGTGCCGAAGGTCAGTCCCGGATTCAGCACCAGCTTCACCCGTCCGTCGTCCCGGGCCTCCTCCCACTGGGGCACCACCAGCAGCCGCTCTCCGATCTCCATGGGCTTGTAGAACTTCTTCCAGTTGTTCTCCCAGTCCGCGTCGGCCACGTTGTCGATGGTCAGCAGTAGGGGGCCGCACTCCGGCCGGGCCTTCTTCAGGTCGGACATGGCCATGCGCACCCGTGCGATGACGTCCAGCGCCGCCTCGTTCCGCTCCAGATAGAAGGTGACACGGCTGACGCCGGCCTTTTCCCGCAGCAGCTCCTCATCCACATAGTCCCAGTACTGCCGGTTGTGCTCCAGAAAGTCCTTGAAATCGCCCTCATCGTCGATCATGACGCCGGTGACGCCCTGCCGCTCCAGCAGCTCTGTCACCGCGTCCAGCCCGGACGGCGAGGTGTCGATTTTCAGCTCCAGCCATTCCATGTGCGTTCCCTCCGAATGTGTGATGGTGTCAGCGCTTGGTGCCCACGAAGAACAGACCCATGGTGTTGGGGCCGGTATGGCTGCCGATCACCGGGCCGATGTAGTTGATGTAGACCTCCTTCACGCCGTAGCGTGCCTTCAGCTCCTCGGCCACGGCGCGGGCCTCCACCTCGCAGTCGGCGTGGCAGATGAACATCACCTGCTCACTGGGCTCGATGCCCAGCTCCGCTACCTTGTCGATCAGGGCCTGCAGGCTGGCCTTGCGGCCCCGCGCCTTGCTGACAGGCACCAGCTTGCCCTCATCGGAGGTGTGCATCACCGGCTTGATGGACAGCATCGTGCCCAGAAAGGCGGTGGTGGCGGATACACGGCCGCCCATCTTCAGATAGTTCAGATCGTCCACGGTGAACCAGTGGTCGACGTGGAGCTTGTTGTCCTCCACCCACTGCACCAGTTCCTCCGCGGACAGGCCCTCCCGCTTCTTCTGCACAGCCAGATAGATCAGCAGACCCTGGCCCAGGGAGGCGGACAGGGAGTCCACCACATACACCCGGCTGTCGGGGAACTCGTCGGCCATGGTCTTGGCGGCGATGCACGCATTCTGGTAGGTAGCGGACAGCGCGCTGGAGAAGTTGATGCACACGATGTCCTTGCCCTGTGCCAGCACGGCGCGCATGGCGTCCTCAAACTGACCCACATTGGCGGCGGAGGTGGTGCCCAGCACACCGCTGCGGATGTTCTTGTAGAAATCCTCGAAGCTGATCTCGCTGCCGTCCAGCATGTTGGCGTAGTCGTGGCCGCCCATATGTACGGTCAGGGGCACCACGTTCAGCTCCAGCTCCCGGGCCATGTGGTCGGTCAGGTCACAGCAGCTGTCGGTCATGATGATATAGTCACGCATAGCAAAAGCCTCCTTTATCGGATGGATATCCGTTTTGTCACGATACCTCATGGTATCACGAAAACCGCCGTATGAAAAGGGCAAAACGGAAAATTTGCACACAGTTTACAAGCGTGCGGTCATTTTCCCACGCAGAACCGGGAGAAGATGGTGTCCACCAGATCCTCCCGGATGCGCTTGCCGTTCAGCTCGCCCAGCGCCTCCAGCGCCGCCTCGCAGTCCGTCAGCACCACGTCCGGCGTCATGCCGATGCGCAGGGCGCCGCGGGCCTCCGCCACAGCGCTGAGGGCACGGGACACGGCGTCGGCCTGCCGGGCGTTGGTCAGCAGTTCCCCGGCAGGCGTCTCCCCGGCGGGGTACAGCGCCGCCACGGCGTCCGCCAGCGTGTCCAGCCCCGCGCCGGTCTGGGCGGAGATGCTCAGCACGTTGTCGAACCGGTCGGCCAGCCGTCCCACGTCCAGCCGCCGGGGCAGGTCGCTCTTGTTCACCAGCACCAGCAGGTTGGGCACGCCCTCCGCCGCCGCCATGGCCTGCTCATCCTCTTCCGTCAGCTCCGCCGAGCCGTCCAGCACCAGCAGCGCCAGAGATGCCCGCTGCGCCGCCTGACGGCTGCGCGCTACGCCCATGGCCTCGATGCGGTCGCCGCTGTCGCGGATCCCGGCGGTGTCCGTCAGCCGCAGCAGCACGCCGCCCACCAGCACCTTTTCCTCCACGGTGTCCCGCGTGGTGCCGGCGATGTCGGTGACGATGGCACGGTCATAGCCCAGCAGCGCGTTGAGCAGGGAGGACTTCCCCGCGTTGGGCCGTCCCAGAATGACGGCAGGAACCCCCAGCTTCAGCAGCTGCCCCCGGGAGAACGTGGCCAGCAGCGCCTCCAGCTCCTGCTGGGCGGTGCGCAGCGTGTCCAGCATCTGCTGGCGCTGCACATCCTCAATGTCCTCGTCGGGGTAGTCCACCACGGCGTAGAACCGCGCCGCCATGTCCATCAGAGCGTCATAGATACGGCTGATGGCCCGGCTCAGGGCGCCATCCAGCTGGCACACCGCGTTTTTTGCCGCCTCCGCTGTCTCCGCGTCGATGAGATCGGCCACGGATTCCGCCTGGATCAGGTCCATCCGCCCGTTGAGAAAGGCCCGGCGGGTAAACTCGCCGCCCCTGGCCTGCCTGCACCCGGCGGCAAACAGCGCCGCCAGCCCCGCGTTCAGCACCACCGGCGAGCCGTGACAGTGCAGCTCGGCGCAGTCCTCGCCGGTGTAGCTGTCCGGCCCGGGGAACCGGACGCACAGCACATTGTCGATGACGCTGCCGTCCTGATCCAGCAGATCGCCGTACACCATGCGGCGGGGCGTCTGTTCCCCGGCGGTGCGGCCGTTTCTGGCGCGGAACACCCGGTCCAGTGCCGCCAGCGTACCGGAACCGGACAGGCGCAGGATGCCGATGGCGCTGGGCAGCGGGGGTGTGGCGATGGCGGCAATGGTATCGGACATAGGTGGTGCCTCCTTGCGGTCATTTTCCCCAGTATAGCACGCCGCACCGGGAAAAATCCACCCCGCCCCGCTATTTTTCCGGCGTCAGCCGGGCTTTTTGGTATGGCGCGGACTTTTCCGGCCGCTCTGTGTCCCGTGCGGCGCGGCGCCTCCGCGCAGCGGGCAAAAACAAGAGACACGCCCATGGGCGTGTCTCTTGTTTTCAAAGCAGCTTACTCAGCCTTGGGAGCCTGTGCGGCAGCCTCAGCGGCGGCCTTAGCGGCAGCGGCCTTCTTCTCGGCGGCAGCCTTCTGCGCGGCCTTGAACTTCTCCTTCTCCTCGGGAGTGGGGATAGGCTCGATAGCGTTGCGCGGGCAGGCCTTGGCGCACATGGTGCAGTTCTTGCACTTGCTGTAGTCGATGACGGCCACGTTGTCCACAACGTGGATGGCGTCGAACTTACAGGTACGCTCGCACATACCGCAGGCGATGCAGCTGGAGGCGCACACCTTGGTGACAGCGGGACCCTTGTCCTTGTTGGAGCAGTTGACGAACACCTTCTGCTTGTAGGGCACCTCCACGATCAGGTGGTGCGGGCAGGCAGCGCGGCAGGCGCCGCAGTTGGTGCACTTCTCCTTGTCCACCACGGCCACGCCGTCCACGACATGGATAGCGTCGAACTTACAGGCCGCGACGCAGGAGCCGAAGCCGAAGCAGCCGTAGCGGCAGGCCTTGGCGTCGCCGCCGCAGACCTTGGTAGCAGCCAGGCAGTCCTTCACGCCGCGATACTCGAAGTTATCCTTGGCGTTGCAGCCGCCGTTGCACAGCACATGGGCCACCATCTTGTCGCCGGAGGGAGCCTCCATGCCCATGATGGCAGCGATCTTGGCAGCGCCCTCCGCGCCGGCAGGCGCGCAGGCGGTGACAGGGGCCTTACCGGCCAGAATGGCCTCGGCGCAGCCGCCGCAGCCGGGATAACCGCAGCCGCCGCAGTTGGCGCCGGCAAGACATGCCTGGATCTCAGGCAGGCGGGGGTCGACCTCGACCTCGAACACCTTGGCGGCGATCGCAAGGATCAGACCGAAGATGATAGCGAGGGCGCCCAGGACGACGACCGCATAGATCAGTGTAGTCATATTCCTCTACCTCCTTACCAGACCTTCAGGCCGCTGAAGCCCATGAAGGCCAGCGCCATCAGGCCGGCAGTGACCAGCGCGATGGGGAAGCCGTCAAAGGCCTTGGGATTTTCGCTGGAGACTTCCAGCTGCTCACGGACAGCCGCGAACAGGAAGATGGCCAGCAGGAAGCCCAAACCGCCGGTGATGCCGTAGACCACGGACGCGATGAAGTTGTAATCGTTCTGGGTGTTCAGCAGGGCGACGCCCAGCACGGCGCAGTTAGTGGTGATCAGGGGCAGGTACACGCCCAGGGCGGTGTACAGGGTGGGGATGTTCTTCTTCAGGAACATTTCCACGAACTGCACCAGACCGGCGATGACCAGGATGTAGGCCACGGTCTGCATGAACTCCAGGTGCAGGTCCACCAGGATAATGTTGACGCCGTAGCAGAACGCGGAGGCCAGACCCATAACGAAGGTCACGGCGGCGCCCATGCCGATAGCGGTGTCGATCTTCTTGGACACGCCCAGGAAGGGGCAGATGCCCAGGAACTGGGAGAAGATAAAGTTATTGGTCAGAATCGCGCCAAGAGAGATGGCGAGCAAAGTAGTCACACTCATAGCTTACTTGGCCTCCTTTTTCTTTTCGCTCTTGGCCAGCGCCCACTGCATCAGTGCGATGAGGCAGCCCAAGGTCAGGAAGCCGCCCACGGGCAGGGTCAGAACCTTGATGCCGAACTCCTCGGGGAAGATGACGATGCCAGGCGCGCTGCCCAGAGCGCCGCCGCCCAGCAGGCCGCCGCCGAACTTGCCGGCGCCCAGCAGCTCACGGAACACGCACATCACGATCAGCACCAGCGTGTAGCCGATGCCCTGGCAGATGCCGTCCACAGCGGAGGCGCCCACGCCGTTCTTGGAGGCGAAGCCCTCGGCACGGCCCAGGATGATGCAGTTCACGACGATCAGGGGGATGAACACGCCCAGGGAGCTGGACAGTGCGGGGACAAACGCCTTCAGCAGCAGGTCGACGCAGGTCACGAAGCCGGCGATGACCACGATGTAGCAGGCGATACGCACTTCGTTGGGGATGATCTTGCGCAGCAGGGAGATAAAAATGTTGGACAGGGTCAGGATGATCAGCACGCTGACGCCCATGCCCAGGCCGTTGAAGAACGACGTGGTGATGGCCATGGTGGAGCACATACCCAGCACCTGCACCAGCACGGGGTTCTGGGTGATCAGACCCTCTTTCAGTTGCTTACCGAAATTCATAATGCAGCTCCTCCTTTCTTAGCCCAGCACTTCGGCAACAGCCAGCGCGGCATTGGCGCCCATGTTGATGCCCTTGGTGGAGACGGTGGCGCCGGAGATGGCGGTGACATTGCTGCCCACCACCAGGGAGCCTGCGCCGCTCATGCCGATGAACTGATCCAGAACAGGCTCGCCGGCGGCATTAGGCTCGTTGCCCACCACCTTGGTGCCGATGCCGGAGGTCTCGGAGTGGCTGACCACGGAGATGCCGGTAATGGCCTTGTTGGCATCCACGCCCACCATCATCACGATGGTGCCCTGGGAGCCGGAGGCGGAGATCTTCATGACATAGCCGGCCTCCGCGCCGCCATTGGTGACACCGTACAGCTCGGAGATCTTGCCGCCCTGGGCGGAAGCAGCCTCGGCCACGGCCTCGGTGATGTCCAGTTTGTCGGTGAACTCGCTGCCTTCGGGGACAACGGCGCTCATGGCGATGCGGGTGTTCTCGGCGTCGATGGCCGCGATCTTGTCGGCCGTGACATTGTTGACCAGACCCAGCAGGGCGGCAACGATCAGGGAAATAACGGTCAGGGTACCGGCGACCTTGAGAATAAACTTACCGGAGATCTTCATTACTTAGCCGCCTCCTTCTTTTCTTTCTTCACAGCACCGTAGATGGTGGGACGGATGTACTTATCCAGCAGCCAGGTGGTGCAGTTCATGATCAGGATGGAATAGCAAACGCCCTCGGGATAGGAGCCGAAGCGGCGGATGAAGCAGGTCAGCAGGCCGCAGCCCACGCCGAAGATCAGCTGGCCGGGCTTGGTGACGGGGGAGGTGGCATAGTCGGTAGCCATGAAGATGGCGCCCAGCATCAGGCCGCCGCCGAACACATTGTACAGCATGTAGTCCACGCCGCTGATGCCGGCAGGCGCCGCGATCAGGGTCAGGATCGCCACGGTGCCGATGTACGCCACGGGGGTATGCCAGGAGATGACCTTGCGGATCAGCAGGAACACGCCGCCCACCAGCAGGCACAGGGAGGAGACTTCACCCAGGGAGCCGCCGATCTTGCCCAGGAACATATCGCCGACGGAGTAGTTGCTGGTCAGGGTGGTGAACGCCTCCGCGGTGCCCTCCTTCATGATCTGCAGGGGGGTGGCGGCAGAGGTGACGTCAGGACGGATCTGGGGGATGGCCCAGGTGGTCATGGCGGTGGCATAGCTGGCCAGCAGGAACGCACGGCCCGCCAGCGCGGGGTTCAGGAAGTTGCAGCCGATGCCGCCGTAGAGCTGCTTGACCACAACGATGGAGAAGAATGCGCCGATGATGACGGCCCACCAGGGCAGGTCAACGGGGCAGACGAAGCTCAGCAGGATACCGGTGACAACTGCGGACAGGTCGCCGACCATGTTGGACTTCTTCATGAGCTTGCGGTACGCCCACTCCCAGAACACGCAGGATACCACGGACACGGCGGTCAGCACCAGTGCCTTCCAGCCGAAGCAGTAGACGCTCCAGGCCAGAGCCGGCAGCAGCGCGATGATCACGTCCAGCATAATGGAGCGGGTATCCTCGTTGGAGCGGATGTGGGGGGAGGAGGACGCGATCAGCTTCAGATTCTTGTAATCAGTCATGGTTTACGCCTCCTTCTTTTCGGCAGCGGCCTTTGCCTCGGCCTCCGCCTTGGCCTTGGCGGCCATTCTCGCGTTGTTGACCTCCTGCTTGCCCAGACGGAACGCATGGGTCAGGGGCAGGCGGGCGGGACAGGTGTAGGTGCAGGCGCCGCACTCGATGCAGTCCATGCCGTGCAGCACGTTCTGCCAGGTGTCCACGTCGCCCTTCATCAGGTACTTGTACATGAAAATGGGCTCCAGACGGATGGGGCACACGCCCACGCACTTGCCGCAGCGGATGCACTGGGGATCCTCGACGTACTGCTCCTCCTTGTCGGCGAAGGCCAGCATGGCGCCGGTGCCCTTGCCCACGGTGACGTCCACATCATACTGGGCCAGACCCATCATCGGGCCGCCCATGATGAGCTTGTACGTCTCATCCTTCAGGCCGCCGCAGGCATCGAACAGCTTGGTGATGGGGGTGCCGATGGGACACTCGATGTTCTTGGGCTCGATGACGCCGGAGCCGGACACGGTGACGATCTTGTTCACCACGGGCATGCCGGTGTACACCGCACGATAGATGGCGCAGGTGGTGTTCAGGTTGAAGATGCAGCAGCCTGCGTCGGCGGGCAGCTTGCCGCTGGGGACCTGACGGCCGGACATGGCCTGGACCAGCTGCTTTTCAGCGCCCTGAGGATAGCGGGTGTGCAGGACCTCCACCACCACGGGAGCGTTCAGCTCGGCGATGGTCTTGTTCAGCACGTCGGCCGCGTTCTGCTTGTTGGCCTCGATGCCGATGTACACCTTGTCCACGCCGAAGCACTTGGCCAGCAGGGTCGCGCCCTTGATGACCTGCTCCGGACGCTCCAGACAGGTGCGGTGGTCGCCGGTGATGTACGGCTCGCACTCCGCGGCGTTGATGATGACGTAATCCACCTTGCCCAGACCGGAGCTGATCTTCACATGGGTGGGGAACGTTGCGCCGCCCTGGCCGACGATGCCGGCGTTCTTGACGATCTCCACCAGCTGCTCAGGCGTCAGGCTGTCGGGGTCCGCCACAGGCTTGACTTCCTCGGACACTTCGTTCTGGAAGTCGTTCTCGATGACCACGGACATCATCTTGCCGCCCATGTTGAAGGGGCGGGGCTCCACGGCCTTCACCGTGCCGGAGATGCTGGCGTGGATGGGGGCGGAAACGAATCCGCCGGGTTCGCCGATCCTCTGTCCAATTTTTACCTTGTCGCCCACCGCAACGATAGGCTTGCAAGGCGCACCGATGTGCATAGACATGGGAATGACCACCTCAGCCGGCGCTGCCAGCTGTTCGATGGCCTTTTCATTGGTCGCGGCCTTCATGTCATTGGGATGAACGCCGCCAAAGAAAGCTTGTGCCATTGTCTTCACCTCATCTTACTACCGGGTGGCGCTATGCCACCGCATACTATTCAGATATTACAACAAAACTTTTCTCTTGTCCAGCCCTACGGCGCAATTCCTGCGGTTTTTTGCTGTTTTGTCGCCCGCTTGACGGCTGTGGCTGCCGGAAAAGCCCGGTTCTGCCGTTTTCTGCCGCTGCCGCTGCGCCCCGGACGGTACTTGTGTTTCCGCCGGCACTGTGTTAGAATATTACCGCACCGGGCCGGAAATGCGTATGCGCCCCGTGCAGAAAGGAGGGCGGCGCCATGCTGCTTGACCGTATATCCATAAAAAGCGAGGCAAAGGGCATCGTCAGAAATGCCAGCGTCTCCGCGTATCTGTTCACCCTGCTGTTCCTGGCCATCTCGTGGCTGCTCACCGGCACGTCGGACTATGTCTCCCTGAATGAGGAGCTGGTATACAATATTTATTACACCACCGGCGTGGACCTGTCGTTCCTCATCCTGCACCGCGCTTTCCCGGCTCTGCTGGTGACATTCGTCAGCATCATAACGGCGCTGCTGGGTGTGCTGCTGTATATCGTCCAGTACATCTTCATCTTCCTGTGGTCGCTGCTGTTCCTCGTTCCCGGCATCATCGCCGCCTACCGCTACCGCTTTGCCTACTACAACCTGTGCGAGGATCCGGATATGGGCGTGATGGAGGCCCTCAACATGAGCAAGGCCCAGACCAACGGCTTCAAATGGCAGCTGTTCGTCCTGGACCTGAGCTTCCTGGGCTGGCAGCTGTTGTGCGCCCTGACGCTGGGCATCCTCTCCATCTGGGTCCAGCCCTATGTCACCCAGACCAACGTCGGCTACTTCCAGCAGATCAAGGCCATCAAAGGTATCGGTTGGCGAAACACGCCGCCCCATGACGATACCTTCCGCCCCAACGACCCCTTCGGCGGTACGAACAATTCGGGCCTGTAATGTACTTCACAGAAGAACAGGGAGACAACCACACGGTTGCCTCCCTGAATTTTTTTGTTTATCTTATACAAATTTTGGCATAACTACCACTTCTCATACACAAACAATTCATTAAAAAATTAACAATAAATGTTTTTTGGCTTGCAGTTAAAATCTTAACGTAGTAGACTGTCCTTAACCGGACACCGGCCGTTCTGGCAGGAGCGGTCAGGCCCTCATCCGTACCCAAAATAAATTGTGTTGTAAGGAGAGTGACGTTGTGTTCAAGAAATTCACCAATGGCTGCGTGCGCGTCGTCAACCGGTGGCTGCCGGATGCATTCCTGTTCGCCATCATCCTGACCCTCATCGTTTTCGTGGCGGCGATGTGCGCCACTGGCATGGGCCCCATCGCGATCATCGCCAAGTGGGGCGACCAGAAGGGCGGTTTCTGGAATCTGCTGGCGTTTTCCATGCAGATGGCGCTGGTGCTGGTCTTCGGCTCCGCCATGGCCTCCGCCAAGCCCTGCAAGAAGGCGCTGCGTGCGGTGGCAGGGCTGTGCCACAACGAAAAGCAGGCGATTCTGGTCACCACCTTCGTGTCCACCATCTGCTGCTGGCTGAACTGGGGCTTCGGTCTGGTCATCGGCGCGCTGCTGGCCAAGGAGGTCGTGCGCCGCGTGCCCTCCGTGGACTATCCCCTGCTGATCGCCTCCGCCTACTCCGGCTTCGTGATCTGGCACGCCGGTCTGTCCGGCTCCATTCCCCTGGATCTGGTGGCCGGCAAGGCCTTCGGCGAGGTGACCTATCAGGCCGCCATCACCGAGACGGTGTTCCACCCCATGAACCTCGTTATGTGCGGCGTCATTCTGCTGGTGATGCCTCTCGTGAACTACGCCATGCACCCCGAAAAGGAACGCACTGTCACCGTCGATCCCACCCTGCTGGTAGACGAGGAGGAGCGCACCTACGTCACCGATACCCCCGCTGAGAAGCTGGAGCACTCCAAGATCCTGTGGCTCATCACCGTGGTGTTTGGTTTCATCTACATCGTGTACTACTTCGTGCAGAACGGCTTCACCCTGGGCCTGAACATCGTGAACATGATCTTCCTGTTCCTGGGCCTGCTGCTCCACGGCGACCTGCGCCGCTATGTGGACGCCATCGGCGAGGCCGCTGCCGGCGCCGCCGGTATCCTGCTGCAGTTCCCGTTCTATGCCGGTATCATGGGCATGATGGTGGCCACCAACGACCAGGGCGTGTCTCTGGCGGGCGTTATCTCCGAGTTCTTCGTGAGCATCTCCAACAGCGTGACGTTCCCCATGCTGTCCTTCCTGGCGGCCGGTATCGTCAACTTCTTCGTCCCCTCCGGCGGCGGCCAGTGGGCCGTCCAGGGCCCCATCATGATGCCTGCCGGCCTGGAGATGGGCATCGAGAACGGCCGCACCGCCATGGCCATCGCCTGGGGCGACCAGTGGACCAACATGATCCAGCCGTTCTGGGCGCTGCCTGCGCTGGGCATCGCCAAGCTGTCCGCCCGCGACATCATGGGCTACCTGGTGGTGGTCCTGCTGTTCACCGGCGTGGTGGCCTGCCTGGGCTTCCTGGGCTGGGCACTGTTCTTCTGAGAGATACCATCCTCACAATATCCCCCCGACCCGCACACAGGGACGGCGCCTCGGCGCCGTCCCTGTGTTTTCGCATATAATTTGTATGTATGTGGTCCCTGCCGGTCACACCGTGGCCGTCTCCCGCGCCTCCGCTGCCGCCGCCTCCGGCGCATCGCTGCCGTCGAAGGGCGTCTCCAGCAGCTCCGGCCGCCGGATGTACTTGCGGAAGTCATTGCAGAACGCCGCGTACTCGTACCCGGTGCAGATGCGCTCGTCCATGACGATGCCCAGCGGCATCATCTTCTTGGACAGGTCGCCGCTCATGTAGTTGGGTACCGGCTTGCCCATGCACACGAACACGCTGGTGGTGCCGAACTCGTAGCAGTGGTGGTGGATGTAGCTGGTCTTGATGGAGGCCAGGTTGGTGATGAACATGCTGGTGTGGAACGGGCTGAGGTCGATGATCTTCCGGGGCAGCAGCCCGTGCTTGTCCAGATGGTAGGCCAGCCACAGCACGAACTTGGGCAGTCCCGGCACGGAGAACATCATCCGGGCGAACTTGTCGGTGCTGTTCTTCTGCTCCGTCTGGCTGTTGGCGTCGATGGCGTCGCTGATCTTCCGCTGGATGGTAAACACCGTGTCCGTCGGCTCCAGATAGATCTTCAGCGTCGTCTCGTCCGGCGAGCCGTCCGCCAGCTTCTTCAGGATCACAAAGGACACGCAGAAGTGGTTGCGCTTGTAGATGCGGCTGTTCATCACGAAGTAGTTCAGTTTCGGATTGGTCTGCACCGCCTTGTAGTACGCGGCGATGATCACGGCCATGTGGTTGATGCGGATGCCGCTGCGCCGCTTTTCGCGGATATACGCCTTGATGACCTCCTCATCGATGTTCTCGGTGATGGTGTTCTGCGCGTCATACCGCTTGGGCATGATGTAGGGGACGGCCGCCACGATGGGCGGCAGGTTCTTTACTCTCGTTCCGTCAGGACGCATGGGCAAACCCTCGATTCTGTCTGAATTACGCTCATTGTACCCCATCCTTTCGACAAATGCAACCCGCAGAGGTGCGTTTTCTGCCGTCGTCCGCCGCCGCGCATTTTACCCTTTACCTTTTCCTCAACATTTGTTATAATAAAGTATTATTATAATAATGAAACTGGCGGCATAGTCCCTGCCGCCGGCAGGAGGGAGGTGACCCACCGTGAAATTTCAGAAATGGCACATTGCCGACCCGCATCCCGAGGCGGCGGCCCGCCTGACGGCGGCGGGTTATCCCTGTCTTGTGTCGGCGGTGCTGGCCTCCCGGGGCATCGGGACCGCAGAGGAGGCCGCCGCCTTTCTGGAGCATGAGCAGCGCCTGACGTACAGCCCCTTCCTCATGGCCGACATGGACAAGGCCGTGGCGCGGGTGCAGCAGGCGCTGGCCGATCACGAGAAGATCGCCGTGTTCGGCGACTACGACGTAGACGGCATCACCGCCACCTGTATCCTGGTGGACTACCTGCAGGGCCGTGGCGCCGACGTGCTGCACTATATCCCCCGCCGCATCGAGGACGGCTACGGCCTGAGCTGCGACGCCATCGAGGGCCTGTACCAGAAGGGTGCCCGGCTGCTGATCACCGTGGACTGCGGCATCACCGGCGTGGAGGAGGTGGACTTTGCCAACTCCCTGGGCATGGACGTGGTCATCACCGACCACCACGAATGCAAGGAGACGCTGCCCCGCGCCGCGGCGGTGGTGGATCCCCACCGGCCCGACTGCCCCTATCCCTTCAAGCATCTGGCCGGCTGCGGCGTGGCGCTGAAGCTGGCGCTGGCGCTGGGCGGCCCGGACAGGGAGGAGGCCCTGTTCTCCCGCTACTGCACGCTGGCCGCCATCGGCACCGTGGCCGATGTGATGCAGATGTCCGGCGAGAACCGTACCATCGTGTCCCGTGGCCTTGCCGCCATCGAGCACTCCGACTTTATCGGGCTCCACGCCCTTCTGAAGGAGGCCGGCCTTGCCGGCCGCGAGATCACCTCCGTCCAGATCGGTTTCGTGCTGGCGCCCCGCATCAACGCGGCGGGCCGCATGGGCGCCGCCGACAAGGCGGCGGAGCTGCTGCTGTGTACCGACCCGGCGGAGGCCGAGCGCATGGCCCGTGACCTGTGCGCCCTGAACCGGGAGCGGCAGAATGTGGAGCAGACCATCTACTCCCAGGCGGAGGAGATGATCGCCCGTCTGCCCGACCGTGACCGCAGCGCGCTGGTGCTGGAGAGCAGCCGCTGGCATCAGGGCGTGGTGGGCATCGTGGCCAGCCGCCTTTCTGAGAAATACTCCCGTCCCAGCTTTATGATCCACCTCAACGGCGCCACCGGTAAAGGCTCCTGCCGGAGCTGGGGCGGCTTCAACCTGTTTGCCGCGCTGGAGAGCTGCAAGGATCTGCTGCTGGGCTTCGGCGGCCACGAGCTGGCCGCAGGCTTTACCATCGAGGAGGGGAACATCCCCGCCTTCCGTGAACGGATGAACGACTACGCCCGCAGCTTCCGGGGCGGCGAGGCCCCGGTATCGGTGCTGGACGTGGACGTGGCCATCACTCACCCCTCCGCCGTGACGCTGGAGGAGCTGGAGGCCCTGTCCGCGCTGGAGCCCTACGGCAGCGGCAACGCCCGCCCGGTGTTCTGCCTGCTGGGGGCCACGCTGCTGCGAACCCAGAACGTGGGCCAGAACCGGCACCTGAAGCTGCGCCTTGGCAAGGGCAGCGCCCAATTCGACGGCATTTTCTTCTCCACCGTAGCCGAGGACTGCGGCTGCAAGGCCGGCGACCGGGTGGACGCCGCCTTCTATTTACAGATCAACGAGTTTCGGGGCAGCCGGACGGTGCAGCTCCAGATGGTGGACCTGCGCCCGTCCCTGTGGGCCAGCGGCCGGGAGCAGGAGTCACTGGACCTGACGGCGCGCTGCACGATGCACCAGCCCATACCCGCACGGGATGCCCGGCGCCTGCTGCCCACCCGTGACCAGTTCGCCGCCGCCTGGCGGTTTCTGGAACGTACCGTCCCAGAGGACGGCCTCACCGCCGGCTGGCTGCCGCTGCTGCGTGCGCTGGCGGCGGAGCTGGGCAGGGCGGAGCCGTTCCCCCGCGCCGCCCTGTGCCTGGCGGTATTCGCCGAGCGGGGACTTCTGACAATGGAACGGCAGGAGGATGACGTGACCATCCGTCTGCATCGGGGGCAGAAGGTGGTGCTGGGGCAGTCGCCCCACCTGCTGTGGCTCCATGAGAACATTGAGAAAGGGGGCGTTGGACAGTGACGCCGCAGG
Source organism: uncultured Oscillospiraceae bacterium (assembly GCA_934591745.1). Taxonomy (GTDB): domain Bacteria; phylum Bacillota; class Clostridia; order Oscillospirales; family Oscillospiraceae; genus Vescimonas. The sequence goes on from CAKTPQ010000004.1 coordinate 36,004, forward strand.
AAATGTACGACCATCTCATTGAGACTGTCAGATCCTATAACCCGTCGGCGGGCTTTGACCAGATCCACGCCGCCTATGAGTTCGCCGCCGCCCACCACGCCGGCCAGAACCGGAAGGACGGCTCGCCCTTCATCACCCACCCGCTGGCCGTGGCCCAGATCGTGGCGGAGGAGCTGCATCTGGACACGGAATCCATCGTGGCGGCCCTGCTCCACGACACCATCGAGGACACCTCCGCCACCCACGAGGAGATCAGCAAGCTGTTCTCCCCCACGGTGGCCGACCTGGTGGAGGGCGTCAGCAAGCTGACCCGCGTCCATTACACCTCCAAAGAGGAGGAGCAGATGGAGAACCTCCGCAAGATGCTGATGGCCATGGCCAAGGACATCCGGGTCATCCTCATCAAGATCTCCGACCGGCTCCACAACATGCGCACTATGGAGTACCAGACGCCGGAGAAGCAGAAGCAGAAATCCTTTGAGACCATGGAGATCTACGCCCCCATCGCCCACCGTCTGGGCATGCAGAAGATGAAGTGGGAGCTGGAGGATCTCTCCCTGAAATATCTGGACCCCGTGGGCTACCGGGAGATCACCGAGGCGCTGGACGAGAAGGCGGCGGAGTACGACGGTTTCATGTCCTCTGTCCATGACCAGATCACCACCCGCCTGCGGGAGGCCGGCATCGACGCCGCGGTGCAGGCCCGCATGAAGCACCCCTACTCCATTTACCGCAAGATGTACACCCAGAACAAGTCGTTGGACGACGTGTTCGACCTGTTCGCTTTCCGCGTCATCGTGGGCACGGTGGCGGACTGTTATAACGTTCTCGGCCTGATCCACGACCTGTACAAGCCCATTCTGGGCCGCTTCAAGGACTATATCGGCACCCCCAAGCCCAACATGTACCAGAGCCTGCACACCACGGTGGTGGGCGAGAGCGGCATCCCCTTCGAGGTGCAGATCCGCACCAGGGAGATGCACGAGATCGCGGAATACGGCGTGGCCGCCCACTGGAAATACAAGCAGAACGGTCAGGGCGCCGGCGACGAGCGCAGCTACGAGTGGGTGCGCCGCCTGCTGGAGAATCAGGAGGACGCCGACGCCGAGGACTTCATCCACTCCCTGAAGGTGGACATGTTCGCCGATGAGGTGTTCGTGTTCACCCCCAACGGCGATGTCATCAACCTGCCTGCCGGCGCCACGCCCATCGATTTCGCCTATACCATCCACTCCGCCGTGGGCAACCACATGACCGGCGCCAAGGTCAATGGCCGCATCGTCCAGTTCGACTACCACCTGCGCAACGGCGACGTGGTGGAGGTCATGACCAGCAGATCCGCCCACGGCCCTAGCCGCGACTGGGTGAAGATCGCCCGCTCCAGCAACGCCCGCAGCAAGATCCGCCAGTGGTTCAAGCGGGAGAAGCGGGACGAGAACATCGTCAACGGCCGCCAGAGCTTCGAGACGGAGCTGAAGCGCACCGGCGTGACGCTGAAGGAGCTGACCAACGAGGAAAACCTCCCCAGCGTCCTGAAAAAGCTGTGCTACAACAGTCTGGACGATATGTACGCCGCCATCGGCTACGGCGGCGTGTCCGCCCTGAAGGTCATGGGCCGCCTGCGGGAGGATATCCAGCGCATCCTCCACCAGCACCAGACCGAGCGTCAGGCGGAGGTGCCGCTGGCGGACCAGCCCCAGCAGACCCGTCCCGCCGTGCCCCAGCGCCCCAAGGGAGAGCAGGGCATCGTGGTGGAGGGGCTCACCAACTGTCTGGTGAAGTTCTCCAAGTGCTGCACCCCCGTGCCCGGCGACGAGATCGTGGGCTTCATCACACGGGGCTACGGCATCTCCGTCCACCGGGCGGACTGCCCCAACGCCGACCCCGCCCGCCGCAAGCCGGAGGAGGCGGGCCGCTGGATCAAGGTCTCCTGGGGCGGCAACACACGGGAGAGCTACCGCACCACGCTGGAGGTGGTGGCTAAGGATCGCCTGAACCTGATCGTGGATATCTCCACGGTGCTCTCCAGCACCAAGACCCACGTCTCCTCCCTGAACGCCCGCAGCACGCCGGACGGCTTCGCCCTCATCACACTGGATACCGACGTGGCCGACAGCCAGCAGCTGCAGACGGTCATGCGGAAGATCGAGCAGATCTCCGGCGTCATGCGTGTTACCCGCCCCGCCGGCTGACCCCCATCCGCACCACGAAACGAAGAAAAGGAGCCATACGTCATGAGAGCAGTATTGACCCGCGTGAAGCACGCATCCGTCACCATCGACGGCAAGGAACACGCCCGGATCGGGGAGGGCTTCCTCATCCTGCTGGGCGTGACCCACGAGGACACCGAGGCGCAGGCCGTCAAGCTGGCGGACAAGCTCACCGGGCTTCGCATTTTTGAGGACGAGAACGGCAAGATGAACCGCAGTCTGGAGGACGTGAAGGGCCAGCTGCTCATTGTCTCCCAGTTCACGCTGTACGGCAACTGCAAAAAGGGCCGCCGCCCCGAGTTCCTGGCCGCCGCCCGTCCGGAGGTAGCCATCCCCCTGTACGAAAAGTTCGTCCAGCTCTGCCGGGACAAGGGCTTTCACACCGAGACCGGCGAGTTCGGCGCCTACATGCAGGTGGAGAGTCTCAACGACGGCCCGGTGACGCTGGTGGTGGACACCGACCAGCTGTAAGAAAGGAGCGCGCCATGCACATCACATCCCTTCAGGTGGGGCCGATCATGACCAACTGCTACCTGCTGTGCGACGAGGCAGCCAAGGTCTGTGCCCTCATCGACCCCGGCGATGACGCGCCGCAGGTGGAGAGCATGGTGGCCCGCAGCGGCTGCGCCTTGCGGTACATCCTGCTGACCCACGGCCATTTTGACCATACCTCCGCCGTCCGCTCCCTGCTGGAGAAGTACCCGGACGTGCCGGTGTACATCCACGAAAAGGACGCCGCGGATACGGACCGCGGCGAGCTGCTGTTCCGCAAGGTGGGATCGGCGAACCAGCGGTTTTATAAGGAGGGCGACACCCTGCCGCTGGGCGGTCTGACCCTCCGTGTGCTGGAGACGCCGGGCCACTCCGAGGGCTCCGTCTGCCTGCTGGTGGAGGGGCAGGGCGTCCTGTTTGCCGGCGATACCCTGTTCCGCTGCTCCTGCGGCCGATGCGACTTCCCTGGCGGCGACTACCGGAAGATGCTGGCCTCTCTGGGCCGTCTGGCGGCGCTGGAGGGCGATCTGCGGGTGCTGCCCGGCCACGACCGGGAGACGACGCTGGACTACGAGCGCCGGGTCAACCCCTACATGCGGCAAGGGGCGAAGCAATGAAGCTGCAATTCCGCGGCCACGACGACCGCTACGCCATTGAGCAGAGCCTGCTGGCCTTTTTCCCGGAGGAGCGCCCCGTCTACGAGGCCCCTGCCCCCGGTGAGGACGACTGCGCCTTCGTCTCCCTGACGGAGGGGAAGCGCTATGCCACCGGCGTCACCACCATCCATTATCACGGCAAAACGGCGCGGGGCGTCTCCCGCGCTGTTCTTACGGATGCCCCCGACGAGTACGAGCGGGAGCGTCTGCGTCAGCGCGCCCTGAAGCTGTCCTTCTTTAAGGCGGCACGGGACATCACCGGCGTCACCCCCAGCTGGGGCGCCCTCACCGGCATCCGCCCCGGCAAGCTGGCCCGCGCCATGCTGGAGCAGGGTAAAACGGCGCGGGAGACGGACCGTGTCCTCCGGGACACCTACTTCGTCTCGCCGGAGCGCCGCCGCCTGGCCATCGAGACAGCGCAGGCCGGTCTGCAGGCCAAGCGAGACCTGCGTCCCAACGAGATCTCCCTCTATGTGGGCATCCCGTTCTGCCCCACCCGCTGCGCCTACTGCAGCTTCGTCTCCGCGTCGGTGGAAAAGTCCTTCGGCCTGATGGAGCCGTATCTGGCGGCGCTGGAGCAGGAGATCACTGACGCCGCCCGTATGGTGGCGGAGACGGGGCTGCGCGTCAAGTCCTTCTACATGGGGGGCGGCACGCCCACCACCCTGTCGGCGCCGCAGATGGACCACCTGCTGACCCACCTGAACAGCAGCTTCGACCTCAGCGGCTGCGCCGAATACTGCATCGAGGCGGGCCGCCCCGACACCATTACCCGTGAGAAGCTGCAGGTGCTGCTGGACCACGGCGCGGACCGCATCAGCGTCAATCCCCAGTCCATGGAGGACACGGTGCTCCAGGCCATCGGCCGCCGCCACACGGCGCAGGACATCGAGCAGACCATGGAGCTGGCTGTGTCCATGGGCTTCCCCCATGTGAACATGGACCTTATCGCCGGCCTGCCTGCCGACACGCCGGAGGGCTTCCGCCGCACGCTGGACCGGTGCCTGACCTTCGGCGCGGACAACATCACCGTCCACACCCTCAGCCTGAAGAAGGGCAGCCGCATCCTGCTGGAGGGCCTGCCCATTCCGTCGGCGCAGGACGTGTCCGCCATGCTGGACTACGCCAACGGCGCCCTGCGCGCCGCCGGCTTCACCCCCTACTACCTCTACCGCCAGAAGTACATGTCCGGCAGCTTCGAGAACGTAGGCTGGTGCATATCCGGCGCGGAGGGACTGTATAATATCTACATCATGGAGGAGCTGCACAGCATCCTGTCTCTGGGCGCCGGCGGCTCCACGAAAATGGTGGACCCGGTGCGCGACCGCATCGAGCGGGTATTTCACCCCAAGTTTCCCACGGAGTACATCGCCCGTCCCGAGAAGATCCGGCAGGATCTGGAGACGTTCCGCCGGTTCCATGAGAATATGCTGAAGTAAACGGGAGGTGCGGCATGGCCCAGCGTCGCCACAACTTCATCAGCGGCGCCGCCGTGCTGGCCTTTGCCGTGGCGGTGACCAAGGTGCTGGGCGCCCTCTACAAGATCCCGCTGGGCAACCTGCTGGACAAGGAGGGCATGGCCCACTTCTACGCCGCCTATAACATTTACAGCCTGCTGCTGGTGTTGTCCACGGCGGGCCTGCCGCTGGCCCTGTCCCGCCTGGTATCACGGGCGGCGGCCCAGGGCCGCCTCAACGCCCAGCGCCGCATTTTCCGGACGGCGCTGGCGCTGCTGGCTGCCATCGGCCTTGTGTGCAGCGCCGTCATGTGCCTGTACCCCCAGTGGCTCAGCGGCCTGCTCCACGACTCGCTGGCCGCCCCGGCCATCCGGGCGCTGGGGCCGGCGGTGCTGTTCGTCTGCCTGACCTCCGCCGTCCGGGGCTATACCCAGGGACTGGGGGACATGACCCCCACCGCCGTCAGCCAGATGACGGAGTCCGCCGGCAAGCTGGTCATCGGCCTCGGCCTGTGCCTTGTGCTGCTGCACCGGGGCGCGGACTCGTCCCTGTGCGCCGCCGGGGCCATCGCCGGCGTCACCGCCGGCTCCCTGCTGTCGATGGCGGTGCTGGCCGTATACCTGCTGCGCCGCCGTCGGCGCATTATCGCCTCGGATACGCCGCCCGCCCGGCCCGCCGTCCTCCGTGAGCTGCTGACCGCCGGCATCCCCATCACACTGGGCGCGGCGGGCATGAGCCTCATCACCCTGCTGGACCAGGGGCTGGTGATGTCCACGCTCCAGAACACACTGGGGTATACGGAGTCCGCCGCCACCGCGCTGTACGGCGAGTACACCTTCGGCATGACGCTGTTCGCCCTGCCGCCGTCGTTTATCTATCCCGTCACCGTCAGCCTGGTGCCGGACATCGCCGCCGCATTGGCGCGGGGCGACCGCGCCGCCGCGGGACGCAGCACAGCCGCCGCCCTGAAGCTCACCACCCTCATCGCCCTGCCCGCCGGGGCGGGACTGTCGGTGCTGGCCGGTCCGATCCTGCGCCTGCTGTACCCGGCGGTGCCCGCCACCGCCGAGGCCGCCGCCTACCACCTGACCATCCTGGGCATTGCCTGCATCTTCGTGTGCCTGATGGTGGCCACCAACGGCGTCCTGCAGGCCTACGGCAAGGAGTACATCCCCGTCGTCACCCTGCTGTGCGGCGGTATTCTGAAGATCGTCACCAACTACCTGATGGTGGGCGACCCCACCACCAATGTCCGGGGCGCCCCGGTCAGCACCCTGTACTGCTACGCGCTGATCGTGGTGCTGAACCTCATCGCCATCGCCCGCTGCGTGCCGGAACGGCCCTCTTACTTCCGCCTGTTCGGCAAGCCTCTGCTGATCACGGCGGTGATGGCGCTGGCCGCCCGTTCGTCCTATGACCTGCTGGCGCGTGTGCTGCCGGCGCGCTGGGCCGTACTGCCCGCCATCGCGGCGGCGGCAGTGGTCTACTGTGTGCTGGTGCTGGCGTTGGGCGCTGTGACCCGCGCCGATGTCGCCGGCCTGCCCAAGGGTGAGAAAATCGCCCGTATTCTGCGTTTACACTGAACTTTTCGGTATACCAACGCGAAAACCTCTTGCAATGGGAGCGTAAGTATGATAAATTTTGTTAGGAAACCGCACTACGGCTACGAGGACCTGCTGGAGATCATCCGCCTCCTCCGTTCGGAGGACGGATGCCCCTGGGACAAGGCGCAGACCCATCATTCCATCCGCCGCGGCCTCCTGGAGGAGGCCTACGAGGCCGCCGAGGCCATCGACAACGATGACCCCGTTCTTCTGAAGGAGGAGCTGGGCGACGTGCTGATGCAGGTGGTGTTCCACGCGGATATCGAGTCCGACGCCGGCCGCTTCACCATGGACGACGTGTGCGACGGTGTGGTGAAGAAGCTGCTGTTCCGCCACCCCCACGTGTTCGGAGACGGGCACGAGGACTCACCGGAGTCGGTGCTGGTCAGCTGGGACAAGCTGAAGCGCCTGGAAAAAGGCCAGAAGACCGTGGCCGACAGCATGGACAGTGTGGCCCGGAGCCTGCCGGGCCTTTGGCGCGCCGAAAAGCTCCAGAAAAAGGCGGCCGCCGCCGGCTTCGAGTGGCCGGACGTGCAGGGCGCGCTGGCCAAGCTGGAGGAAGAAGTGTCCGAGCTGCGCCGCGCCGTGGAGGATGGCGGCAGCGTACCGGAGGAGCTGGGCGATGTGCTGTTCGCCGCCGTAAAGGTGGGCCGCTTCTGCGCCTGCGACCCGGAGGACGCGGTCAACGGCACCTGCGAAAAATTCATCCATCGCTTCCGCGCCGTGGAAGAGGGCGCGGCGGCCCAGGGGAGGGAAGTTTCCCAGCTCTCGCTGGAGGAGATGACCGCCCTGTGGAACGAGGCAAAACGTTCTTAATGCGATCTCGATCGTTTTGAGATACGCCGCCCGGTGGGACGGCGTCAACAAATGAAAAAAATTGGGAGGAACTATCATGAATAAAACCGAACTGATCGCCGCTGTGGCAGAGAAGACCGGCCTGTCCAAGAAGGACACCGAGGCCGCCGTCAACGCGACCCTGCTGACCATCACCGAGACCCTGAAGGCCGAGGAGAAGGTGCAGCTGGTGGGCTTTGGCTCCTTTGAGACCAAGAAGCGCGCCGCCCGTACCGGCCTGAACCCCCGTACCAAGGAGACCGTTGAGATCCCCGCCTCCAAGGTGCCCGCTTTCAAGGCCGGCAAGGCTCTGAAGGACGCCGTTGCCGAGTAACATGCATACACGGGAGCCGGTGTGACGCCACACCGGCTCCTTTACTGTTTCAGAGAGGATACTATGCGACTTGATAAATACCTGAAGGTCTCCCGCCTCATCAAGCGCCGCACCATGGCCAACGAGGCCTGCGACAACGAGCGCGTCACCGTCAACGGCCGGGTGCAGCGTGCGGCCTACGACGTGAAGGCGGGCGACGTCATCTCCATCCGCTTCGGGCAGAAGACCCTGACGGTGGAGGTGGTCAGCGTGGCGGAAAACGTGGGCAAGGACGCGGCGGCGGCCATGTACCGCGAGGCCGCGCCCCAGCCGGACAAACTGTCATAAACCGGAGCGTTCCCTCATACGATACAGTGAAAACTGTGTGGGAGGGAGCGCTTTTCTGATGCCTTACGACATGACCGACGGCGGCGCAGCCGCCTATCACCGCCTCCAGCTGGAGGGACGGGAAAAGCTGAGCGTTTCCGGCGTGGAGGATGTGGTGCGGTTCGATGAGAACTGCATCGTCACCACCACCAGCGCCGGCACGCTCATCATCACCGGGGAGGAGCTGCACATCGGCAAGCTGTCCCTGGACGGCGGCGAGATGCAGGTGGACGGCCGCATCGACGCCGTGACCTACGAGGACACGGAGGTGCGGCAGGGCTCGTTCCTGTCCCGCCTGTTCGGCTGACATGGAAAACCACGTGCCTCAGCAGCTCACCGCCTATCTGACCGCCGCGGCACTGGGGGCCGCCTCCGCCATGGTCTACGACCTGCTGCGCGCCGTGCGGCTCCGCCGCCGCCGTGACCGGCAGCTCACCGGCCTGCTGGACGGCCTGTACATCGCCGTACTGGGCCTTCTGCTGCTGTGGTTCGCCCTGCGGGTGGGGCAGGGGGAGCTGCGGCTGTACATGCTCACCGGCGTGGCGCTGGGCGCCCTGCTGTACAGCCTGACGCTGCCGCCGCTGCTGCGTCCCCTGTGGGACTTCTGGCTGGACGCGGCAGTGGCGCTGTGCCGTCTGCTGTGCCGCCCGGCGGTACTGGCGGCGCGCTGGCTGAAAAAAGCCGCCGCTTTTCTGAAAAAACACTTTTCTTTTCGCCGTGTCTGCGCTACAATAAATAGCAGAAAGCGGCCCCACCGGCCGCGGAAGGGAGCGGACAGCCGTGGCGCAGAAAAAGACCCGCAAAAAAAAGTCCAACACCGTGCTGCTGCTGGTGCTGGCCGTCCTCATCGTGGTGGTGGGCGTGGAGATCGTCAACGTCTACGGGCGTCTGCGGGACGTCCGGGCGCAGGAGGCGTCCCTGACCCAGCAGATGCAGGAAAAGACCCAGGAGAACGAAGCGCTCCAGTCCGACCTGAGCAAGAAGGATGACCCCGACTTCATCAAGGCGCTGGCCCGCGACCTGCTGGGCCTGGCCGAGGAGGGCGAGCGCATCTTCTACGACGTCAACGACTGACACGTATATTGTACACAGCGCCCCGCCTTCCGGCGGGGCGTTTCTGTTGCCATTTTGCCGTCCGTATGCTATACTGGCGGCAGCGAAAGGAGGATCGCCTATGCCTACGTTTCTGGAACAGCGCTACCGCAGGCAGCATCTGGGCTGCGTGCGGCACATCACGCTGGACCCCAAGGGCCGGGGCGCCGTCCGCATCCACATGATCCCGCCTCGGGAGGATGCGCCGTCCGCGCCGTTCCTGTTGCTGCTCAATGGCGACAAGCTGGTGCCGCTGAACCTGTCCTGGGCCATTCTGCTGGCCAACTTCATGGACCGGCTGGAGCCCTTTGCCGGTCTGGAGATCGGCGAGTCCGACTGGCGCGCCATGGCGGACGCCGCCGTGGCCGCCACCCGTAAGACCTATCCCTTTACCAAAAAGGCCGATCTGGCCGATGACCTGACCCTGATGCTCACCTCGCTGGTGGCCATCGCCCGGGGCCAGGAGCCGGAGGCGGAGGTGGGTGTTCTCTCGCTGGGCGAGTATGCCTCCCAGATGACCGCGCCCCACCGCATGGACCTGATGGTCAGCGCCATGCACCGCGACGGCGCGTGGCACTGCAACCAGAAGTGCCTCCACTGCTACGCCGCCGGCCAGTCGCTGGCCGACGCGCCGGAGCTGTCCACCCAGCAGTGGCTGGAGATCCTCCGCCGCCTGCGGGAAGCCAATATCCCGCAGGTGACGTTTACCGGCGGCGAGCCTACCCTCCGCGCCGATCTGGTGGAGCTGGTGGACGCGGCCCAGTGGTTCGTCACCCGCCTGAACACCAACGGCCAGCTGCTGACCCCGGCACTGTGCGCCAAGCTGTACGATGCCAGTCTCGACAGCGTGCAGGTCACGCTGTACAGCGCCGATCCCGCCGTCCACAACGCGCTGGTGGGGGCCGACGGCTTTGAGAAAACCGTGCAGGGCATCCGGAACGCCGTGGCCGCGGGCCTCATCGTCTCGGTGAACACGCCGCTGTGCGGCCTGAACACTGACTACGCCGCCACCCTGCGCTTTGCTTCCTCGCTGGGCGTGCGCTACGCCACCTGCTCCGGCCTCATCCCCTCCGGCAGCGCCGAAGGGGCGGAGAGCCGCGCCACCCGCCTGACGGAGCAGGAGCTGACGGACGTGCTGCGCGCCGCCGTCCCCGTGGCGGAGGAGCTGGGCATGGAACTGGATTTCACCAGTCCCGGCTGGCTGCCGGAGGAGACGCTCCGCGCGCTTGGCCTGCACCTGATCCCCAGCTGCGGCGCCTGTCTTTCCAACATGGCCATCGCCCCGGACGGCAGCATCATCCCCTGCCAGAGCTGGCTCAGCGCCCCGCCGCTGGGCAATATGCGCACCGACAGCTGGAGTACCATCTGGAACAGTGAGCGCTGTGCCGTCATCCGGGCGGAGAGCGCGAAAATGGACCATATCTGCCAGCTTCAGACCGGCAACAGGGAGGAGGCGGCCACATGCTGAAGAAACTGCATATCCTGCTGCTGACCCTGCTGGCGGCGCTGTGCTGCACCGTCACCGCCTGGGCGGACTACGACTATATCGACCGCTACGACGTGACTGCGGCACCCAACACCGACGACGGCAGTCTGACCATTACCGTCTCCCTGACGTGGACGGCGCTGGAGGAGCTGCCCTACGGGCAGGAACTGAAGATCGGCGTGCCTAACGGCTCCATCCGGGAGGAGACGGCCCTCACCGACAACATCGAGCGCCTGTCCTTCGACAACAGCTACATGTATGTCTATCTGGACCGCGCCTACGACCAGGGCGAGACGTTCACCTTCTCCTACCGCTGGGTGCAGGAGTACATGTACACGCTGGACGGCGATACCGTGTCCTATGACTACACCCCCGGCTGGTTCGACGAGGCGAAGATGGGGGTCATGACCCTGACGTGGATCGATCCTGACGGCCTTACCGGCGATTTCAGCGATGGCACGATCACCGGCGCCGATGACGTGACGCTGGCGGGCGGTCTGACCGTGACCGCTTCCGACCTGGACTACGGCTATCAGATGAACGTCCGGGTGCGCTACACCGACTGGCCCACCGTCCTGTCCGCTGACAACAGCGCCGACTACGTGCCGGACGACGGCTGGTATGACGACGGCTACGACGAGGACGAGGACACAGGCATGGCCGCCCTGTTCCTGACGCTGATCATCACCATCTTTATCGTTTGGGTGGTGGTGCGGATCCTCCGGGAGCTGGGCGGCGGCTACGCCGGCGGCTTCGGCACGCGGTATGTGTTCGTCAATCACCTCTGGTATCCCGCCGGACCTGACGGCAAGCCCCGTCCCGGCAGCGTTGGCACCAAGAAACGGCCCCGCCCGCCCCGCAGCAGTAGCAGCGGCTTCGGCGGCGGCAGCCGGGGCGGCGGATTTGGCGGAGGCGGCTTCGGCGGCGGAGGGCACTGCGCCTGCGCCAGCAGCTGCGCCTGTGCCTGCGCCTGCGCCTGTGCCGGCGGCGGCCGTGCGGGCTGCTCCGCCAAGAACCTGTACGGCGCGGTGCGTCTGGACGGGACGCTCGCGAAAAAGCTAAACGACCCGGGCGAGACGGCCTGACGCGGTATCGCCCGCACACAGAGACGGCAGAGCCGGCTTTGCGCATGACCCCATGCGCGCCCGACCCCGCCGTCTCTCTTTTTCACAAAAAAAGAGCCGCCCTGCAAGCAGAGCGGCCCAAGCGGGTGGGATATTGGAAAGCTTCCTCTATTATAGTAACGCAAGCCCGTCCCCGTGTAAATAGGAGGTTTTGCCGCATTTCCGCGACTTTTGGGGAGCGTTGTCGAATGTGTCCGAATTGCAAACGATTTGTGAAGTTTTCACAAATTCTCTCAAAACCGCTTTTCAAACCTACTGCGATTTGCTATAATACGGACAAGGATAAAGGGAAACGGCTCCCCGACCCTACCCTGTGTTTACCGCACTGACGAAAGGAGCAAGTATTATGAAGTTCACATTCGCCTGCAAGAAGATCTCCCTCAACGACTCCATCAAGGAATACGCGGAAAAGAAGATCAGCAAGCTGGATAAGTATTTTCCGGAGGAGGCAGACGCCTTTGTGACCTTTGCCGTGGAGAAGAAGAACCGCTGCGTGGTAGAGCTGACCATCCGCAGCACCAACGGCACGTTGTTCCGCGCCCAGACGGAGGACCCCGACGGCGACATGCGCGGCGCCATTGACGAGGCTGTCAGCTTTATCGACCGCCGCATCCGCAAGAACAAGACGCGGCTGGCCAAGAACCTGCGGCCCGACGCGCTGGTCTCCTCCGTTCCCGCAGAGTTCGACGTGGTGGAGGACAACGACTTCGACATCATCCGCACCAAGCGCTTTGCCGTCAAGCCCATGACCACCGACGAGGCCATCCTGCAGATGAACCTGCTGGATCACTCGTTCTATGTGTTCCGCCGCATTGACGACAACGTTATCTGCGTGGTGTACCACCGCCACAACGGCGGCTACGGCCTCATCGAGGCGGTGGAGTGATAGATCGCATTCCCGAAGGGGCGGCGCAGCCGCCCCTTTTTTCTTGCAAAAATCCCGCCCATCCGCCATAATAGGGGAAACGAAAGGAGGCATCCCCGTGAACCTGCTCCACCTCTGGTACCGGATATACCAATGCATTTTCGGCCTGGGCGCCCGCCTGCTGCCCTGGCGCAGACCGGAGACAGTCACCGGCCCCGGCAGCCTCAGCTGCATCCCGTCCCTCCTGACGAAGTACGGCGCCCGCCGCCCGCTGGTAGTGGCCAGCCGCCGCCAGTGCGCCGACCCCGCCTTTCAGCAGATGCTCTCCCAATTGGAGGGCTATGCTCTGTTCTCCGACATACAGCCCAACCCGCCGGTGTCCGCCGTGGAGGCCGCCACCGCGCTGTACCGCCGGGAGGGCTGCGACAGTCTGGTGGCCGTAGGCGGCGGCAGCCCCATGGACACCGCCAAGGCCGCGGCGGCGCTGCTGGTCAGGCCCGACAGAACACTCCCCCAGCTGGCCGGCCTCCTGAAGGTGCGCCGCCCCATCCCGCCCTTCATCGCCGTGCCCACCACTGCCGGCACCGGCTCGGAGACCACCATCGCCGCCGTCGTCACCGGCGCGGACCACCACAAGTACGCCGTCAGCGACCTGTGCCTCATCCCCCGCTGCGCCGTGCTGGACCCGCTGCTCACCGTGTCTCTGCCGCCCCGCACCACTGCCGAGACGGGCATGGACGCCCTGACCCACGCGGTGGAGGCCTGCCTCAGCCGCTTTTACCCCACCCGCGAGACTGACCGGCTGGCAGAGCAGGCCGTTGTCACCATCTTCCGCACACTGGAGCACGCCTGTGCCCACGGCGGCGACGTGGATGCCCGGCAGGCGCTGCTCACCGCCTCCTATCAGGCCGGCGCCGCCTTCACCCGGGCCAGCGTGGGCAACGTCCACGCCATTGCCCACACGCTGGGCGGCCTGTACGGCGTGGGCCACGGCCTTGCCAACGCGGTGCTGCTGCCCGTGGTCCTCCGGGACTACGGCCCGGCGGCCCATCGGAAGCTGGCCCGTCTGGCGGAGTTGGTGGGTCTCACCGGCGGCACCGATGCGGAGAAGGCCAACGCCTTCATTGACGCCGTTCTGGCCATGAACGCCCGGCTGGGCATCCCCACCGGCTTTTCCTGCATCCGGGAGGAGGACCTGCCCCAGATGGCCGCCTGGGCCGCGGCGGAGGCCAACCCCACCTACCCCGTGCCGGTGATCTACGACCGCGCCCGCTTTATCCGGGTCTTCCGGCAGGTCATGCAGTGAACAAAACCGCAGAAAGGGCCGGACGCCTTTGGCGTCCGGCCCTTTCTGTATGGTAAAGAGAGAAAAGGGAAGAGTTGGTGTTACAGCAGCGTACACAGCAGGTTCAGCTCCGCCACGAACCACACCGGAAACAGCATGGCGCACACGCGGGCCACCGGGGTGATGTTCCCCGTCAGCAGGCATGCCATCGTATAGACGATCATGGCGGTGACCACCACGGCGGCGATGGCCAGCAGGGAAACAGTGGAAGACTTGGTTTTTGTCATAGGGAACAACTCCTTTCTTGTTTGTGGCCCCATCATAGCACCAAAATTTATACTTGTAAAATTGATTATTAACGCGTATAATATAGATGAAAGCTATAATTGGAGGACGCCAATGACCACACTCGATATTGAAACTTTCTTCGCTGTGCTGGATCACGGCACCATGACGGCAGCGGCAGAAGCGCTGTTCATTACCCAGCCCACCCTGACGGCCCGGCTCCAGGCGCTGGAGTCGGAGGTCGGCGCGCCCCTGTTCCAGCGGGGCAAGGGCCAGCGCCACATCACTCTGACGGAGGCAGGCCAGCGGTTCCTGCCTCTGGCCCGCCGGTGGCAGAACCTGCTGACGGAGACGCAGACATTTTCCTCCGCCGGCCGCCGGGAATTTCTTCACGTTATTGCGGCCTATACCGCCAACCAGTACATCCTGCCCCCGGTGTACCAGCGCTTTCTGGAGCGTGAGCTGCCGGTATCCCTGTGGGTGGAGACTATGCGTACCTACGAGGCGGTGACGGCGGTGGCCCGGGGCGACGCGGACATGGCCATCGTGGACGGCGGCCTGCACTACGACCTGCAGATCGAGGCCCGGCCCCTGTTCCGCGAGTCCTTCTTCCTGGTGGTGCCGCTGGATCTGGAGCTGCCGGACACGGTGCATCCCTCCATGCTCCATGTGGAGGATGAGATACTGGTCTCCGGCCAGCCGGAGATCCTCCAGTGGCACGACTGCTGGTTTGGCGTGGACGCCCGTCCGCTGCTGTATACCGACATTCCCCAGCTGGCGGAGACACTGCCCTCCTGTGGGCGGCGCTGGGTCATCTGTCCTGCCGCGGCCGCGGCCTATTCTGTCCGCCAGTACGGCACCGTCCGCGCCCTGCGTCTGGACGAAGCCCCCGCCGACCGCACATTTTACCTGGTGACGCCCAAGGGCCGTCCCCTCTCCGATGCGTCGGAGCAGCTGCTGACCGACCTCCAGGCCCACCTCCGCACCGTGGATGGCATCCATTTATTTGAATAAAAACAGGGTCTGCGCACACAGTGCGCGGACCCTGTTTCTTTTTTGCCGCTTCACTCGAACAGGCCCACCTGCTCCGGCAGGTCGCCCCGCCCGATGGCCTGCAGCTGCTGGGCATTCTCGGCGGTAAGGGCGTCGCTGATGGCCATTTTCCGGATGATGTTCTTCACGGTGCCGTCCAGTCCCGTGCCCTCCCGATAGTCGGCGGGGAAGATGAAGTCCACCCGTCCCTTGCTCAGCAGGTCCTCCACACCGGCCCGGTTGCCGGCCTGATACACGGCGATGGCCTGCCCGCCGTAGGCCCGCATCATCTTCATGCACGGCACATCGGAAAGACCGTCTCCCACATAGATCATGTTGGTGAAGGGAATGCGCTTGCTGTCGTCGGGCATGGAGTCGTTCAGCGTCTTGTCGTCGGACACGTCCAGCACGCCCTTGTTGATGCGGTAGACGAACTGGGTCTTGTTGGTAAAGTTGACGTCCAGCTTGGGCCATGTAGCCAGCCCCTCCTCGTTGTAGAAGAACTCGCAGGCGTAGATCTCCCGGAACTCATGGGCGATGCCGCTGCCCTCGATGATCTCCCGCAGGCCGGAGGAAATGACGTAGTGCTCGATGGTGACGCCCTGCGCCTCACCGAATTCGTTGATGCGCCGGAACCACTCCCGCACGCCGGGGAACAGCTCCATGCTGTGGCCGCAGCGCACCAGAAACTCCCGGTCCAGCCGCTTTCCCTGGGCGCGGCACTCCTCGATCATGGTGTACATGTAGGCCAGCAGGCCGTCCATCCGGTTGTCCCGTCCGAAGGTGTTGGCCTTGTACCAGAACTCCGCCGGTGTGTACCCCAGCGCCGGGATAAAGGCGTAGTCCTCCATGTCGGTGGTACACAGCGTCTTATCGAAATCGTACAGCAGCGCGATAATGGGTCTGTCCGTCATCCACTCTCCTCCTTGTCATGTCTCCGCCGCCGCGTTCTTCACGGCCCGCCGGCGGTATCTCCTGAAAAAAGGCGGCCGAAGGCCGCCTTTTCGGTTGTCCTGTGTTATTCCTTGCCCTTGTAGTTCCGTCCGAACTTCAGCTCGCCCAGATCGAAGGAAAACTCACTGGGCGCGGCACTGCCGTTCACCGGCGGGAACTTGATGGTAGGCTCGTCGGCGGCCTCCGCCGTCTCCGGCTTTGCCTCCTCCTGTGCCGGGGTATCGAACTGGGTCAGGATGTCCTGCTCGATGGTCTCCACGGCCTCGTCAGCCTGGGCGGCCTCCGCCGCCGGTGCCGCGGGCGCCAGCTCCAGCTCCGGCAGCGTCTGCAAAAACGCGGACTGCGCCTGACACAGCTCATCGGAGCGGCGGATGAAGTCCGCCAGCTTCTCCTGCGCCATCACCAGCTTCTGCTGGGCGGCCTTCTTCTCATCGTCCAGCCGCCGCACCTCGGCCTCTGCCTCGGCCTTGGCGTCCGCCAGCAGCTGATCCTTCTCGGCCTGCGCCTCCTGCACCAGCTTGGCGGCCATCTTCTGGGCCGTCAGCAGCGTCTGACGCATGGCATCCTCGGTGGAGCGGTACTCCTCCACCTTCTCCGCCAGCACCTTCAGCTTGGCTTTCAGCGTCACATTTTCCTTGTACAGCGCGGTGTAGTCCTCGGTCAGCGCGTCCAGGAACTCGTCCACGGCGCTCATGCTGTACCCGCCGCCGCCGAACGACGCTTTGGGGAATACCTTCTCAGAAACTTCCTGTGGTGTAAACATGGATGATCCCTCCGATCCCTTTCTTTTTTACAGGTACAGGCCGTTGTTCTCCAGCTCATCAATGAGATCGCCCATGATATCCACGGAGTACGGCGTGATGATGTAGGTGTTGGCCGCCACCTTCTTGATCTTGCCCTCACCGGCGTAGGCCACGCCGGACAGGAAGTCGATGAGCCGCCGGGCCACGTCCTTATTGGTGGACTCCAGATTCAGCACCACCGTCCGCTTCTCCTTCAGGTGGTCGGCGATCTCGGAGGCGTTCTCAAAGCGCTCAGGCTTCACCAGCACCACCTTCAGCTGAGTGGTGGCGTGGATGTTCACCACCTTGTTGTGGCGGTCCTCACTGCGCCGCTCCTCACTGCGGCGGTCCTCCTTACGGTCCTCGAACGGGGAACGGGACTCCTTGACAGGCTCCTCAAAATCGTCCTCGTAGTCGTAATCCTCGTCGTCGTAGGGATGAATGATCTTTTTCAGCTCGTCCATGAAGCTCATCGAAAAATACCTCCCGCGTTATTTTGTGTAGTCTCTGGCGCCGAAAATGGCGGTACCCACGCGAACCATATTGCTGCCCGCACGGATGGCGTCGGCGAAATCGCCGCTCATGCCCATGGAAAGACAATCTAATTCATTATTATACATTTTTTGATTTATGTCAACATATAGGGCATGTACTTTTTCAAAATACACCATATTTTCCGCCTGGGTGGCGTCCGCCGGTGGAATGGTCATCAGACCCCGCACCCGTACATGGGACAGCTCCTTGGCCCGTGCGGCGGCCTCGGCCACCGCCTCCGGTGCGAAGCCGCTCTTGGCCGCCTCGCCGCCGATGTTCACCTCCAGCAGGATATCCTGCACGATGCCCAGCTTTTCCGCCTGCCGCTGGATCTCCTCCAGCAGCTCCTGGGAGCCGACGGAGTGGATAAGCACGGCCTTGCCCACCACCTGCCTGACCTTGTTGCGCTGCAAATGGCCGATAAAGTGCAGCGGCGCGCCGTCGTAGGCGCTCTCCGCCAGCTTGGCCGTCATTTCCTGCACCCGGTTCTCACCCAGAGCGTCGATGCCCGCCCGGATAGCCTCCTGACAGGCCGCCGCATCGTTCATTTTGCTGGCGCCCACCAGCGTGATGTCCGCGCCGGTGCGCCCTGTCTCCCGGGCCGCCTCGTCGATCTGGCGGCGGATCGCCGCAATATTTTCCGCAATAGACATGAGAAGCTCCTCCTCTTTGTATTTCTGACCGGATCGTCGTCCGTTATCGTATGACCTTTCCATCGCTGAGCGCACCGGCCGTGGCGATGACCTCATCGCCGACCCGCAGCGTCTGGGTGTCGGACGCTCCGTCGGCGGCGCGCACCAGCGCGTACCCCTGTCCCTGATACAGCACGGTCACGGGGCGGAAGGCGGCGGTGCTGCCGTCCACGCAGTAGACGCCGGTGACGCCCTCCTCGCTGACCCGCAGGGCATTGGACGGCACCCGCAGCCCCTCATAGGTGCGCAGGATCACGTCCGCCGCCTGATGCCGCAGCAGCGTGGTCTGCGCCAGATACTTCCTGCAGGACAGCGTTACAGCCGCCTGCCCGTTCTCCGCCGCCGACACGGACACCACCTGCATCCGCAGGTTCTGGTCAAACCCCTTGGCGAACCGGAGCGTCACGGTGCCCAGCGCCTTCAGCTGGGCGGCCTGCGCCTCCGGCAGCGACACCACGTAGTACCATGTGTCGCCGTAGATGAGCTTGCCCATGTTGCTCTCCGTCCCGGCGGGCTGGAGCCGCGCCAGCTTCCCCGGCGTCACGTCCTCCAGAAACGCCGTGGTCAGCACCGTCTCATACCCGTCGCACACGGCGGAGTACGTCCCCGCCGCCTTGGCGGTGATGGTGGCCGCGCCGGAGAGCGACGCCTTCAGGCTGCTGATCTGCCCCTCCACCGCCTTGATCTCCGTCTCGATCTCCTCCTGGGAGGTGTAGGGGTGGTCCCGTTTCAGCACAGCGGCCTTCAGCTGGGCGATGTCGCTGTCCGCGGCGGTGTAGTCGCCGCCGGTCAGGGCCTGCCGCAGCGTCAGGATGTCGCCGGTGATGGACGTGTCCAGCTTCAGCGCCGCGTCCGGGTCCAGATAAGATGTCAGCGCGAACTGCAGCTGCTGGAGCTGCAGTCCCAGCGTCTCGATCTGGCTGACGGTCTGCAAAGCCCCGTCGTCGGCGTACACCGTGGCCAGCACCTGTCCCACGCCTACGCGCTGCCCCTCCTGCCGCTCCCGGCTGAGGGTGCCGCTCTGGGCGGGCAGCACCTCCTCGTCCCGCAGCAGCCAGCCGTTAAGGGCGATGGTGTCCTCCGCCTGTCCCTCCGTCACCAGCGTGGTGCTCACCGGGTCGGACAGATAGTTGTACAGCTGCACGGCGAAATAGAGCAGCACCGCCGCCAGCACGGCGATGGGCAGTATTTTCATAAGGGGCGATGATCTTTTCATGGTGCTTTCCTTTTATCGTCTGTATGTGCCTGCCGGAGGTCACACGGCGTCCGCCGCCTCGTCCTCCCGCAGCTCCACCGGCCGCAGCGGCGCGATGGTGGAAATGGCGTGCTTATAGATGACCTGCTGCTTTCCCTCGGAGTCCAGAATGACCACGAAGCAGTCAAAGCCGGTGATGGTGCCCCGCAGCTGGAATCCGTTGACCAGGAACATGGTCACGGGGATGTTCTGCTTCCGGGCGCGGGTGAGAAAGATCTCCTGAAGGTTGTTTGTCTTTTGCATATCGTCTGCTCCTTTATATCTGTGTGCGGACGATAGGCCTGTCCTCCGTCCGCCGCTTTCAGCATACGCCGGCGGCGGTGAGGAATTCTGTCGCATTTTGGAGAGCCTGCGGAAAATCAGGCTCTTTTCCCCACAGGATCCAGTAGATATCGGGATTTCGCCGCAGCCATGTCAGCTGCCGCTTGGCGTACTGCCGGGAGCGGAGCTTGACCTCCTCCACGGCCTCCGCCTCGGTGGCCGTCCCGTCGGCCACCGCCAGAAACTGTTTGAATCCGATGGCCTGCAGGGCTGTGGCGTCCCTGGGCAGACCGCTGTCCAGCAGCCGCCGCACCTCGCCCAGCAGGCCCTGTGCCACCATGGCGTCCACCCGCCGGTCAATGCGGTCCCGCAGGTCCTGCCGGTCCTGAAAGCTCAGCCCGATATACAGCGCGTCGTACCGGTCGGGGGCCTCCCGGCTTTTCCGGTCGTGCTCGCTGATGGTTTCTCCCGTCTCGCGGTAGACCTCCAGCGCCCGCAGGATGCGCTTTTCATCCCGTAGGTGCAGCCGCGCCGCCGTTTCCGGGTCGACCTGCGCCAGCTCCGCCAGCAGCGCCGCCGCGCCCTCTTGGGCCAGCCGCTGCTGCAATTCCCGGCGCACCGCGCCGCCCTGCTGCCCGGCGGCAAATGTATGGCCCCGCACCAGCGCGTCCAGATACAGCCCGGTGCCGCCCACCAGAACGGGCAGCTTACCCCGGCGCAGGATATCCTGTATGCACCGGTCGGCCTCCTCCGTGAACCGGGACACCGACCAGTTCTCCGCCGGGTCGGCCACGCCGATCATGTGGTGGGGCACGCCCTCCATTTCAGCCGGTGTGGGGGCGGCGGTGCCGATCTCCATGCCCCGGTAGATCTGCATGGAGTCCACGGACACCACCTCGCCGTTGAAGCGCACGGCCAGCGCCGCGCCCATTTTCGTCTTGCCCGACGCGGTAGGGCCCACCACGCAGACAACCCGCTGTGCCATTGCGTCACCTCCCGTATGCCAAGGGGTCACGCCCGCTTGAACATCTTCTCCACCTCGTATTTCCGCAGCTTCACCGCCACGGGCCTGCCGTGGGGGCAGTACCGGATAGCCCCGGACTGCACCTGCTTCACCAGCGCCGCCAGCTCGGCGGCGTCGGTGGTCATGCCCGCCTTGATGGCGGACTTGCACGCCATGGTGTGCAGCAGCTCGTCCCGCGAACCATCGGGGTCAGTCCGCTGCAAAAGCAGCTTCCGGGCCAGCTCCTCCAGCGTGGCGGCGGCGTCCTCCGCCCGTATGTAGTCGGGGATCTCCCGCACCAGTACGGTGCTGTCTCCGAAGTCCTCGCACAGAAAGCCGTACCCGGCCAGCACGTCCAGCTGCTCCAGCACCGCGCCGTACTCCTCGGCGGTCAGCGTCACGGCAGCGGGGGTCAGCAGCTGCTGTGCCATGGGCGGCACCGGATCCGCCTTCAGCGCGTCAAAGCGGATGCGCTCGTGGGCGGCGTGCTTGTCGATGAGCCACACGTTCTGCGCTCCGTCCTCGCAGATGATATAGGTTTTCAGAACCTCGCCGGCGATGCGCCACGGCGTATCGCCCAGCTCTGCCTCCTCCGGCATATCCAGCGCCTGCTGGACGTGTCCGGCGTTCTCCGGTGCGCCGCATTCGGCGGCATACCCGGCCTGTGAAGCCTCTGCCTTCGGCGCCATGGCGGGCACCGTGTCCTCCGCCTTCGCGGCTTCTCCAGCGGGCGCGTCCCCCGCCTCCGGCGGCGTGATGCGGTAAACAACGCCCTCCCGTCCGCTGGGGACGGTGAAGGCTTTCCCGGCCTCCGGTGCGGCGTCCCGCACCTGCCATACGTCGCCCTGCGGCGCAGCGACAGGCTGTACCGTTTCGCGTGGCGTCTGCACCGTCGGCGCGGCGGGCGCAAAACGGTTGACCGTCGGGCTGCCAGCTCCGGCGGAGCCGACGGGTCTGCCGCTGACAAAGGGCAGCCGGACGCCGGGCGCGGGCGTCTTTTCCCGGAACTCCTGGGCGCTCATGGCCCGATAGAAGGGCTCTTTCTCTGCGGCGGCAGGCTGGCCCTCCCGGTCCAGCGCGTCCTTCACGGTGTAGTGCACCGCGTCGAACACGGTCTTGTCAGATACGAATTTCACCACGGTCTTGGCCGGGTGGACGTTGACGTCCACCTCGTTCACCGGCAGCGTGATGTGCAGGACGCAGCCGGGGAACTTCCCCTTCAGCAGCCGGTTGCGGTAGGCCTCCTCCACAGCGGCGGACAGAAGCTGGCTCTTGACCAGCCGCCCGTTGACGAAAAACAGCTGGCGGCCACGGGTGCCGTGTCCGGCCAGGGGCTTTGTGACGAAGCCCTCCACCCGCACGGTGCCGCCGCTGCCGCTGACGGGCATCAGCCCGGCGGCAAAGTCCCGGCCCAGCGCGGCGTAAATGGCGGACAGCAGCTGCCCGTCGCCGGGGGTGTGGAGGATCTCCTGCCCGTCCCGCAGCAGCTTGAAGGACACGTCCGGGTGGCTCAGCGCCAGCTGGGTCACCACACCGGCGGCGGCGGCTCCCTCAGCGGAGTCCTTCTTCATAAACTTCATCCGGGCGGGGGTGTTGTAAAACAGATCCCGGACGCAGACAGTGGTGCCGTCAGGGCACCCGGCCTCGCTGACAGTCTCCGGCACGCCGCCCTCCAGATGGAGCATGGCGCCGCAGTCCGCGCCGGCCGGCCGGGAGAAGATGTCCACCCGCGACACGGCGGCGATGGCGGCCAGCGCCTCGCCTCGGAAGCCCAGGGTGCCGATGGCGGCCAGATCCTCCGGGCGGCGGAGCTTGCTGGTGGCGTGGCGCAGGAAGGCGGTGGGCAGCTGCTCCGGCGCGATGCCGCAGCCGTTGTCCGTGATGCGGATATAGGTCAGGCCGCCCCGCTCCAGCTCCGCCGAGATGGCGGAGGCGCCGGCGTCCAGCGCGTTTTCCAGAAGCTCCTTGCACACGGAGGCGGGACGTTCCACCACCTCGCCGGCGGCGATGAGGTCGGCAAGGTGCGGGGGCAGCTGTTGGATCTGGGGCATAGGGGAGGGCCTCCTTTCAAGGGCGGTGGCCGTGCCGTCCGCTGGACGGCACGGAAGAATTTCCGGATAATTTCATGATGACTTCCTGTTTGCTTCAGGATAGCTTCATCATGCATGCATGATGAAGCGTCAGCTGAGACGCTTTTTCAGGTCGTACAGCAGGTTCAGCGCCTCCAGCGGGCTGAGGGAATCCACCTGCGTCCGGCGGATGATGTCCGCCGTTTCGCTCTCGGCCATGGCGGCCAGTGACAGCTGATCGTCCGGCGCGGCGGCGGGAGCGGGGCGGCCGGACTGGCTCTCCAGCTCCTCCAGAATAGCCCGGGCGCGCTTGAGGACGCTGTCCGGCAGCCCCGCCAGCTTGGCCACCTCAATGCCGTAGCTGCGGTCGGCGCCGCCGGGGATGATCTTGCGCAGGAAGATGATGTCCTCGCCCCGGGCGCGGACCGCGATATTGTAGTTGCGGACGTTGGGCAGCGTCTGCTCCAGCGCCGTCAGCTCGTGGTAGTGGGTGGCGAACAGCGTCTTGGCCTTCAGCTTTTCGGCGCAGTGCTCCAGCACCGCCCGGGCAATGGACATCCCATCGAAGGTAGAGGTGCCGCGGCCGATCTCGTCCAGAATGAGCAGGCTGTTCTTGGTGGCGGTGCGGAGGATATCGGACACCTCCGTCATCTCCACCATAAAGGTGGACTGTCCGGCGGACAGGTCGTCGCTGGCGCCGATGCGGGTGAAGATGCGGTCCACCACGCCGATGTGGGCGTCGTGGGCGGGGACAAAGCTGCCCACCTGCGCCATCAGCACGATCAGCGCCACCTGCCGCATATAGGTGGACTTACCGGCCATGTTGGGGCCGGTGATGATGCTGACCCGATCCTCCTTGGCGCCCATCAGGGTGTCGTTGGGGACGAACAGGGCATCGGAGCGCATTTTCTCCACCACCGGATGCCGTCCGGCCTGAATTTCGATGACACCGGACTCGTCCACACAGGGCCGGCAGTAGTTGTTCTTCGCCGCCACGGCGGCAAAAGAGCAAAGCGTATCCAGCTGGGCGATAAGGGACGCGGCCAGCTGCACGCGGGTGACGGACTCCGCCAGCTTGGCGCGCAGGGCGGAGAACAGCTCGTATTCCAGCGCGGCGTCCCGATCCTTGGCGGTGAGGACGTCGTGCTCCAGATCCTTCAGCTCCTGGGTGATGTAGCGCTCGCCGTTGACCAGCGTCTGCTTGCGGATATAGTGGTCAGGCACCTGATCCTTAAAGGAGTTGGATACCTCGATGTAGTAGCCGAATACCTTGTTGTAGCCGATCTTCAGGGTGCGGATGCCGGTCTTTTCCTTCTCCTCCGCCTCCATCTGCGCCAGAAAGCTCTTGCCGCCATGGAGGATGCTCCGCAGACGATCTACCTCCGGGTCGAAGCCGTCCCGGATCATCTCGCCCTCCCGGACGGAGAACGGCGGCTCGTCCACCAACGTCTGGCCGATGAGAGCGGCCAGATCGTTGAGGTCCTCCAGCTGCTGATCCAGCTGGTGCAGCGCACCGGAGGGGAAGGCGGCCAGCTGCGCCTTGACGGCGGGCAGCCGCTCCATGGAGGCCCGGAGGGACACCAGATCCCGCCCGCCGGCGGAGCCATAGACCACCCGGCCGATGAGCCGCTCCATATCGGCGATGCCGCTGAGAGCCAGTATCAGCTCCTCCCGGGCCACGGTGTGCTCCGCCAGTGCCGCCACAGCGTTCAGCCGCCGGTCAATGGCGGCCACGTCCACCAGCGGCTGCTGGAGCCATGCCCGCAGGTTGCGGGCGCCCATGGCGGTCTTTGTCTTGTCCAGCACCCACAGCAGGCTGCCCCGCTTCTCCTTGCCCCGCAGCGTCTCCGTCAGCTCCAGATTGCGGCGGGCGGTGAGGTCCAGCTCCATGTACTGCCCGGTGCGGTACCATGTCAGCTGGTCGAGGTGACCCAGATCGGTCTTTTGCGTCTCATAGAGATACCCCAGCAGACCGCCCAGCGCCAGCAGCGGCGTCATGTTGTCCCGTGGCAGGCGCTCCAGCGCCTCCTGCCCGAACTGGGTGCGTACCTTTTTCTCCGCGTCCTCCGGGGTGAACCGGGCGGCGGACAGCTTTTCCATGTGGCAGGAAAAGCGCTCCTGCATCGTCCGGTGCAGCGTCTCATCAAAATAGGCGGCCTCGTTCATCACCGCCTCGGCGGGGGCGAACCGCCCCAGCTCATTGAGCAGGGCGCGGACCCGGTCAGGGCCGGTGAACACCGTGGCCTGCGCCTTGCCGGTGGACACGTCGCAGGCGCACAGTCCCGCGCCGGTATCGTCCAGATACACGCCGCACAGATAGTTGCTGCGCTCGGCGCTGAGGCAGGACTCGTCGATGACGGTGCCGGGGGTGACGACGCGGATGATGTCCCGCTTCACCAGCCCTTTGGAGGCGGCGGGGTCCTCCGTCTGCTCGCAGATGGCCACCTTGTAGCCCTTGGCGATAAGACGGGCGATATAGGCGTCAGAGGCGTGGTAGGGGATGCCGCACATGGGGATCTTGTCGTCAAAGGACTTGTTCTTGTCCTTGTCCCGGGTGGTCAGGGCCAGATCCAGCTCACGGGACGCCGTGCGGGCGTCGGGGCCGAACATCTCGTAGAAGTCGCCCAGACGGAAAAACAGGATGGAGTCGGGATTCTGCTCCTTGATCTCCATGTACTGGCGCATCATGGGGGTCAGCTCAGCCATGCGGATACCTCCTTGGAAAAATTCAAATCAGTTGGCCGAACAGCGCCCATGTGTTGCTGTCGGTGATCTTTACGTCGCGGTAGGTGCCGATCGCGGCTCGGTCGCCCACCAGATGCACCAGCCGTCCCCCGGCGGTGCGGGCCGTCAGCGGCCAGCGGCTGTCGTCGCTCTCGCCGTCGATGAGACAGCGCAGGGTGTCGCCCACATACCCGGCGTGGATCTCCTCGGAGATCTTGTTCTGGGCGTCGCAGAGACGGTCGAACCACTTCTGCTTTTCGGCGCGGGGTACGGGGTCGTCCATCTTGGCGGCGGGGGTGCCGGGACGGGGGGAGAAGATGAAGGTGAACAGGGCGTCGAAGCGCACCTCCTCCACCAGCGCCACCGTCTCCATGGCCTCGGCCTCCGTCTCGCCGGGGAAGCCGATGATCACATCGCTGGTCAGCACCAGATCGGGCATGACCTTCCGGGCGTAGGTGATGAGATCCAGATATTTGGCCCGGTCGTAGGGCCGGTTCATGGCCCGCAGCACCCGGTCGCAGCCGGACTGCACCGGCAGGTGCAGCTGCTTGGCCACGTGCTTGCAGCGCGCCATGGTGTCGAACAGCTTGTAGCTGGCGTCCTTGGGCTGGGAGGACATGAAGCGGAGAAGATAGTCCCCCTCGATCTTGTCCAGCTCACCTAAAAGGTCGGCAAAGTCCCACGGTGTATCCAGATCCTTGCCGTAGGAGTTGACGTTCTGCCCCAGCAGGGTGATCTCCTTGTACCCCTCGGCGGCCAGCTGGCGCACCTCCTCGAGGATGCGCGCCGGCTCGCGGCTGCGCTCCCGGCCCCGCACATAGGGGACGATGCAGTAGGAGCAGAAGTTGTTGCAGCCGTACATGATGGACACCCACGCACGGGTGCGGCCCTCCCGCACCACCGGCATACCCTCGGCAATGGAGCCGTGCTCATCCTCCACGGAGAACACGCGGCCCCGGCGGGTATAGACCTGATAGAGAAGCTCCGGGAACTTCCACAGCGCCTGGGGGCCGAATACCAGATCCACATGGCGGTAGGACTGGCGTACCTTCTCCGCCACCTCCGGGCGCTGGGCCATGCAGCCGCACAGGCAGATGATCTGCTCCGGGTTGGCCTTTTTCGTATGGGTCAGCGCGCCCAGCGTGCCGTAGACCCGCTTTTCCGCGTGGTCGCGGATGGCGCAGGTGTTCAGCACCACGATGTCCGCCTCCTCCGGCGCGGTGACGAATGTGCAGCCCATGGCCTCCAGCATGCCCATGATGTGCTGGCTGTCCGCCACGTTCTGCTGGCAGCCGAAGGTGTCTACCAGCGCACGGACGGGCTTGCCCCGCTGGGCGTGCAGCTCCTGTATTTTCCGTTCAAAATCCCGCTGGCGGAGCGTCTGCTCCTCCGGGATCAATACCTGTTTTCTGTCCAAGTCGGGCCTCCCTGCCCCGGTGTCGGTACGGGGCGATATTTGAATACTGTATTATACCACGCGGCGCCGTGCAATACAAGAAAGCCGCGGAATAAAAGTTGCAAACGGCGGGCAGATGGGATATGATGGGAGGGAATCCAAAAAGGGAGGGTGCCCTATGTGGTATATCATAGCGCTGGCGGCCTGCGTGGCGGGCGACCAGCTTTTGAAGTGGTGGGTGGTGTCTCATCTGGAGGTGGGGCAGTCCGCGCCGCTGCTGCCCGGCGTGGTGCAGCTGACCCGGCTGCACAATACCGGCGCGGCGTGGAGCAGCTTTTCCGGCAAGACCGGGCTGCTGGCCATCGTCACCATTGTGCTGATGCTGGCGGTGGCGTGGCTGCTGGTGAAAAGGATCGTCCGCCATCCGCTGGGCGTAACGGCGGGGGTGCTCATTCTGGGCGGCGGTATCGGCAACGTCATCGACCGGGTGTGCCGGGGCTATGTGGTGGATATGTTTGATCTGCAGTTCATCAGCTATCCCATTTTCAATCTGGCGGACTGCTTCGTGGTGGTGGGCGTCATCCTGGGCGCCGTGTACTACCTGTGGTTCTACGACAAATACGACAGGAAGAAGGAGCCGGGAAATGACGCTGCATCTGAAGGCTGAGGCGGCGGATGCCGGTGCGCGGCTGGACGCCTTTGTGGCGTTCCGCGCCGAGGGGCTGACCCGCTCCCAGGCGGCGCGGTATATCGACGAGGGCCGCGTGACGGTGGACGGGAAGCCCGCCGCCAAGAGCTGCCGCATCGCCGGCGGCGAGACGGTGACGGTGGACGTGCCGGAGGTGCGGGAGACGGCGGTGGAGGCACAGGACATCCCGTTGGACGTGGTGTATGAGGACGGGGACGTCATCGTGGTGAACAAGCCAGCGGGGCTGGTGGTCCATCCGGCGCCGGGACACCCGGACGGCACGCTGGTCAACGCGCTGCTGCACCACTGCGGGCCGTCGCTGTCGGGTATCGGCGGGGAGAAGCGTCCCGGTATCGTCCACCGCATCGACCGGGACACCAGCGGGCTGATCATCGCCGCCAAGAACGACGCGGCCCATCTGGGGCTCAGCGCCCAGCTCAGCGACCACACGCTGGCCCGGACGTATGAGTGTCTGGTAACGGGAAACCTCCGGGAGGACAGCGGCATCGTGGACGCGCCCATCGGGCGGCATCCGTCGGATCGGAAGAAGATGGCGGTGGTCGCCGACGGGCGGCCCGCCGTGACACACTGGGAGGTCATTGCCCGGTATCCGGGGGCGACCCATGTGCGGTGCCGTCTGGAGACGGGGCGCACCCACCAAATTCGGGTGCACATGGCCTACATCGGCCACCCCATTCTGGGGGATACGGTGTACGGCGCGAAAAAGCCGGTGCCGGGGCTGACAGGCCAGTGTCTCCACGCGGTGGGGCTGCGGTTCATCCATCCCCGCACCGGAGAGCCGGTGGAGCTGCACTGCCCGCTGCCGGAGGAGTTTCAGGCGCAGCTGCGGAAGCTGGAGAACAAGGCATAAGCGTATAACAGTAAAAGGGAGGACACGCTCTGCGTGTCCTCCCTTTTACTGTATTTCCTGCTCCAGCTCATCGAAAACCGGCGCGGCAAAAAATTGGCCCAGCGTCATATCCAGCCCGTCGCACAGCTTTTTCACCGTGGTAACGGAGACATCCCGGCGGCGCGTGTCCAGCAGGCTGTACACCGTGGAGGGCGTGACGCCGGAAATATTGGCAAGCTCGTTGATCCGGATGCCGCGCCGGGTGCAGATGTCCCGCAGACGCACGGCCACCGCGTCCTTTGCCGTCATGCCATCACCTCACCGATCTGCTATTTCCGCCGTGGATAGGGTTTCTTTTCATCGGTGAGAAACAGCAGATAATCCACGCTGACGTGGTAAAACTCGGCCAGACGTACCGCCAGCTCCAGCGGCAGGGCGCGCTCGTCCCGCTCATATTTGGAATACAGGGACTGGTCGCACAGCAGATATTCCGCGACGACCTTCTGGCTGAGGTCTGCGTCCTCCCGCATGTCCCGGATACGCGTTTTCATTTGCATCACCAAGGAACATTATAGGGAGAGACGCAGGTTTCTATTGCGATTTTGGACTATATGTCCTATAATTAAGAAACGGAAACACCGAAGCTGTGAGACAGCTCCGGCGCAGTGCGCAGATCATTTTCTGCGCGGATAGGGCTTCTTTTCATCCGTCAGGCCCAGCAGGTAGTCCACGCTGACGCCGTAAAACGCCGACAGGCGGCACAGCACATCCACTGGGTAGTTCAGTGTACCCAGTTCGTACTGACAGTATGTATTCTGCCTGACATTCAGGTATTCCGCGATCTGCTGCTGCGTGTAGCCGCCGTCCACCCGCAGGCTCCGGATATTCTCATAGCTCAGAACTTCATAACGCATTCTTATCACCCGAAATGACCATAGAATATCCTCATTCCAGATATTGCATTTTATCTTGTTTTCAGATAAACTATAGTCAGGGGGATGATATGCGGAATTCAGGTGCGTTCGTCGGGAACATACGCCATGATATCGGAGACGTTACAATCCAATATGCGGCAGAACATATCAATTGTGTGCGTGCTGACGCTCTCCCCACGCTTCAACCGTGTGATCTGAGCGGGACTGACGCCGTGCTTTTTGATGAGTGCGTACTGCGTGACGCCTTTTCGTGCCATGGTGAGCCACAGATTTTCATAGGAGATCATAACATGCAAGCCCCACTTTCCACTTGAATGTTAACCGAGATAGGTATATATTCATATTGACCAAAATCGGTCATTAAAGTAAGGGGGCGAGGACTTGGCAGACTACAAAAAGATGTATCTGACGGCGATGGACGCCATGGAAAAGGCGGTGGAGCTTCTGACGGCGGCACAGCAGAAGTGCGAGGACATCTATGTGGCGACAGGCGGCGAGGAGCCGGAGCTGTTCGTCATGGACAAGGAGCACGAGTAAACCGACACATAAAAAGGGAGGACACGCTCTGCGTGTCCTCCCTTTTTATGTTATACGCGCTTATTCGATGACGGGGAGCTTGTTCACCACGGCGGCGCAGCGGGGGCACAGCTCGGGGTGCTGGGCGTCGCTGCCCACGGTGGGCAGTACCTTCCAGCAGCGCAGGCACTTGGCGCCGTTGGCGGGGCGGACGGCCACGGCCTGCTCCGCGCCCACGTCTACCCGGACCTGGGAGACGATGAGGATGTCGGCCAGCGCGTCGGCGTCCATGTCCACCAGGAAGGCGTCCTCGGCGGTGACGGTCAGGTCCACCTCGGCCTCCAGGCTCTTGCCGATGGTCTTGTCGGCGCGGGCCTGCTCCAGCGCACCGTTGACGGCGGTACGCAGGGCGGCGAGGCGCGCCCACCTGGCCATCTCGTCCTCGCTGAGGGCGTAGGCGGCGTAGGGCTGCACCATCTCGTTGAACAGGACGTTGCGTGCGTCGTCACCGGCGCGGTGAGGCATGGCCAGCCACACCTCGTCGCAGGTGAAGGCCAGGATGGGGGCAAACAGACGGGTCATGGCGTCCAGGATCATCCAGACGGCGGACTGGGCGCTGCGGCGCTCCAGACTGTTCTCCTCGCCGCAGTACAGACGATCCTTGATGATGTCGAAGTAGAAGGAGCTGAGATCCACCACGCAGAAGTCGTTGACCATGTGGGACACCACATGGAACTCATAGTTGTCGTAGGCGGCGAACACCTTCTCGATCAGGTTGTTCAGGCGGGTGACGGCCCACTTATCCAGCGGCAGCATCTCGTCGGGCTGCACCAGATGGTCGGCGTCGAAGCCCACCAGATTGTCCAGACAGAACTTGCAGGTGTTGCGGAACTTCAGATAGTTCTGGCTCAGCTGCTTGAAGATCTCGTCGGAGCAGCGCACGTCCACGTGGTAGTCGGCGGAGCCTGCCCACAGACGCAGCAGGTCGGCGCCGTACTTGTCGAAGATCTCGGCGGGGTCCATGCCGTTGCCCAGAGACTTGTGCATGGCCTTGCCCTCGCCGTCCACCGTCCAGCCGTGGGTGACGCACTCCTTGAACGGAGCGCCGCGGCCCAGCGCGCCTACGGCTACCAGCAGGGAGGACTGGAACCAGCCGCGGTACTGGTCAAGACCCTCGATATACATGGTGGCGGGCCAGAAGTGCTGGTCGCGCTCCATGGCGGCAAAGTGGGTGGAGCCGGAGTCGAACCAGCCGTCCAGCGTGTCCGTCTCCTTCTCGAAGCCGGCAGCCTTGCCGCAGTGGGGGCAGGTAAAGCCCTTGGGCAGGATGTTGGCGGCGTCCATATCGAACCATGCGTTGGAGCCTTTCTTCTCGAACAGCTCCGCTACGGCCTCGATGCTCTCCTCGGTGCAGATGGGCTTGCCGCAGTCCTTGCAGTAGAACACGGGGATGGGCAGACCCCAGCGGCGCTGGCGGCTGATGCACCAGTCGGTACGCTCCAGGATCATGGAGCGCATACGGTCCTTGCCCCAGGAGGGCACCCAGCGCACATCCTCGCAGGCGGCAATGGCCTCGTCCTTGAAGGAGTCCACGGAGCAGAACCACTGGGGGGTGGCACGGAAGATGATGGGCTGCTTGCAGCGCCAGCAGTGGGGATAGCTGTGGACGATGTTCTCACTGGCGAACAGGGAGCCGTTGTCCTTCATATCCTGCAGGATCACGGGGTTGGACTCGTCGGTGGTCATGCCTTCGTACTTGCCGGCGTAGGCGGTGTGCTTGCCCTGATCGTCCACGGGCACCACCATGTCCATGCCGTAGCGCTTGCAGGTGACATAGTCGTCGGCGCCGAAGCCGGGGGCAGTGTGGACGCAGCCGGTACCGGAGTCCATGGTGACGTAGTCCGCCAGCACCAGGCGGGAGGTTTTGGGCAGGAAGGGATGGTCGGCCAGCATGTTCTCGAAGAAGGAGCCGGGGTGAGTCTCCACGATGGAGTAGCCGGTGAAGCCGCCGATGCCCATGACCTTCTCGGTCAGCGCCTCGGCCATGATATACATATCGCCGTTGGACGCCTTGACGATGGCATAGCTCTCATCGGGATGCAGGGCGATGGCCAGGTTGCCGGGCAGCGTCCAGACCGTGGTGGTCCAGATCACGAAGGACAGCTTGCTGTGGTCCAGATGGGGCAGCTTGCCCAGATCATCGTGCATGGGGAACTTGACATAGACGGTGGTGCAGGGGTCGTCCTTGTATTCGATCTCCGCCTCGGCCAGCGCCGTCTCGTCGTGGGGACACCAGTACACGGGCTTGAGACCCTTGTAGATGTGGCCGTTCTGGTACATCTTGCCGAAGACCCGAACCTCCTGCGCCTCAAAGCCGGGATCCATGGTCTTGTAGGGATGCTCCCAGTCGGCCACCACGCCCATGCGCTTGAAGCCCTCGCGCTGGACGTCGATATAGTGGTCGGCGAACTCATGGCAGGCGGTGCGGAAGTCCGCCACGCTCATGGCCTTGTGGTTCAGCTTGTTCTGCTTGATGATGGCGGACTCGATGGGCATACCGTGGTTGTCCCAGCCGGGGATGTAGGGGGTATAGTAGCCCCGCATGGCATACATGCGGGTGATGAAGTCCTTCAGGGACTTGTTCAGGGCGTGACCCATGTGCAGCGCGCCGTTGGAGAACGGAGGGCCGTCGTGCAGAGA